>NZ_JBHXMA010000036.1:0-121849 GCF_042721035.1 Streptomyces sp. NPDC058464
GTGGCCTGCTCCCGCCGGGTCCCGCGCCGGCGCCGTTCCGGTGTAACCTCGTCCGCCCCATCGCCCTCAGGTACCGCACCCGATAGTGTTAGCGCTAACACGACACGCCTGCAGGAACTCGTCCCACCGTCCGCCAGGAGCCCCCAGCATGCAGCAGCCCGCCCCTGCCCCGCACGGCGCGGAACCCCCCGGGCACGGTGCCGACCGGCACCGCTCGGTCAGCATCTTCGACGTGGCCAGGGCGGCCGGGGTCTCCCACCAGACCGTCTCCCGTGTGGTCAACGACAGCCCCAAGGTGCGGAAGGCCACCCGGGACCGGGTGCTGGAGGTCATCGACGAGCTGGGCTACAAGCCCAACCGGCTCGCCCGCGCACTGGCCGGCGGGCTGGTGCGCTCGGTGACCGTCCTCACCTCGGACACCACCCTGTACGGGGCGTCCCTGGCGCTGCGCGGCATCGAGGAGGCCGCGCGGGCGGCCGAGTTCGCGGTGGCGATCAGCGTCCTGGACGAACGGGCGCCGCTGACGCCGGAGGACGTGGCGAGCCGGCTCGCCAGGCCGGGTGAGCCGGTGCTCGTCATCGCCTTCAACGCGCCGGGGGAGCGCGCCTGGCACGCGCTGCCCGCGGAGTTCCCGGCGGCCGCGGTCGTGGAACGGCCCCGGGACGGGCACGCCCGCGACCGGCCCGAGGCCTGGCTGGACGACCGCGCCGCGGCGGCCCAGGCCACCCGGTATCTGCTCGGCCTGGGCCATCGCACCGTCCACCACGTGGCGATCCCCTCGTCCACCACCAGGGTCGGCCAGCGGGCGGAGGGCTGGCGGGAGGCACTCGCCGACGCCGGGCGTCCGGTCCCCGAGCTGCTGGAAGGCGGCTGGAGCCCGCGATCCGGGTATCTGGCCGCCCGCGCCCTGGTCGCCGACCCGCAGGTGACCGCCGTGCTGTGCGGCAACGACGAACTGGCGCTCGGCGTGCTGCGCGCGGCGCGCGAGGCCGGCCGGGACGTGCCGGGCGACCTGAGCGTGGCCGGCTTCGACGACGCGCCGTACGCGGCCTACACCCACCCTGCCCTCACCACCGTGCGGCTGGACTTCGAGGGGCTCGGCCGTGGCGCCTTCGGGATGCTGCACCGGCTGCTCGACCCGGAGAACGCCCCGCCGCCGCCCCCGTGGCGGGAGCCCGAGCTGATCGTCCGGGAGAGCACCGGCCCGGCACCCGGCCGCTGACACACCGGCGTCGCCTACGGCACACTGCTCCATTCGCGGGGGATGTGGGCGCTCACACTGCTCGGTTCCGGCCCCGACCTCGTCCTCCCGCAGCGTGGCGGGAGGGGAAAGCCAGGTACCCATGTCCTTCCGTACCCGCACACCGCAGGCGGCCCCGCCGTCCCGCCGTCGTACGAGATCGCGCCTGTCCGCGACCCTGCTGGCCGCCGCCGCGCTCGTCGGCGCCGGTCTCGCCGTACCGCCGCCGGCCGCGGCGGCCTCCCAGACCTTCACCGTGGACCTCGGCACCACCACCGGCGCCGTCCTGCGCGGCTCGAACGGCGCGCTCTACGGCCAGAGCGACGACGGAGTCCCCGGTGACAACCTGCTGGCGCCCCTGAAGCTGACCACCGGCTCGCAGAAGCCCCCGAACGGCGCCCAGCACCCGGGCGGCGACATCCTCCAGGTCGCCCCCTCGTTCTTCCGCAACGGCGGCGGGACGATGTACACCAACATCCAGGACGAGTACTCGGACTGGCCGTACCAGAACAACGGCATCGACGACTACCTCACCCAGGTCGACACCGCCGTGAACGCGGTGAAGGCGACCTCGTACGCGGCCGACGTGGTCTTCGTCCCGTTCAACGAACCGGACGGCAACTGGTACACTGGGCTGGGGAGTTCCACCTCCAGTACCTACGCCTCGGCGCTCAGCAACTTCGAGTCCGACTGGAGCACGGTCTACGCACGCATCAAGGCCGACTACCCGGCCGCGAAGATAGCCGGACCCAACACCGCCAACTTCAACAGCAAGTTCTTCGGTGACTTCCTCACCTACGCCAAGGCCAACGGCCAGCTCCCCGACGTGTTCACCTGGCACGAGCTGGGCCCGAGCTCGCTGGCCGACTACCGCTCCCACTACACCGCGTACCGCGCGCTGGAGACGGCCCGCGGTATCAGCGCCATCCCGATCAACATCGACGAGTACGCCAACCGGCGCGACCTGTCGGTGCCCGGGCAGATGATCCAGTGGGCCTCGATGTTCGAGGACACCAAGGTCTACGCCCAGCAGCCGTACTGGGACATCGCCGGCAACATGTCCGGCAACACCGTGCACACCAACGTCCCCAACGGGTCCTGGTGGTTCTGGCACTGGTACGCCGGGATGACCGGGCAGACGGTGAAGACCACACCGCCGCAGCTGAACGTCCAGGACACGCTGCAGGGCATCGCATCCCTCGACACCGGCCGCAAGCAGGCCCAGGTGATCGTGGGCGGCTCCGCCACCGACACCAACGTGGTGATCAACAACATCCCTAGCGCCACCTTCGGGAGCAAGGTCGAGGTCACCGTGCAGGCCCTGGACTGGAGCGGCTACGAAGGCGCCTCCGCGCCACCGCAGACCGTGTCCCGCGCCGCCTACACGCCCTCCGGCGGCTCCATCACGGTGCCGCTGACCGGCCTGAACTCCATGTCCGCGTACCGGATCACGGTCACCCCGAACGGCGGCGGCACCGCCACCGCGCCCGGCGTCCCGTCGTACTCCTCCTACGAGGCCGAGAACGCGGCCGTCACCGACGGCACCGTCGTCACCCAGGCCACCGGTGACAGCTACGCCACCGCCCAGCTGTACGCCACCTCCGGCACCAAGGACGTCGGCTACCTGGTCAACAGCGACAGCAAGGTCGTCTTCACGGTGAGCGTCCCCTCCGCCGGCACCTACAACCTGCGGATCTTCTACGGCAACGAGAACGGCTCCCCGTCCCAGCAGGTGCTGCGGATCGACGGCGCCAACCCGCAGTTCGTGGCCTACCCCTCCACGCTGAACTGGCAGTACCGCTCCCACGTCACCGTCCCGGTCACCCTGAGCGCCGGCAGCCACACCGTCTCGCTCGCCGTGGCCGACTCGACGCTCGGCACCTCGGCCGGGCAGGTCACCCTGGACAAGATCGACCTGACCGCCGTACCGAGCACACCGGAGACGGTGTACGAGGCCACGCTCGCCGACGTCGGCGGCAGCCCGGCGTACTCGTACAGCGACGTCGGCGAGACCGGTACCGGCCGGCTGGTCATGGTCTCCGGGGACAAGGCCACCTTCGACGCCTACGCGCCCACCGACGGCTACTACACCGTCAAGACGGACTACTCCTCGGCCGGCGGCAGCACCGCCCTCGCCCTGAACGGCACCACCGTCGCCACCTACGGCTCGTCCGGCGGCTCGGCCACCACCTCCGGCAGCAGGCTGTACCTGACGGCGGGCATCAACCGGATCGCCGTCGCCCCGAACAGCGGCACCACACTCACCCTCCGCGATCTGAAGGTGGACGGTGCCGGTGACACCACCGGCGTCACCAAGTACGAGGCGGAGAACGCTACTCTGGCCGGGGCGGCCAAGGCGCAGTCCGACAGCTGGGCCTCGGGCGGCAAGAACGTCGGCTACGTCGGCGGCAGCAGCGCCAACACGCTCACCTTCGGGAGCGTGAGCGCGGCCGCAGCCGGGCGCTACACGGTCGTCGTCCACTACGCGCAGAACGACCGGGCGGGTTCGGACAGCTACAACACCAACGTCGAGTCCCGCACCGCCCAGTTGTCGGTCAACGGCGGTACCGCCACCACGCTGACGTTCCGCAACACCTACAGCTGGAACGACTACTGGACACTGCCGATCACCGTCGGTCTCAGCGCCGGCACCAACACGCTGAAGTTCTCCAACTCCTCCTCCTGGGCGCCCGACTTCGACTACGTCGAGGTCGCCCCCGTCAACGGCTGACCGTTGCATCCCGGTGAACGCCGCGCCGGGACGGCACCCCTGTCCCGGCGCGGCCCGTGGCGCGGATCGGCCAGCGGGTCGCCGTCAGGCAGAGCAGGGAGATGCCGCCGCGCAGGAGGGGACCGCACGGGTGCCGGACCGTTCGATGGCCTTGCCCGGCGCCGGACCCGCGGCGACGCCGCCGGCCATGGAAGCGGCGAGGATCCCTCGGTCCGGTCAGCTGGAGGTGGGGAAGGTGAAGCCGGCGGTGACCTGCTGCTTGGGCTGGGGCCAGCGGGTGGTGACGACCTTGGGGCGGGTGTAGAAGCGGACGCCTTCGGGGCCGTGGATGGGGGAGTCGCCGATGAGGGAGTCCTTCCAGCCGCCGAAGGAGTAGTACGACATGGGGACCGGCACGGGGACGTTGATGCCGATCATGCCGACCTTGATGCGGCGCTGGAAGCGGCGGGCGGCCTCGCCGGAGCCGGTGAAGAGGGCGGTGCCGTTGCCGTAGGGGTTGGCGTTGATCACGTCGATGGCCTGGTCGAGGGTGTCGACGCGGACGACGGCGAGGACCGGGCCGAAGAGTTCCTCCTGGTAGGCCGTCATCTCGGTGGTGACGTGGTCGAGGAGGGAGGGGCCGGTGAAGAAGCCGTCCTCGTGGCCGTCGACCTTCAGGCCGCGGCCGTCGACGACGACGGTGGCGCCCTGCGCGGCCGCGGTGCCGACCGCGTTCTCCACCCGCTCCTGGGCCGCCTTGGTGACCAGGGGGCCCATGTCGGTGCCGGGCTGGTTGCCGGGGCCGACCTTCACCTCGCCTGCCTTGCGGGTGAGGATTTCGACGAGGGAGTCGGCGGCGTCGCCGACGGCGACGGCCACCGACACGGCCATGCAGCGTTCGCCCGCGGAGCCGTAGGCGCCGGCGGTGATGTGGTCGGCGGCGAACTCCAGGTCGGCGTCGGGGAGGACGACGGCGTGGTTCTTCGCGCCGCCGAGGGCCTGTACCCGCTTGCCGTGCGAAGTGGCCTGTTCGTGGACGTACTTGGCGATGGGGGTGGAGCCGACGAAGGAGACGGCCTCGATACCGGGGTGGGTGAGGATCGCGTCGACGGCTTCCTTGCCGCCGTGCACGACGTTGAAGACGCCGTCGGGCAGCCCGGCCTTCTTGTACAGGTCGGCGACGAAGTTGGCGGCGGAGGGGTCGCGTTCGGACGGCTTGAGGATGAACGTGTTGCCGGTGGCGATCGCGACCGGGTGCATCCACAGGGGGACCATCGCCGGGAAGTTGAACGGGGTGATGCCGGCGACGACACCGAGCGGCTGGCGGAAGTTGTGGACGTCGATGCCGCGGGAGACCTGGTCGGAGAAGGAGCCCTTGAGGACGTCGCCGAGGCCGCAGACGTACTCGACGACCTCGCGGCCGCGGGTGATCTCGCCGCGGGCGTCGTCGACGGTCTTGCCGTGCTCGGCGGAGATGATCCGGCCGAGTTCCTCCTCGTGCTCGACGAGCAGCTGGCGGAAGGCGAACATGACCTGGACGCGCTGGGACAGCGAGGAGTCCTGCCAGGTCTCGAAGGCGGCGGCCGCGGCCTGCACGGCGGCGTCGACCTCGGCGGCGCCGCCGAGGACGACCCGGGCCTGCTCCGCGCCGGTGGCCGGGTTGAACACCGGCTGGGTGGCGGTGGCGGCGCCATGGGCGGGCGAGCCGTTGATCCAGTGCGGGATGGTGGTCACGGAGGGCACGTCCTTACAGGTAGTGGCGCTGGGCCTGCTTGCGGGCGGCGTAGGTCTCGTACGCCGTGCGGGTGGAGTCGAGGGCGGAGGTCTGGCTGACGGGGACGTCCCACCAGGCGTGGCCGGGCGGGTTGGGGCCGTACAGGTCGGTCTCGACGTGCACGACGGTGGTGCGGGTGGCGGCCTTCGCCTTCGCCATCGCGGAGCGGAACTCCTCGACGGAGGCGGCGTGCAGGACGTCCGCGCCGAGCGAGGACGCGTTGGCGGCCAGGTCGACGGGGAGGACGTCGCCGTCCAGTCGGCCCGAATCGCCGTTGCGGTAGCGGTACTTGGTGCCGAAGCGCTGCGAGCCGAGCGACTCCGACAGCGAACCGATCGACGCGAAGCCGTGGTTCTGGACGAGGACGATGACGACCTTGAGGCCCTCGGAGACCATGGTGACGATCTCCTGGGCCATCATCAGGTAGGAGCCGTCACCGACGAGTACGACCACCTCGCGGCTCGGGTCGGCCATCTTGGCGCCGACGCCGGCGGCGACCTCGTAGCCCATGCAGGAGTACGCGTACTCCACGTGGTAGGCCTTCGGGTCGCGGGCCCGCCACAGCTGCTGGAGGTCACCCGGCATCGAGCCGGCCGCGTTGATGACCACGGCACGGTCGTCCAGGACCTCGTTGAGCGCGCCGAGGATCTCGGTCTGGGCGGGCAGCGGGCCGTGCCCGACGTGGAAGCACGCGTCCTCGATCTCCCGGGTGCGGGCGACGAGTTCCCGGGTGCGGCGGCGGTAGGACTCGGCGACCTCCCAGCCGTCGAGGGCTCCGGCGAGGGCCTGGATGCCCAGGCGGGCGTCGGCCACCAGCGGCTCCGCCGAGTGCTTGACGGCGTCGAGGCGGGCCACGTTGAGGTTGACGAAGGCGACGTCCGGGTTGCCGAAGACGGTGTGGCTGGCGGTGGTGAAGTCGGAGTAGCGGGTGCCGATGCCGAGCACCACGTCCGCGTCCTTCGCCAGCTCGTTGGCCGCGTACGAGCCCGTCGAGCCGATCCCGCCCACCGCGTACGGGTGGTCCCACGCCACCGCGCCCTTGCCGGCGTGGGTGTCGGCGACCGGGATGCCGGTGGCCTCGGCGAAGGCACGCAGTGCGGTCTCCGCACCGGAGTAGACCGCGCCGCCGCCGGCCACGATCAGCGGCCTCTTCGCGCCCCGCAGCAGGCGGGCGGCGCGCTCGACGGCGGCGGGTTCCGGGACCGGGCGGCCCACGTGCCACACCCGCCGCCGGAAGAACTCGACCGGCCAGTCGTACGCCTCGGCCTGCACGTCCTGCGGCAGCGCCAGCGTCACCGCACCCGTCTCGACCGGGTCGGTCAGCACCCGCATCGCCGCCAGCGCGGCCGGGATCAGCTGCTCGGGGCGGGAGACGCGGTCGAAGTACTTGGAGACGGCACGGAAGGCGTCGTTGACGGTGACGTCGCCGCCGCGGGTGTCCTCCAGCTGCTGCAGGACGGGGTCGGCGGCGCGGGTGGCGAACATGTCGGAGGGCAGCAGGAGGACGGGCAGGCGGTTGGTGGTGGCCAGGGCCGCACCCGTGATCATGTTCGTGGAGCCCGGACCGGTCGACGCCGTGCAGGCGAACGCGGCCAGCCGGTCGCGCATCTTCGCGTAGGCGACGGAGGCGTGCACCATGCCCTGCTCGTTGCGCGCCAGGTAGTACGGCAGGTCGGCCTCGCCGGTGGTCGCGGCCTGCAGCAGCGCCTGGCCGATGCCGGCGACGTTGCCGTGCCCGAAGATGCCCCACACACCGGGGATCAGGCGCTGTTCCTGGCCGTCGCGCTCGCTGTACTGGGCGGCCAGGAAGCGGACCAGGGCCTGCGCGGTGGTCAGTCGTACGGTCTTCATCGGTTCTCTCCGAAGGGCAGCCGGTCGTCCACGTCCTGGGTGTCCCAGGTGGCGCGGACCCAGCCGTGGGCGGGGTCGTCGCAGATCAGCCAGGCGCGGTCCTGGCCGGGTCCGGCCATGACGTTGAGGTAGTAGAGGTCGTAGCCGGGCGCGGCGATCGAGGGGCCGTGCCAGCCGTGCGGGATCAGCACGGTGTCGCCGGAGCGGACCTCGGCGAGCACGTCGATCGGCCGCTCGGCCGTGCCGTAGACCCGCTGGTAGCCGAAGCCGTTCCCGTCGCCGCAGACCTCGAAGTAGTAGATCTCCTCCAGCTCCGACTCCTCGCCGGGCCGGGCCTCGTCGTGCTTGTGCGGCGGGTAGGAGGACCAGTTGCCGCCGGGGGTGAGGACCTCGCACACCAGGAGCTGCTCGGCGTCGAAGGTGCCGGGCAGGCAGTAGTTGTTGACCTGGCGGGAGCAGGCCCCGGCGCCGCGCAGTTCGACGGGCACGTCCTCCTTGCGCCCGTACCGGGCGGGCAGGCCGCCTCGTCCGGTGCGGGCGGAGGGCAGCGCGAACCGTCCTCCCGCCGCGCTGCCGATCACGGCCGCCGACTCGCGCGGGAGGTAGGCGAAGTCGGTGACCGAAGCGAACACGCCCGTCCGGCCGGCGAGTTCGAAGGTGCTGCCGTCCGTGGTGACGGTGCACGAGCCCGTCAGCGGCAGCACCAGGAACTCGGAGTCCCCGGTGGACAGGGCGTGCGTCTCGCCCGGCCGCAGGGTCAGGATCCTGAGGCCGGAGTATCCCCAGCCCGCCGACTCGGGCGTGACCCGGACGTCGTAGGGGCCGTCGGCCGAAGTACCGGCCGGGAGGTGGTACTTGCCCGTCTCGCTCACAGCAGGCTCACCGCCTTGTCGACGGCGCCGGCGACGTCGCCGCCCGCCGGGTAGAGCAGGGAGCGGCCGACGACCAGGCCCTGCGCGGTCGGCTGTTTGAGGGCCCGGCCCCAGGAGGCGAAGGCGGCCGCGGGGTCGGTGACCTCGCCGCCCAGCAGCAGCGCGGGCAGGGTGGAGGCGGCGAGGACGCGCTCCATGTCCTGGACCACCGGCAGCTTCAGCCAGGTGTAGGCGCTGCGGCGGCCGAGACCCGACGCGATGGTGACCGACTTGATCACGGCGTCGGTGGTGAGGTCGTTGCGGATCCTGCCGTCCCGCCACTCGGAGACGAACGGCTCGACCATGGCGATGAGTTCGCGGTCGCTGAGTTCGTCGACCGCGCGGGCGGTGTCCTGCAGGACCGACGGGGTGGCGGGGTCGGAGAGGGCGATACGGGTGAGCATCTTGCCGCCGTCGAAGCCCATCGCGGCGATCGTCTCGGCGTCGTACCCGGTGAAGCGGTCGTCGATCTCGAAGACCGAGCCCGCCAGCCCCGCCCGGTTCATGGAGCCGAAGACGCTCTTGCCGTCGAGGACGCCGAGCAGGAGCAGGTCCTCCAGGATGTCGGCGGTGCCGAGGACCCCGGTCACGCCGGGGCGCTCCAGGGCGGTGCAGAGGCGGTCGAGGAGTTCGAAGCGGTCCGCCATGGCAAGGGGGTCCGCGCCGACGCCGTTGGCACCGCGGGCGGGGTGGTCGGCGGCGATGATCATCGCCTTGCCGTGCTCGCCGAGCAGCGAGGTCGCCTTCACCCGGCGGGCCGCCGCGGCGGCCACGGCGCCGGGATCGTGCACCCGGGCGGCCACGATCCGGCTCACGTTGTCGGACAGCACGTCGTCACACCTCTCGCTCGAAGGCATCGGTCGTCCCGCGCAGCTTCGCCTCGACCTCGGCCTCGGTCGGCATGGCGTCGGAGCAGGACAGGCGGCCCGCCACCAGGGCGCCGGCCGCGTTGGCGAAGGCCACCGTGCGCGCGGTGTCCCAGCCGGCGAGCAGGCCGTGGCACAGGGCCCCGCCGAAGGCGTCACCGGCCCCGAGCCCGTTGACCACGTCCACGGGCACCGGCGGGATCTCGGCGACCGAGCCGTCCCGGTCCATGGCCAGGACGCCCTTGGGGCCCTGCTTGACGACGGCCAGTTCCACCCCGGCCGCCAGCAGCGCCTCGGCCGCGGCGAGCGGGTCGCGTTCGCCGGTGGCGACCTCGCACTCGTCGATGTTGCCGACCGCGACGGTGGTGTGCCGCAGGGCCTCCCGGTAGCACGACCGCGCCTCGGCCGGATCGGTCCAGAACATCGGCCGCCAGTCCAGGTCGAACACCGTCGT
This sequence comes from Streptomyces sp. NPDC058464, assembly GCF_042721035.1. Taxonomy (NCBI): domain Bacteria; kingdom Bacillati; phylum Actinomycetota; class Actinomycetes; order Kitasatosporales; family Streptomycetaceae; genus Streptomyces; species Streptomyces sp. NPDC058464. The sequence continues at coordinate 9,807 of NZ_JBHXMA010000036.1, forward strand.
GCCCGCCTTGGCCCGGTGCTCCAGGGCGGTCAGGGTCGCCGAGCGGCTCGGCTCCTCGCTCAGCCCGGTCCCGGTGATCCAGAACACGGCCGCCTCGCGGACCGCGTCCAGGTCCAGCTCGTCGGGCCGGATGTCCAGGTCGGGGGCCTTGGGCAGGCGGTAGAAGTAGAGCGGGAAGTCGTCCGGGGGGAAGATCTCGCAGAACGTCACCGGTGTCGGCGCGATCTCCGACGTCCCCACGAAGCGGCTGTCCACGCCATAGCCGTCGAGCGCCGTGCGGACGAAGTCGCCGAAGGGGTCCCGGCCGGTCTTGGTGATCACCGAGGCGCGGCGGCCGTACCGGGCCGCCGCGACCGCGACGTTGGTCGGGCTGCCGCCCAGGTACTTGCCGAACGAGGTGACCTCCGCCAGCCCCACGCCCGTCTGGAGCGGATACACGTCCACTCCGACCCGGCCCATGGTCAGCACGTCGTACGGCTTCACACTGGTTCCCTTCGCCCCGCGGTGGTTTTAGAGCGCTTTAGCAGCGTCCTCTGCGAGAGTACGATGCCGCCCTCACAAATGTCATGTCAATAGGATGTCGTGATGATGTTGAGGGTGTGACGCGTCACGCCCAGGCGGCCACGTACTCGCCGATCCGCTCCCGCATGAAGAGGGAGGACTCCCTCGCCTTCTCCTCCCAGGCGAACACGCAGGCGGTGAGGGTGCCGTCGAAGCCGTTCGCGCGCAGCTCGCGGAAGAGCTCGTCGAAGTCGACCTCGCCCTCGCCCATGTTCAGGTGCTGGTGGACGCGGGCCGCGGTGCCGGGCGGGTTGAGGATGTAGCGGTTGCCGGAGGACGCGGTGTGGTCGAGGGCGTCGGCGAGGTGCACGTGGGTGAGGAGGTCGCCCGCGTGCCCGATGATGCCGGGGGCGTCGTCGCCGATGTGGAAGGTGTGCGGGGCGCAGTAGAGGAAGGTGACGTTGGGGTGGTTGATGCCCCGGATCAGGTTGACCGCGTCGTGGCCGTTCTCGATGAAGTCGTCCGGGTGGGGCTCCAGGGTGAGCCTGATGCCCTCGCGCTCGAAGAGCGGGAGCAGTTCGTCCAGCGTCCTCCAGAACTGGGCCTCGCTGCGGTCCGGTTCCTCGGGGCGGCCGTTGAACTCGGAGATCATGCTGTCGACGCCGAGGTCCGCGCAGATCTGGATGGCGCGCTTCCAGTACCGTACGGCGGCCTGGCGGGCGTCCTCGTCCGGACCTGCCCAGCGGAACAGCGGGAGCAGGGAGGAGACACCGACGCCCGCCGAGTCCAGCGACTTGCGGAACTTCCGCACGGTGGCGTCGTCGACGCGGGGGTGGCGGAAGAAGGGGATGAAGTCCTCCCGGGGCGAGAGCTCGATCCACTCGTAGCCCAACTCGGCCACCACGGATGGGAGTTCGAGTAGTGGCACGTCACGGATCATGTACGGGTCGAGGGCGATCCTCATGGTGGTCTCCTGCTTCTTGGCGTCAGGTCATCGGCTCCGGCGGTGCGGGACCGCCGGAGCCACTCCCCGTTCCGACGGGGGCGAGAGAGGGCGCCGGGCCCCGGCGGTCACGGCCGGGGCGGCCGGTGCCGGGGGCGGCCGGGGCCCGGGGAGGTCACGGCCGCAGGGACTCCCGGAGCGCCGCGTCCGCGGCCTTGAGGACCTCGGCGGCGACGGCGACGCCCTCGACGGGGCCGAGTTCGGTGTCCTCGTGCTCGATGTTGACCAGCATGTCCGGGTCGACCTCGTGCAGGGCGCGCAGGAACTCGGTCCAGTAGGCGACGTCGTGGCCCTTGCCGAGCGCGACGAAGTCCCAGGCGGAGTCCTTGGGCCACTCGTTGGCCCACTCGTCGCCGCCGAGGTTGGTGCGCGGCTCGTCGGGCGAGAGGCGGCGGAAGCTGTTGTCGAGGACGCCGTTGAGGGCGGCGTGCTCGGGGTTGATGCGGACGTCCTTGGCGGCGGCGTGGAAGACGAGTTCGCCGAGGTGGCGGACGACCGCGACCGGGTCCATCTGCTGCCAGAACAGGTGCGAGGCATCCAGCTCGACGCCCACGTGGGTGGCGCCGGTGAGGTCGATGAGCTTGTGGATGTCCGCGGAGTTGAAGACGACGTTCTGCGGGTGCAGTTCGAGGGCGACCTTGACGTCGTGGTCGCGGGCGAGGCGGTCGGTCTCGCGCCAGAAGTCCGCGGCGATCTTCCACTGGTGGTCCAGGACGTCCAGGGCCGCGGAGTTCCAGGCGTTGACGATCCAGTTGGGGCGGGTGGCGCCCGGTTCGCCGCCGGGCAGGCCGGACATGGTCACCAGGCGGTGCTGGCCGAGCCGTTCGGCCAGCCGGATGGAGCGCCGGATGTCCTCGGCGTGCTTCTCGCCGATGGCGGCGTTCGGGTGCAGCGGGTTGCCGTTGGCGTTGAGGCCGGCGACGGTGACGCCGGTGCCCTCGAAGAGGCCGAGGAAGTCGTCCCGGGCGGTGTCGCTGACCAGGATGTCGTCGAAGGTCGGCACGTGTACGGCGGGGAGGAAGCCGCCGGTGTTGAGCTCGATGCCGGTCAGGCCGAGTTCGGCGACGACCTTGATCGCCTCGGGCAGTGGCCGGTCGTGCAGGATCGCGTTGTAGAGGCCCAGCTTCATGGCGTGTCTCTCCTCAGTCCTTCCGGGGGGTGGCGGTGGTGCGGTGCGGGCCGGGCCGGGTCACTGGACGGTGACCGCCTTGCCGCCGGCGTCGGCGGAGGCGACGATCGCGTCGATCACGCGCAGGTTGTGCAGCCCGTCGGCGAGGGTGGGGCAGGGCGGCAGCCGGTCAAGGCCGGCGATCTGCTCCAGGAAGGCGCGGGCCTGCCAGACGAAGAACTCGTGCTGGCCGTGCCCGACACTGGGGAAGTCCATCGGCAGGCCGCCGGCGATATAGGGGTGGCCGGGGCCGACCACCACCCGCCGGTAGCCGTCCAGCGGGTCGGCGGTGACCTGGTCGGCGATGGTGAACTCCGCCGGACGCGACAGCTCGAAGGCCGCCGCGCCGCCCTTCGCGAACACCTCGAAGCCCAGGGAGTTGGCCAGGCCCCGGGCGATGCGCGACACCGAGAAGGTGCCGACGGCGCCGGAGCCGAACGTCGCGGTGAACGTGGCGATGTCGTCGTTCTCGACCCGGGCCCGTTCCCCGCTCACCTCGACGTCGGCCGAGTGCCCCACCGCGGTGCCCAGCGGCACGGGGCGGTCGGGCACCTGGGTGGAGAGCACGGCGCCCTGCACGCTCTGCACCGGGCCGCAGAAGTACTCGCCGAGGTCGATGAGGTGGCTGCCGATGTCCGACAGCGCGCCCGAGCCGAGCGGCCCCCGGTAGCGCCAGCTGATGGGGGCGTCGGGGTTGTGCCCGTAGTCGCACCAGTAGTGCCCGTTGAAGTGCTGGACCGGCCCCAGCGAGCCCGCCAGCACCTGCTCCCGTACGGCGTTGATCGCGGGGGAGCGGCGGAAGGTGAAGCCGGTGGCCGCGACCAGGCCGGTGCCCTCGGCCGCGTCCACCATGGCCTGGGCGTCGGCCACGGACGGGGCGAGCGGCTTCTCGCACAGCACGTGCTTGCCGGCCGCCAGCAGGGCCTCGACGATCTCGCGGTGCAGGTGGTTGGCGACCACGACACTGACCGCGTCGATGTCGTCGGCCTCGGCGATCGCCCGCCAGTCGGTGACGGCCCGCTCGTAACCGTAACGGCGGGCCGCGTCCTGTGCGAACGGCTCGTGCGCGTCGGCGACGGCGACCAGGCGCACCTCGGGCAGCCCGGCACCGTACAGCGTCGCGGCCTGCCGGTACCCGTTGAGGTGGGCCCGGCCCGCCATCCCGGCGCCGATGACCGCCACACCGATCGGCCTCGTACTCATCATGCTTCCTCTCCGGCGCGTCGCTGTGCCGTGGGTCAGGGGGGAATGGAACCGACCGGAAACGCTCTTCGCCCGTCGGCGCGGACACCCGGGGGGTGAGCCGCGGGACCGGGGCTCGGGTGCGGGCCCTCCGGCCCCGGGCGGGGCCGTCTCGGGCCCGGACGGGCTCGGGTGCTGAACGACTCGGGTGCGCGATCTCGACCACCCGAGATCCGGCCTGGTCCTTGATTCGCGAGTTAGAGCGCTTTAAATGATCGGTTTAGAACGCTTTAGATCTTCCGTCTCGCGCGTTCTTGGTGCTCGTACTCTCAGTGGCGTCACGGCTCCGTGTCAAGGGTGTTACCGCAAACGACGGGAGGTCGGGCGGGCGATCTCGGCTCCGCCGTTCCCGCGGGTGTCGACGGCGCCGTGCCGCCGGTTCCCTGGTCGGCGGTTGCGGCGGGCGGGTCACGGCGCCGGAGGGGGTCGGCGGTTGCGGCCTCCCCGCGTCCGCCGCCCCGGCGAAAACACGTGGCTGTTGCAGCTTTTTGTCGGCGGGTCACGGCACCGCGTGCATTCGTGAGAGGACCCTTGACACGTTTCCGAAACACAAGCATGCTCTGGCCACCGCTTAAAGCGATTTAAGAGATCGCGGAATAACCACCCAACCACCCCGCAACTCCGGCGTCGCCGTGATCACTTCCGGGACACCCCGGGACGAGCCGTTCCGCTGATCCCGACGCCTCCGGGCCGGCCCGAGCGAACACGCGCCCCCGCCGCCGCACCACCACACCCCGAGACATGCCTGGTACCCCTCACGCCCCCGCCCGGCATCACCAGAAGGAGCACCACAGCACATGGAACGCACCCAGACCCGGCGGCCCTCCGGCCGTCGCCTCGCCAGAAGCGGCCCGACCCTGGTGAGCCTGCTCGCCATGGCGGCGGCCACGTTGACCGGGTGTGCCAGCGGCAAGGCCACCGGCGACGACACGGGTCAGGCGACGGCGACGGCCGGCAGCGGATCGACAGCCGGTACGACGACCGGCGGCAAGGTCTCCATCGTCGTCATCGGCGGCAAGGCCGACGACCCGTTCTGGTCCACCATCAAGCGCGGCGGCGAGGACGCGGCGAAGCTGGTGAAGGCGAACGGCGGCACGGTGACCTTCCTGGGCCCGCAGAACTACGACAACCTCGGCCCGGACGCGGCCAAGCTGACCCAGACCGCGCTCTCCCAGAATCCCTCGGCCATCCTGGTGCCGGACTGGGTGCCCGACAGCCAGGACGCGGCGATCAAGCAGGCCGTGGCCAAGGGCGTCAAGGTGTTCGTCTACAACTCGGGCGGTGTCGAGGCCGCCGACCGGACCGGCGGCATCAAGTACATCGGCTCGGACGACTACCAGGCCGGCAAGGCGGGTGGAGTGAAGTTCGCCGAGGCCGGCGCCAAGAACATCCTGTGCGTGAACACCGTTCCCGGCGCGGCCAATTCGGAGGCGCGCTGCAAGGGCATCGCGGACGGCGCCAAGAGCAAGGGCGCCAAATCGAAGCAACTGCCCCTGCCGTCCTCCAACTTCGGCAACCCCTCCGCCGTCACCCAGGCGATCAAGGGCGCGCTGCTCAAGGACAGCAGCGTCGACGCCCTGGTGACGATCGGCGTCCAGGACGCGGACAGCGCCGCCTCGGCGATCGACCAGGCCAAGGCCGCCGGCAAGGTCCGGCTGGGCACCTTCGACCTCTCGCAGAGCCAGCTCGACCGGATCAAGGCCGGCAAGCAGCTGTTCGCCATCGACCAGCAGCCCTACCTGCAGGGCTTCTACGCGGTGTCCATCGCCGACCAGTACCTGTCCTACGGCGTGCTCCCGCCGCAGAACCCGCTGCTGACCGGCCCGCTCCTGGTCACCAAGGACAACGTCGACGCGGCGCTCTCCGGCACCAAGGCCGGCGTCCGCTGATCCACCCGCGGGTGCCGGGCCCGCCTCCCCTCAGGACCCGGCACTCCTTTCCCCCACACGGCGCACCGCGCACCGCCACACGGCGCACCGCCCAGCGAAAACCGCTCACCGCGCACCACGCACCGCACACCCCGTCCGAGCCATGAAGGTGACCCCGAGCCGATGACAACCTCACTTCCCGACACGACGGCCGAGAAAGAGGCCGCCGTCGCACCAACGAAGCAGTCCGAGAGCCCGCTGGCGCAGTTGCGGCACCGTCCCGAGGTCGGTGCGCTCATCGGAACGCTCGGGGTGTTCGTCTTCTTCGCGATCTTCGGAGGCGAGAAGTTCCTCGCCCCGGCGGGCGCGGCCAGCTGGCTGAACATCGCCTCCGAGCTCGGCATCATCGCCATCCCGGTCGGCCTGCTGATGATCGCCGGTGAGCTCGACGTGTCCGTGGGATCGGTGCTCGCCGGCAGCTCGATGACCCTGGCCATCGTCTCCGGCCACTGGGGCGCCCCCATGATCGTCGGCATCCTGTGCGCCCTCGGGCTCGGGCTGCTGACCGGCCTGCTCAACGGCTTCCTCGTCACCCGCACCAACGTCCCCTCGCTGGTCATCACCCTGGCCACGCTCTCCGGCCTGGCCGGTCTCACCCTCGGCCTGTCCCGCGTCACGACCGGCACCACCAGCGTCCCGCTCAACCCCGACCCGTTCTCCAAAGCGGTCTTCGGCCAGCTGGTCGCCGGCCAGTTCGAGGTCGCGATCTTCTGGTGGCTGGGCATCGCGGTCCTGGTGGCCGTGGTGCTGCAGCTCATGAAGTACGGCAACTGGATCTTCGCGATCGGCGGTGACGCGGAGAGCGCCCGCGCCACCGGCATCCCCGTGAACAGGGTGAAGATCGCCCTCTACATGGCCAGCGGCTTCGGGGCCGCCCTGGTCGGCGTGATCCAGACGATCCTCTACAACGGCGCGCAGGTCGCCAACGGCCAGTCCTTCGTCTTCAACTCCATCATCGCCGTGGTCGTCGGCGGTGTGCTGCTCACCGGCGGCTACGGCTCCGTGGTCGGCGTCGTCCTGGGCACGCTCACCTTCGCCATCGTCAACCAGGGCATCTACTACACCGGCTGGAACTCCGACTGGGCCAGCCTGATCCTCGGCATCCTCATCCTCGCCGCGGTCCTGATGAACAACACGTTCCGCCGGCTCGCCCTGTCCTACAAGCCCCGCACCGCGAGGAAGGCCTGACCATGACCGCACCCGTGCTGCGCCTGGACGGCATCGGCAAGTCGTTCCTCGGCACCGACGCGCTGCAGGACATCTCCCTGGAGGTGCACGCCGGACAGGTGCTGTGCCTGCTCGGCGACAACGGCGCCGGCAAGTCCACCCTCATCAAGATCATGTCCGGTTTCCACAAGCCCACCTCCGGCACCATCGAGGTCGACGGCGAGCCGGTGGAGTTCGACAGCCCGCGCGACGCCAGTGCCCGGGGCATCGCCACCGTCCACCAGTTCGGCGGGACCTTCCCGCTGATGGGCGTCGGCCGGTGCTTCTTCGTGGGAGCCGAACCCACGAAGGGCTTCGGACCGTTCAGGCTCTTCGACAAGAAACTGGCCGGTGAGATCGCGGTCCGCGAGATGCAGTCGCTCGGCATCACCCGGGTCACCGACGGCAACCGCCTGGTCGGCAGCCTCTCCGGCGGCGAACGCCAGGCCCTCGCCATCGCCCGCGCCGTCTACTTCGGCGCCAACGTCCTCATCCTCGACGAGCCCACCGCCGCCCTCGGCGTCAAGGAAGCCGCCCACGTCCTGCGGATCGTCATGCAGGCCCGCGCCAAGGGCGTCGCGGTCATCCTCGTCACCCACAACGTCCGCCACGCCATGATGGTCGGCGACCACTTCGCCGTCCTCATCCGCGGCCGGAAGGCCGACGACTTCCGCAAGGGCGAACGCACCCGCGAGGAGATCACCGACCTGATGGCCGGCGGCGAGGCGATGGCCGACCTGGAGGCCGAACTCGCCCAACTGGAAGCCGGCGCCTGACCGGCACGGGGCCGCTCACCTTCTTGGGTCGGCCGCCGGCCGGCACACGGCTCACCGGTGCCGGCCGGCACACGGCTCTCCCGCACCGGCCGGAGCACGGCTCACCGGCGCCCCACCGGAGCCCCACCCACGCCGGCCGGTCCGCGCTCCGCGGTCCGCGCTCCGCGGTCGGCGCTCCGCGGACCACGTCCGTACACGGCAGGCGGCTACGCGACGCCTCGCAGAACCGAGCGGAGGTGTTCGGCGCTGGCCCACACGTCCTCGACCGGGCCCTTCTCCTTGGGTTCCGCGGTGAGGATGGTGTCCTGCTCCAGGACGTACCAGCCGTCGTAGCCGCGGGCGGCGAGGTGGGTGACGATCGCCTCGACGTCGACGTCGCCCGCGCCCAGCGGACGGTACATGCCCGCGCGGACGGCGTCGGTGTAGGTGAGGCGGCCGGACTGGACCTTGGCGGCGAGGGAGGCGTCCACGTCCTTCATGTGGGTGTGGGCGATCCGCTCGGGTGCCTGGCGGGTCAGTTCGGCGGGGTCGGTGCCGCCGATGAGCAGGTGGCCGGTGTCGAGGCAGAGGGAGATCGAGGAGTGCTCCAGGACGCGGCGGACCTCGTCGCCGTTCTCGATCATCGTGCCGACGTGCGGGTGCAGGACGGCCCGTACCCCGCGTTCGGCGGCCAGCGCGGTGAGCCGGTCGAGGTTGGACAGGAGCAGTTTCCAGCCGTCTGCGTCGAGTTCGGGGCGGGAGTCGTAGCCGTCCTGGCCGGTGATGGCGGACAGGACGAGGACTTCCGCGTCGGAGGCGGCGTAGTTCGCCAGGAGCTGTTCCGCCTCGGGCAGCGGGTCGTGGCCGGGGACGTGCAGGAGCAGGGGGGTGAAGCCGCCGACGGCGTGCAGGTCGTGGTCGGCGAGGACGCGGGCCATCGCGTCGGGGGCGGCGGGCAGGAAGCCGTCGGGGCCGAACTCGGTGGCGGCCAGGCCGACCTCGCGCATCTCCTTCAGCACCCGCTCGGGCGTCAACTGGTAGCCCCAGCCGGGCACTTCGCACACGCCCCAGGAGATGGGCGCGCCGGCGATCCGGTTCAGCTGTGGGGTGGTCATGCCGTGGCCTTTCGGTGGTTCCAGTGGGGGTCGGCGACCGCGGCCGTCGGGCGGCGGGGGAGAGGGACATCGGGGAGGAACGGGCCGCCCCTGCCGCGGTACGGCGCCGCACCGCGGCTCCGGCGAGCGCGACCGTGCCCGTCGTCGAATCGCGGGACCGCCGAACCGGGACGTGACCTCTCGGGTCTGCCCGGCTCCCGGGCCGGCTGCCACCGACCGCCGATCAGCAAGTCCACGGGCGTCATCGCCCTCTCCGTTCGGGAAACCGTCGGCGCGCGGCCGTGGCGAACGCCGACCGGCCTCCCACGGCCAACGGCCAGGCCGTTCGCGTGCTCGCAACGCTAGGTTCGCGAGGGGATTTGGTGAAGCCCTCGAATCCATCAAATTCCCGTCATCGGGGCCGTCATTTTCCCGTGGGGCGAGCGGGTCCCGGCAGCACCGTCCGCCACGGCGGCACCGTCCGCCACGGCGGCCACGGCGGCGGACCGGGCCTTCTATCTCCAACCTGTGTTGTTCCTAGAATGGGCGGGTGAACGACATCGACGCGATCGCGGCGTTGCACGATCCGGTGCGCCGCAGGCTGTACGAGTACGTGGCGGCGCAGGGCCGCGAGGTCGGCCGCAACGAGGCCGCCGAGGCGACCGGGGTGGCGCGCACGCTCGCCGCGCACCACCTGGACCGGCTGGCCGAGGCCGGACTGCTCGACACCGGCAGCCGCCGCCTGACCGGGCGCTCGGGGCCGGGGGCGGGCCGGCCCGCCAAGGTGTACACGCGGGCGCGGGACGAGCGGATCGTGTCCCTGCCCGCCCGCGACTACCGCACCGCCGCCGAACTGCTCGCCGAGGCCGCCGAGCAGGCCGGGCTGGACGCCGGGCTCTGTGCGGCCGCGCGCCGCCGCGGCGAGACCCTGCGCGGCTCGGCGGCGCCCTGCGGCAGCCTCGACGAGGCCATGGAGATGGTCGCGGCCCGCGGTTACGAACCGCACCTGGAGGACGCCGGGGACGGCACCGACGCCGACGACGGGGAGACCGGAGCCGCCGCGCCCGTCGTCCGTATGCGCAACTGCCCCTTCCATGCCGTCGCCGAACGCTTCCCGCCGCTCGTCTGCGGCATGAACCTCGCGCTGCTGGAGGGACTGCTCGGCGCCGACGGTCCCGTCCGGGCCCGCATGGACGCCCGGCCGGGTGAGTGCTGCGTGGTGTTGGAGTCTTCTAAAAACAACGACGATTGACATAGAAGGGTGTGCGTGCTGGTATGAGGCCATGACCGCATCCGGGTACGACGCCCACCTCGCCCAGCTGAACGTCGCCACGCTCCGTTTCCCCCTGGACGACCCGCGCATGGCGCCGTTCGTCGAGATGCTCGACACGGTCAACGCCGCCGCCGACGACGCGCCCGGCTTCGTGTGGCGGCTCGTCGAGGAGGGGTCGGACGACGCCACCGCCCTGCGCCCGGCGGGGGAGGACGTCATCGTCAACCTCACGGTGTGGGAGACGCAGGAGGCGCTGTGGGGCTTCACCTACCGCAGTGAGCACCTCGACGTGATGCGGCGGCGGCGCGACTGGTTCCAGCGGCCCGCCGAGGCGCATCTGGTGCTCTGGTGGGTCCCCGCCGGTCATCTCCCGACCACCGGCGAGGCCCTGGAACGGCTCGCGGAGCTGCGCACGCACGGGCCGTCGGCGCGCGCGTTCACCTTCACCTCCGCCTACTCCGCCGCGGAGGCCGTCTCCGAGGCCGTCTCCGAGGCCGCCGCCGACGGGGCCGCCCTGGGGCCGCACCCCGTCGCGGAAGCCGCCGCGCACGGGTCATGACGCCTGGGCGGTCTCCGGCCGGCCGTCGACGGGCAGGCGGGCCGGGGCGTCCGCGCCGGTGCCGGTGGTGAGATCGGTGCGGCTGGTCTCGCCGAGCAGGGCCAGGCACACCACCGTCAGCAGGCAGAACCCGGCGATGATCGCGGAGATGAGCAGCATGGCCCCGGAACCGGCGTCGGCCTGCACCTCGGTGAAGAGCAGCGGGGCGAAGCCGGCCCCCAGCCCCGCGATCTGGTACCCGAGGGAAGCGCCGGTGTAGCGGCTCCGGGTGGAGAACAGCTCCGTGTACAGCGCGGCGAGCGGGCCGTACATCATCGGGTGGACCAGCGACTGCCCGAGCACCAGCGCCAGCACGAGCAGCCCGGTGCTGCCGGTGTCGACCAGCGGGAACAGCGCGAAGGCGTAGGCGCCCACGGCCACCGCGCCCGCCATGACCACCGGCCGCCGGCCCCGCCGGTCGGAGAGCGCCGACCAGCCGATGATGCCGGCCACCGCCAGCGTGGAGGACACCGCGAGGCTGTTGAGCACCGTCTGCCGGGGGAAGCCGCCCTGCACCGCGTAGGAGATGAGGAACGTGGTCACCGTGCCCTGGAAGACGAACGCGGACAGGCCGACCCCGATGCCCAGCAGCAGCACCCGGGGGTGATGGCGCAGCACGTCCCACAGGGGCAGGGACCGGCGCGGCGCCGACGCCAGCGTCTTCTGCTCCCGCTCCGCCCGGGCGAACACCGGTGTCTCAGTGACCCGCACCCGGATGAACAGGCCGATCGCCAGCAGCACCACGCTGAGCAGGAAGGGGATGCGCCAGCCCCAGGAGAGGAAGGCGTCCTCGCCGACCGCGGCGGACGTCACCGACATGGCCACCGTGGAGACCGCCATGCCGAAGGGGGCCCCGGCGTTGGTGAAGCTCGCCCACAGCCCGCGCCGGCCGGTCGCGTGCTCGGCGGACAGGAGCACGGCACCGCCCCACTCGCCGCCCACCGCCACGCCCTGGACGATGCGCAGGAGCAGCAGGCAGACCGGGGCCAGGGTGCCGGCCTGGCCGTAGGTGGGCAGGGCGCCGATGAGGAAGCTGGCGACACCCATGAGGGACATCGTCACCACGAGCATCCGCTTGCGGCCGAGCCGGTCCCCGAAGTGCCCGAAGACGATTCCGCCCAGCGGCCTGGCCAGGTAGCCGGTGGCGAAGGTGGTGAAGCTGGCGAGGGTGGCGGCCGTGGGACTGAGGTCGGAGAAGAAGACGTGCGGGAAGACCACCGCCGCGGCGGTGGAGTACAGCAGGAAGTCGTAGTACTCGATGACGCTGCCCAGGAAGCTGGAGGTCACCGCCCGGCGCAGTTGCCGGGGTGCGTGTGCTGTCTGGTGGGGAGAAGCGGCCTGCATGTCGTGAGCTCCCTTGCCGGCGCTGAGGTGGGTCAGCCCGAAGCGGATGTGACATCGGTGGCGGGTGACGGGAGTACCCGTCGTACGCGGGGGCTCGCAGCGCTGAGCGGCGAGGGACTGGCGTCGGCGTCCTGACGGCCGACCCCGGAATGTGGGGCATCTTTTTTGCCCGCGTCGAGATTCTGACCAACATTGCTCGACTCGTCTACCCTCCGGGCACGACGTTCCAAGACGACGAGGCGTTCGCGGCCGTGTTCCGTCAGGGCCGGGCCGCGGTGCTCAGGGCGTGGTCCAGGAAGCGGCGGGAGGCCGGGGGCAGGGTGCGGGAGGCGGGCCGGGCGATGCCGATGTCGCGGACGGCCTGCACGTCGGTGAGTGCGAGGTAGCGGACGGGGAGGTCCGGGTTGGCCTCCGGATCCGTGACGGTGTCCGGCGCGGCCGGGATCAGGGAGACACCGAGACCGGACGCCACCAGGCCGCGCAGGGTCTCCACCTCCTCGCCCTCGAAACCGACGAGGGGGCTGAACCCGGCCTGGCGGCACAGGGTCTCGGTGACGCTGCGCAGGCCGTAGCCGGGCTTGAGCACGATGAACTGCTCGTCCGCGACCTCGGCCAGCCGGACGCGCCGGCGCTGTGCGAGGCGGTGGCGGGCCGGGACGGCGAGCCAGAGGGGCTCGACCAGCAGCCGGCGCCAGGTGATCAGCGGATGGCCGGGGTCCCGGCCGGTGATGATCAGGTCCGCGGTGGCGTCCAGGAGGTGCTGGGCGAGGCCGTTCTCGTCGGCCTGGTGCAGTTCGAACCGGACGGCGGCGAAGCGCTGCCGGAACCCGGTGACCAGCCTCGGTACCAGCCAGGTGCCCAGGGTGTGCAGGAAGGCCAGCGAGACCACGCCCGCGTCCGGGTCGACGACCTCGGCCACGGCCCGCCGCCCCCGGTCGTAACTGTCGAGCACGGTGTCGACGTACTCCTTGAACACCCGCCCCGCCGGGGTGAGTCGCAGCACCCGGCCGACCCGCTGGAGGAGTTCCGCGCCGACCTCGCTCTCCAGCCGGTTCAGGGCCCGGGACAGGGCAGGCTGGGTGATGTGGGCGGCGGCCGCGGCCTCCGTGACCGTCATGCCCTCGGCCACGGCCTGGAAGGAGCGGAGTACCTGGAGATCCATGCTCCCATTCTCGTGCCGCATCGGACGGGCCGTATCGAGGCGCCGGGCGCATGGACGACTCCGGGGCGCCTCCCGGGGTGCGGCCGGCCACCCCGGGAACTCGGGAACCTTCGGACCCGAATGACGTCCCGGCCGGTCAGACGGCCCTGATCGGCGGGTACACCGGCTGCCACATGGCGGCCCTGACCCGCTTCTCCACGGAGTCGTCGACGGTCGTGCCGGCCACCCCGTCGGCGGCCGCGGCCCGGGCCACCGCCACCGCGACCGCCACCGAGGTCTCGCGCAGCTGGTCGGTGAGGGGCAGGATCGGCGCGCCCGGGCCGTCGGTGTCCGTCTGGCCGGCGACGGCGTGCGCGGCCGCGACCAGCATGCCGTCGGTGACCCGGGTGGCCCGGGCGACGATCGCGCCGAGGCCGAGGCCGGGGAAGACCAGCGCGTTGTTGGCCTGCCCGATCCGGTACACGACCCCGTCCTGCTCGACCGGGCGGAACGGGCTGCCGGTGGCGATCAGGGCGCGGCCGTCGGTCCAGGCCAGCAGGTCGGCGGGGACCGCCTCGGCCAGGTCCGTCGGGTTGGACATCGGCAGGACGATGGGGCGCTCGGTGTGGGCGGCCATCGTACGGACGATCTCCTCGGTGAAGGAGCCGCCCTGGCCGGAGGTGCCGATCAGGACCGTCGGCCGGACCCGCCCGACCACCTCGGCCAGCGCGATGCCGCCGACCTTCTCGTCCCGCCGCCAGTCGGCGACCTCGGCGGCCGGGCGGGCGTAACGGACCTGGAAGTCGCGCAGGTCCTCCTGGTCCGCGGTGAGCAGGCCGTGGCGGTCGACGCCGAAGATGCGGGCGGTGGCCTCCTCGGCGCTCAGCCCGTCGGCGACCATGGCGTCCCGCAGCTGGTCGGCGATGCCGATGCCGGCGGTGCCCGCACCGAAGATCACCACCCGGTGGTCGCGCAGCGGAGTCCCGCTGGCCTTCACCCCGGAGAGCACGGCGGCGAGGTTGACGGCACCGGTGCCCTGGACGTCGTCGTTGAAGGTGAACTCGGTCGGGCGGTAACGCTCCAGGATCCGGCGGGCGTTGGCGGCACCGAAGTCCTCCCAGTGCAGCAGGGCGTTCGGGAAGAGCCGGCGGGCGGTGGTGACGTAGGCGTCGATGAAGGCGTCGTACGTCTCCCGGTCCACGCGCGGGTGCCGGTTGCCGAGGTAGAGCGGGTTGTCGAGGAGTTCCTGCCGGTTGGTGCCGACGTCCAGCATCACCGCCAGGGTGCGGTTCGGGTCGATGCCCGCCGCGGCGGTGTAGACGGCGAGCTTGCCCACCGAGATGTCGATGCCCCCGACTCCCCAGTCGCCGATGCCGAGGATCGCCTCGCCGTCCGTGGCGACGATCAGGTCGACGTCGTCGGGGCCCAGGCCGGCGGCCGTCAGCGCGCCCTCGATCTCCTCCGGGGCGTGCACCGACAGGTACACGCCGGCCGGGCGCCGGTACTCGTTGCTGTAGTGCTGGATCGCCTTGCCGACGGTGGGGGTGTAGACGATGGGCAGCATCTCGTCGAGGTGGTCGCCGAGCAGGCGGTAGAAGAGCACCTGGTTGCGGTCGTGCAGCCCGGTGAGGTTGACGTTCTTGGCCAGATCGGTCGGCTGCGCCGCGTACTGCCGGTATGCCCGCTCGGCCTGCTGCTCCAGGGTCAGCACCGCCGGCGGCACCAGGCCCACCAGGCCCAGCGACCGGCGTTCCTCCGAGGTGAAGGCGGTGCCCCGGTTGAGACGCGGCTGGGAGAGCACGGCACGACCGCGGTCGGTGGTCTCGATGCGCCCCTCTTCGGCATTCCACTGGGTCGTCATGATCGGCTCCTTGCCGTTTCCGTATCGCTTCCAGGATCGCGTCCGGGACGCTCCGGGTCGCTTCCGGGGAACTGGTGATGCCGGCAAGCCTCGGCCGTCGGGCATGCATGCGTCCAATGCCTGGGACACGGATGATCCATGAACCTCGCGCATGGGTGGTGCGTCACCTGCGTGTTTCACGGACTCCGGACGGCGGCCCACGACCCGTTTGTGGTGCGCATCGCAGTGGAGACCGGGTGGCGGGGCTCCCCGGTGGTCAGCCGCGGCGCGCGGTGGCGTAGGCGCGTTCGAGTTCCGCGACCGTGCTGAGGAAGTCGGCGCCCCGCAGCCGGTGCAGGGTCTCGGTGGCGAGGCGGTCGAGCGTGCGCCAGAGATCGGCGAGCGGCTCGCGGAGCGCCTCGCCGTCGGCGGTGAGCGAGACGATGAAGGCCCGGCGGTCGTGCTCGGCGCGGGCCCGGGCGACCAGGCCGGCGTCCTCCATGCGGCGGATCGACCGCGAGACCGTGGAGTGGTCGAGCCCGACCGCCTGCTGCAGCTCGGCCTGGGTCTGGCCGTCCCGGTCGAAGAGCCGCATCAGGATCAGTTCCTGACCGGGGTGCAGGCCGAGCTTCAGGAGGAGTTCGGCGCCGTAGCCGTGCAACTCGCGGGAGAGCGCGAAGAGCCCGAAGCTGACCGGGGCGCGCTCGACGAGGCTGGGCCGAGGCATCACCGGGTCGGGCTTCGCGGCTGGCATGGCGCTCCTCGTCTGACGGGCGATGGCGGGCGGTGGTGGGAGACGGTGGGAGGCGGCGGGCGGAAACTCGCCGCTTCCGGGGCTGGGAATACCTTAGTCGGAGCGGGTGTTGGGAGCCGGTTCTCCGGCGGACTCCCGAGGGTCTGCGCATGTCCGGAGTCGCACCGCGGCCGCGAACAAGTTGCTTGCTTAGGCAAGCTATTCGGGGCTACGGTGAACGCGTTGCGCCGGGCGGGAGCCGATGGGGCGGATCGCCCTGGCCTGCCCGGAACCGTTCCGAAAGGAATCGACATGTCATCCAGCTCCGCATCCGGAACCGACCGCCGTTCGTTCCTCGCCAGAGTCGCCGCGGCCACCGCCGTACCGGCTGCCGCGGCCCTGGCCGCCGGCGGCACCGCGACGACGGCCTCGGCGGCCGGCGCGCGCGCCTCGGCCGCCGGATCCCCCGGTGCCGGCCTGCCGGACTACGCGCCGGTGCCCGCGGGCTCCCTCGGACCGGCGGTGAACAGCCAGGGCTACTACGTGGGCCGCGTCCAGCGCAATCTCTACTGGGTGACCGACGGCGACTACCAGGCCGCCTTCCTCACCACCCGGGACGGGGTCGTGCTCTTCGACGCCCCGCCGACCATCGGCCACAACCTGCAGCGCGCGATAGACGAGATCGCCGCCGCCAACGGCACCAGCAACAAGGTCACCCACATCGTCCACTCGCACCACCACTCCGACCACGTCGGCGCGTCCGGGCTCTTCGGCAAGCACGTGGTGCGGATCGGGCACGAGGAGAACCGCCGGCTGCTGCTGCGCGACAACAACCCGAACAAGCCCGCGCCCGACGTCACCTTCGCCGACCGCTACACCCTGCACGTCGGCGGCGAGCGGGTCGAACTCGCCCACCACGGCAGCAACCACGCGCCGGACAACATCTACATCCGGTTCCCGCACCACGACACGCTGATGCTGGTCGACATCACCATCCCGGGCTGGGCCCCGTTCGGCGCGCTCAACTACAGCGAGGACATCCAGGGTTACCTCGCCGCCCCGGCCAAGGCGCTGTCGTACCCCTGGAAGCACCACATCGCCGGTCACATGGGGCGGCTCGGCACCCGGGGCGACGTCACCGTGCACCAGCAGTACATCGACGACCTGACCACGTCGATCGAACAGGCCCTCGGGACCGTCGACTACGGCGTCTACGCGGCGAAGTACGGCAACAACATCTGGGCCGTCGTCAAGACCTGGCTCGACGAGGTCTGCCGGCAGGCGGCGGCCCCGGTCGCGGCCAAGTACACCGGCACGCTCGCCGCGGCCGACGTCTTCACCGAGAGCAGCGCCTTCTCGCTGGTGGAGTCCCTCCGGCTGGACCTGGGCCTGGGCAGCGCCATCCACGACTGACCGGGTTTCGTCTCCCCATCCCCAGATAATTGCTTACGCGAGCAACAAAGACGGCCGGTGCGGTACGTCGACGGCCGGGGCAGCCGCCGACGTGCCGCACCGGCGCATGCGTCGCCGCCCGCACCCACCCCCGCCCCACCCTCACCGTCGTCTGGAGCACTTGATGTCCGAAACCCCCACCACCCCCAGGGTCGCCGTCGTCGTGGGCGGGGCCGGGGCCATCGGCGGCGCCATCGTGCGCGAGCTGACCGCGCGCGGCCATGTCGTACGGGTCCTGGACCGCGCCGGCGACATCGTCTGCGACCTGGCCGACGCCGAGGGCGTACGGGCGGGCGCGCGCCGCGTGCTGGCCGAGCACGGGCGGTGCGACGTGCTGGTGCACGCGGCCGCCGCCACCGACCTGATGGAGGTGGAGACCCTCGACCTGGATGCCTGGCGCCGGGTCCAGGCGGTCAACGTCGAGTCCGCGGTGCTGCTCGCCCAGGCGTTCGTGCCCGGGATGCGGGAGCGCGGCTTCGGCCGGATCGTGCACATCGTCTCCGACACCTTCTGGAAGCCGCCGAGCCCGGATCTGCTGGCGTACGTGACCAGCAAGGGCGCGCTGATCGGCCTCACCCGGTCGCTCGCCGCATCGCTCGGGCGGTACGGGATCGCGGTGACCGGTGTGGCGCCCGGGCTGACCCGGACCGCGTCCACGGCGTACCAGGCGGACGCCGCCTTCGAGGCCTCGCAGGCCGGGCAGGCGCTGCCCCGCGCGCTGACGCCCGAGGACGTGTCGGCCACGGTCGGCTTCCTGGCGGGCGACGCGGCCGAGGCGTTGACCGGCCAGATCCTGACCGTGGACGGCGGGGGCCTGTTCACGTGAACCGTGGACCGGACCGCTTGACTTATGTGGCTAGCCAAGTAATTATGTGGCTAGCCACATTAATGCGTGGCCCACTTCGCATCACGATGGGAAACGAACCATGGGCGAGACCCTTTCCGCTGCCGACCTGGTGCGGCGCAGCCTCGACATCTTCCTCTCCAAGGACATGAAGGCCTGGGCGGACCAGTGCGACGAGAACGTCGTCGTCGAGTTCCCCTTCGCCCCCGAGGGCAGCCCCGCCCGGCTGGAGGGCCGGGCGGCCGTCTACGAGTACCTGAAGGGCTACCCCGACCTCATCGACGTGCACCGGATCACGTCGGCGACCGTCCACGCCACCGACGACCCGGACACGGCCGTCGCCGACTGGAGCGTCACCGGCCGGGTGCTGGCCAACGGGAACCCGTACGACATGAGTTACGCGACGTTCGTGACGTTCAAGGACGGCAGGATCGTCAAGTACCGCGAGTACTGGAACCCGCTGGCGTTCCTCAAGGCACTGGGCGGCGAGAGCTTTTAAGCGGACCTGTGCCCCGTAAGGGGCGCGGGACCCTATCCGATATGCGGCTACCGCCGCGTGGGCGCGACCAGCCACGACGGCGCCGCGGACGAACGACGGCGCATCGCGGCCAGTGCAGCGGAGCGCTCACGCCGCCGGCCGGATCAGCCCCGACTCGTAGGCGAAGGTCACCGCCTGCACCCGGGCGCGGGCGCCGATCTTCGCGAGGACGTTGCTGACGTGGGTCTTCACGGTGGTCGGGGCGATGGACAGCCACTGTGCGATCTCGGCGTTGGTCCAGCCGGCGGCCACGGCGATCAGGACGTCGCGCTCGCGCTCGGTGAGGGTGCCGAGTCCTGAGGTGCGGGGGAGGGGGCGGACGGTGTGCTGCTGGCGGACGGCGTCGATGAGCGCACGGGTCAGACCGGGCGTGATGACGGCGTCGCCGGCGGCCACCACCCGGATGGCCGCGGTCAGTTCGGCCGGGTCGGCGTCGTCGAGCAGGAAGCCGCCGGCGCCCGCCCGCAGGGCCGCCCAGGCATCCGCCTCCTGCTCGGCCGCGGTCAGCACCAGGACCCGGGAGAGGGCCGCCGCCTCGCCGGCGAAGCCGGGGGCGCGGGTCCGGGCGGCCGGGCGGGCGATGCGCCGGATGGTGTCGATCGCGTCCGCGCGGGCGAGGTGGCTGTCCATCAGGACGACGTCGGGGTGGAGGGCGGCGCTCGCACGGATCGCCTCGTCCCCGTCCGCCGCCTCCCCGACCACCGTCAGGCCGGGCTCGGCGGCGAGGAGCATACGCAGGGCGAGGCGCTGGAGGGATTGGTCGTTGACGACGAGTACGGAGACCATGCCTGTCTTCTCCATGCGAGGTCCGTTCCGTGAACGAAACAGTTTCGTTCACATGCTACGCCTGGAACCAGCGCATCGGGAGAGGGGGGTCCCACCGCCCGGCGGCCGGTGCCAGGAGCGGCGGTCCGGCTACTTGGCGCGGACCAGTCCGGCGTCGTACGCCGTGATCACGGCCTGGATCCGGTCCCGCGCCCCGATCTTGGCGAGGACCCGGCCGACATGCTTCTTGACGGTCGACTCGGTGAGCACGAGACGCTCGGCGATCTCGGTGTTGTTCCAGCCCAGGCCGATGGCGACCAGGACCTCGCGCTCGCGGTCGGACAGCGAGCGCAGCCGGGGGTCCTCGACGGCGGCGGTGGGCGCCAGCACCCGGTGGGCGTAGGCGTCCAGGAGGCGCCGGGTCAGCGAGGGCGCCACCACGGCCTCGCCGCTGGCCACCGCGTGGATGCCCGCGACCAGTTCCTCCGGGCGGGCGTCCTTGAGCAGGAAGCCGCTGGCCCCCGCGCGCAGCCCGTCGTACGCGTACTCGTCGAGGTCGAAGGTGGTCACGATGAGGACGCGGGTGCGGCCGCCGGTGGCGACGATCCGCCGGGTCGCCTCCAGGCCGTCCATGCCGGGCATCCGGATGTCCATGAGGACGACGTCCGGCCGCAGTTCGGCGGCGAGCCGCACGGCCTCCGCGCCGTGCTCCGCCTCACCGACCGGCTCGAGACCGGGCGTGCCCTCCAGCAGCATCCGCACGCCCATCCGCTGCAGCGGCTGGTCGTCGGCGATCAGTACGGTCGTCACAACTGCTCTCCCGGAGCCGGCGGGGCGGGTGGTGCGGGCGATGCGGGCGATCCGGGTGGCGCGGAGGGCACGTCGAGGACGACGTCGACCAGCCAGCCGGAGCCGCCCTCGCGCGGCCCGGCGACGACCGTGCCGCCGTACATCGCGGCCCGCTGCCGGATGCCGACCAGGCCGTGACCGGCGGTGTCGTCGGACGGCTCCGGCTCCGGCGCCGTGCCGGTGTCCGCGACCCGGACCCGCACCTCGCCCGGCGCGACGGCCACCGTCACCTCGGCGGACGCGCTCGGCCCGGCGTGCCTGAGGGTGTTGGTCAGCGACTCCTGGACGATCCGGTAGACGGTGAGCTGGACGCCGTCGCCCAGCGCGTCGGGGTCGCCCACCGTCCGGTACGTCACCGGCAGCCCGGCCGCCCGGACCCGGGCCAGCAGCGGGTCCAGGTCCCCGATGCCCGGCTGCGGCGCGAGCGGCCGCTCCTCGTCGGCGCCCTCGCGCAGCACGCCGAGGACCCGGCGCAGTTCGCTCATCGCCTGCCGGCCGGTGTCGCCCAGGATCCGCAGGGACTCCGCGGACCGCTCGCCCCGGTTGCCGGCGAGGACCGCGGCGCCGTCGGCGACGCTGACCATCACGGAGAGGTTGTGGCCGACGATGTCGTGCATCTCCCGCGCGACCCGGGACCGCTCGGCGGCCGCGGTCAGCCGCACCCGCTGCTCCTGTTCGACCTCCAGCTGCCGGGCGCGGTCCTCCAGGGCCGCCAGGTACAGCCCCCGGATCCGGACCGTCAGGCCGACGGCGATCGCCGCGGTCATGGTGCCGAGCAGGAAGAAGGAGCCGAGCAGCGGATGCTCGATCGGCGCCAGGGCGTAGACGGCCAGGGCCAGGGAGCCGACGCTCAGCCCGACCGCCCAGCCCAGTACACGCAGGGAGCCGTTGCGGGCCAGGGTGTACAGGGCGATGAGCGTGGCGGTGCCCGCCCGCAGCCAGACCCCCGCCGACCACTCGACCAGGTTCACCGCGAGGATCGTGAAGTACACGGTGGCCGGGGCCCGGCGGCGCCACCACAGCGGAACGACCAGCGCGGCGACGAAGACGTACAGGACAGCGGGGCGCAGCGCGTCCCGGGCGGTCTCGTCCCCGAAAGGGGATCCGTGGTCGACCATCAGCAGGTCGGGCAGGCTGACCATCAGCACGAACAGCACCGTGGCGGTGTCGAGCAGCCACGGATGCCGCCGGTCCAGCTGCCGGCGGCGGCTGCGGTCGCGCAGCATCCGGCCCAGCAGCGGATGCGCCCAGGCCGCGTCGAACCCGGGGGGCGGCGTGCTCGCCGTCCCCCGGGCGGTGTCCCCGGCGGCTGCCGCGCGGTGCGGCGGACTCATGTCGACCATTGTCCTCGGGTCCAGGGGTATCGGGTGTGTCGGACCCGGCTCAGACGTCGGTCCTGACCAGCCGGTATGCCGCCCCGGCCAGGGTCAGGGCCACCCAGCCGGCGAAGACCGCGATGCCCGCCCCGGGCGACAGGGCGTCGGAGGACTGGTGCAGGGCGTACACCGCCTGGCCGGCGTTGCTCGGGAAGTAGGGGCTGAGGGTGTCGTACCAGGAGTCCGGCAGCAGCGAGGCCAGGCCGGGGAGGATCAGCAGGATGCCGACCAGGGAGGCGATGGCCCCGGCGGAGTTGCGCAGCAGCACGCCCAGCGCCACGCCGAAGACGGCGACCAGACCGAGATAGAGACCGGCCCCGGCCAGGCTGCGCAGCACCCCGTCGTCGCCGAGGGACAGGGAGATCTTCTCGCCGTCCAGACCGGGCGAGCCCAGACCGAACGCGGCCAGCGTGCCGAGCGTGGCGAGGACCAGCGCGATCGGGCCGAGCACGGCGGCCTTCGCCCACAGCACCGGGAGCCGGCGCGGGACGGCGGTGAGCGTGGAGCGGATCATGCCGGTGCTGTACTCGCCCGCCGACAGCAGCACCCCGAGCACACCCACGGCCAGCGACGCGAAGGTCACGCCGGTCAGGGCCAGGCTGACCGCGTCGCTCGCGCCGGTGTCCCCGCCGGGCGGGCCGCCCGCCGTGGTGCCGGCGCTGTAGGTGTAGCTGGCGATCGTCCCGAACAGGACCAGCAGGAACACGGCGACCGCGAGGGTGATCCAACTGGAGCGCAGCGACCAGAACTTGGCCCACTCCGAGCGCAGCACCCGGCCGCCGGTCACCTTGTAGGTCGTCGGACGGGCGGGGGCGATGCTGGTGACGGTCATCAGGCGGCCTTTCGTGCGGTACCGACCGGAGCGCTCTGGTACTCGACCACGTCCCGGGTGAGGTCCATGAACGCCGTCTCCAGAGAGACGGCCTGCGGGGTCAGCTCGTACAGCGTTACGCCGTGCAGGGCGGCGATCGTCCCGATCTCCCGGGCGTCCCGGCCCGCGACCAGCAGCTCCTCGGCGGACGAGGAGGTGATCGTGACGTCGGGTCCGGCCAGCAGCGAGCGCAGCCTCGCGGGCTCGCCGGTGACGACCTTCACGCCACCGCCGCCCGCCTCCCGGGTGAAGTCCTCGACCGTGGTGTCCGCGAGCAGCCTGCCCCGGCCGATGATCACCAGGTGGTCGGCGATCAGCGCGGTCTCGCTCATCAGGTGCGAGGAGAGCATCACGGCCCGCCCCTCGTCGGCCAGTTGACGCAGCAGGTTGCGGACCCAGAGCACGCCCTCGGGGTCGAGGCCGTTGACCGGTTCGTCGAGCATCACGATCGCCGGGTCGCCGAGCAGCGCCGAGGCGATGCCGAGCCGCTGGCCCATGCCGAGCGAGAAGGCGCCGACCCGCTTGCCGGCCACGCTGGTGAGCCCGGCCAGCTCGATGACCTCGTCGACGCGGCTGCGCGGAATGCCGTGCGTGTACGCGAGCGCCATGAGGTGGTTGAGCGCGCTGCGCCCCGGGTGGACGGACTTGGCCTCCAGGAGGCTGCCGATCTCGTGCAGGGGCGCGGAGTGCCCGGCGTAGGAACGGCCGTTGACGGTGACCGAGCCGTGGGTGGGCGCGTCCAGGCCGACGATCATCCGCATCGTCGTGGACTTGCCCGCGCCGTTGGGGCCGAGGAAGCCGGTCACCTCGCCGGGCTTCACGGTGAAGCTGAGACGGTCGACGACGGTCTTGTCGCCATAGCGCTTTGTCAGTTCGCGCGCTTCGATCATGGAGCTGGGCCTTCCTGCCTCGTACTCGGTCGCGGTCGGTCTCGTCGCGGTGTCCGTTGTCGAAGGTAGGAGCGGGCGGCCTCCGGGCCCTGGGACCCCGGGGGAATCTTCGGCGGGGGACTGGTACCGGGGTACCAATGGCCGCTCATCCCCAGGGGCGACCTCGCGGGCGGGTGATCGGGTGTCGGGTGATCGGGTGACCGCGCGTCCGGGCGACCGGCGATCGGGCCATCGTTCATATCTCGCATGGCCATGGCCCGGCGGCCGATTCACAGGGGCGGACCGGAGGACCGGGGAAGCGGCCCGCGTCGAGCGCGGGGTGCCCCTGCGGGCGCGGGTGCGCGCGCTGCTCGTCGTCGCGGGCGTCACCGCCGCCCCCGCGCTGCTCGCGCCCACGGCGGCGCGGGCGGCGGGCCGGCGGACCAGGACGGTCGCCGCGGGGGAGAACCCGGGGCGAGAAAAGTGTTATCCCGGAACCCCGTACTCCGTCTCCACACTGTGATCCCCGACATTGCCAAGGCCACCGCCCCTGCTGAGAAGGTGCGGTTATGAGGACGGACGTGCAGCTGTCGCGGCAGTGGCGGGCGACGGTCGCGGCCGCGCAGGCGGGCGACCGGCGTGCGCTGGACGAACTGGTCGAGGGCTGGCTGCCGTTGGTCTACAACGTGGTCGGCCGCGCCCTCAACGGCCACGCCGACGTGGACGACGTCGTCCAGGAGACCATGCTGCGCGCCGTAGACAACCTCGGCACCCTGCGCGACCCGGACAGCTTCCGGTCCTGGCTGGTGGCCATCGCCATGCGGCAGATCCGGGACCGGGCGCGCCGCAGACAGGACCGGAAACTGGACGAGGCAGTTCCGGACGGTACCGCCGACTTCGCCGAACTCACCGTGCTGCGGCTTCAGTTGGAGGGGCAGCGGCGGGAGGTCGCGGAGGCCGTGCGCTGGCTGGACGCCGAGGACCGGCAGCTGGTGTCGCTGTGGTGGCTGGAGGTGTCGGGCGAACTCACCCGGCGTGAACTGGCGTCGGCCGTCGGCATCAGCCGGCAGCACGCCGCCGTCCGCGTGCAGCGGATGAAGGAGCGGCTGGAGACCTCGCGCGGCATCGTGCGCGCGCTGGACGGGGCCTGCCCCGAACTGCGCGAGCTGACCGCCCGCTGGGACGGGCGGCCCGACTCCGTCTGGCGCAAGCGGCTGGCCCGGCACATCCGGGGCTGCGGCTACTGCGGCGACACCCGTGACTCCGTCGTACCGGCGGAACGGCTGCTGGTCGGGATCGCCCTGGTGCCGGTCCCGGTCGGTTTCGCGCTGGCGCTGGCGCTCGGCGCCAAGACGGCGGCCGCGGCCGCGGGCGGTTCCGCGTCCGTCGGCTGGTCGGCGAAGGTGCTGGGCGCGCTGGCCAAGCCGGCGGTGGCGGTGACCGCCGGGGCGACGATCGTGGCGGGCGGCGCGTATGTCGTCGTACGGACGCCGCACGACCCGGCGCCGCGGACCGCGGTGTCGCCGACGGCGGCGGTCACGCGTGCGGTACCGCAGGCGCCGGCCACCACTCCCTCGCCGCCCTCTTCCGCCCCGCCGTCCTCGTCCCCGTCCTCCTCGGCTTCGGCGAGCGCGGCGGTCTACGGCTCGGTCGTCGACGCGGTCGACACGGCGCCGGACCCGGACACGAAGCCGGGCGCGTTGCCGCACCGGCCGGAGGGTGGGATCACCAGCAGCGGCGGGGCGCACGCGGTGCTGAATCACCGCGGCGACAGCGTGACCCTCAGTGGACGGGGCTATGTACTGGTCCGCTGGCAGATCTCACCGCAGTACCGGGCCGGGAGCCTGGTGATGCCGAGCTGGACCGGGCTGAAGGGGAAGATCTTCCACGTGGCGTCGGGGGGCGGGCGGCGGATGGACGACCGGGTGAGTACGACGGACACGTCCGCGACGGGGATGGGGAACTCGGCGGTCGGGTACGCGGTGCTCCCGTCGGGGGCGCAGCAGATGTGGCAGAACGAGTACTACTACGTCGACGGCAGCGTGACGTTCACGGTGAACGAGCGGGGGGCCGACTACGGGGTGAGCGTGTTTCCGTCGTCGTGGGACGCGGTGGAGAAGGACGTTCTTTCCGGGCCGCCGGAGGGGGCGACTCGGTACGGGCTGGTGCGGGACGACGGGACCGATGCGGCGCCGGTTCCGCAGTATGTGACGCGGTCGGTGCCGGGTGATCCGGCGACGGTGGCTCAGCGGTCGCGGGTTTAGCGCCGGCCGGTGGGGGCTTGTCGCGCCCACCCGGCGGAGCCGCATGTCAGGTACGGCCCCGCGCCCCTAAAGGGGCGCACTTTCGCGCAGGGTGTTGAGGAGATCGACCCTGTTCGTCGTGATGGAGTCGACGCTCATGTCCAGCAGGCGGCGCATCGAGCGGCGGGTGTCCGGGGTCCAGCACGAGACCAGGTGGCCGGCGCGGTGGACGTGTTCGACCAGTCCGGGGTCGAGCAGACTGAAGCGGTAGTTCAGGTAGCGGGGGCGGATCGCGGCCAGGAGCGCGGGGCGGGTCGGGGCCAGGGTCTTGCGGGTCAGGGCGATCTCGGCGGACGGGTCGGCCGCCCGGACCGCCAGCATCGCGACGGCGTCCCCCGTGTAGTAGACGCGGTCCGTCGCGCCGCACTCCCGGGCCACGGCCACGATCCTCGCCACCGCCCGCTCGCTCGGGTCCCCGGGCAGGTCGAGCATCACCCGGCTGCCCTCCGTCGCCGCCAGCGCCTCGGCGAGGGTCGGGACACCACCCGCGGTGAGGCCGCGCACCTCGTCCGCCGACAGGGTGCCCAGCGGGCGGTCGTGCTCCCACAGCCGCTTGAGCGTGCCGTCGTGCAGGAGGACGGGAACGCCGTCCCGGGTGAGCCGTACGTCCGTCTCCACCGCGTCCGCGCCCCGGCGGAGCGCGGAACGCAGGGAGTCGAGCGTGTTCTCGCGGAAGCGGTAGGGGTCGCCGCGGTGGGCCACGGCGGTCACGGTCTGCATGAGCCCATGGTCTCAGGGTTCGGCAGGGGTTCCGCAGCGGTTCCGCCGCGGCTCGTCAGGAGGCGAGCCACGCCTTCGTGTACGCGTCGATCTCGGCCGAGATCCTCGCCTTGCCCGCCAGGTCCAGGAAGGACGCCTCCACCGCGTTCTTCGCGAGGTCCGCGACGCCGCGCTCGTCGAGGCCGAGGAGGCGGGCGGCGACGGCGTACTCGTTGTTCAGGTTGGTGCCGAACATCGGCGGGTCGTCGGAGTTGACCGTGACCAGGACCCCGGCGGCCACGAAGTCCTTGATCGGGTGCTCTTCGAGGGTGCGGACCGCGCGGGTGGCGATGTTGGAGGTCGGGCACACCTCGAGCGCGATGCGGTGCTCGGCGAGGTGGGCGAGGAGCTTCGGGTCCTGCGCGGAGCTGGTGCCGTGGCCGATGCGCTCGGCGCGCAGGTGGGTCAGCGCGTCCCAGACCGTCTCGGGGCCGGTGGTCTCGCCCGCGTGCGGGACGGAGCGCAGGCCGGCCGCGACGGCCCGGTCGAAGTACGGCTTGAACTGCGGCCGGGGCACGCCGACCTCGGGGCCGCCGAGACCGAACGAGACCAGGCCCTCCGGGCGGAGCCGGTCGTCCGTCGCCAGCCGTGCCGTCTCCTCGGCGGCCTCCAGACCCGCCTCGCCCGGGATGTCGAAGCACCAGCGCAGCACCGTGCCGAACTCGGCCTCCGCCGCCTTCCGCGCGTCCTCGATCGCGTCCATGAAGGCCCGCGCGTCGATCCCGCGCCGGGTGGACGAGAACGGGGTGATCGTCAGCTCGGCGTAGCGCACCTGCTGGCGGGCCAGGTCACGGGCCACCTCGTAGGTGAGCAGCCGGACGTCCTCGGGCGTGCGGATCAGGTCGACCACCGACAGGTAGACGTCGATGAAGTGGGCGAAGTCCGTGAACGTGAAGTAGTCGGCCAGGGCCTCGGGGTCGGTCGGGACCTTGGAGTCGGCGTGCCGGGCGGCCAGTTCCGACACGATGCGGGGGGAGGCGGAGCCGACGTGGTGGACGTGCAGTTCGGCCTTGGGCAGTCCCGCGATGAAGGCGTGCACATCGCGCGGGGCGGCGGATTCGGCGTGACGGTCGGACAAGGGTTCCTCCCCGGAACGGCGCGGGCCGCCCATGGCGGGGTACGGCCGTGGGGCCCGACGCGGTGATCGGCTGATCGGTGACTCGGGGTCATCGTAGGCCGGGCCGGAGGTCGGCCGGGGGCCGGGCCGTAGCATGGCGGCGGCATACGTGCAGGAGAGGGGACATCACACGATGGCTGACGAGGTGCCGGAGACTCCGAAGGTACGGCTGGACAAGGGGGACGACGCCGGGGCGGGGCCGGAGGCACCGGTGACACCGGCGTCGGTCCATGAACAGCGGACGGTCGCGGAGATACCGGGGCCGGACGGCTCCGCCGACGCACCGGCGCAGGGCTGGGCCAACCCCTTCGCCGCGCCGTCCGACACGCGCCCGGCTCCGCCGGCCAACCCCTTCGCGGCGCCGGATCCCGCCGCACCGGCACCCAACCCCTACGCCCCGCCAGCGCCGCAGCCGCAGAGTGCGGCGGTGCCGCCACCGCCGATCGCCCCGAACGGGCCCGGTCAGGTCCCCTACGGCTACCCCGGCGGCCCTGCCTCCGCCCCGCCCGCGCCGGGATACGGCTATCCCGGCGGGCCGCTGCCGTCGTATCCGGCGCCGGGGCCGGGAGGGTACGGCGGCTGGCCGGGGATGCAGCCGGCGCCCGACAACGGGCTGGGGACGGCCGCCATGGTGACGGGGATCATCAGCGCGATCGGGTTCTGCGTGGCGCCGGTCGCGCTGGTGATGGGGGTGCTGGCCATCGTGTTCGGGTCGATCGGGCGGGGGCGGGTGAAGCGGGGCGTGGCGACGAACGGCGGGCAGGCGCTGGCCGGGATCATCTGCGGGTCGGCGGGGCTGGTGCTGGCCGCGGCGTTCATCACGCTGATCGTGGTGGCGGGGAGCCAGGCGAACCAATAGAGGTCGTCGTTCGGGTGCGGGTGGGTGGGGCTGGTGGCGCCCACGCGGCGGAGCCGCACATGGATACGGCCCCGCGCCCCTTTACGTGGGACCAGTTCCGTCGGTTGGAAGCCCTGCCCCTTTCATCGTTGTGCCCCCGCCACCCGCAACCGCTCCCTCGCCTCCATCAACGCGAACCCCAGCAGGTTCAGCCCCCTCCACCGGCCCGGATCCTCCGCCCCCGCATCCGTCGCCGTCAGACCGATCCCCCACACGCGGTCCATCGGGCTCGCCTCCACCAGGACCCGGTCGCCGGTTCCCAGGAGGAAGTCCCGTAGCCCGGGCTCGGCGGCGAACTTGTGCACGCTGCCCTCGGTGACGATGCCGAAGCGCTCCCGCTGCCATATCGCCTCTTCGAAGCCCCGCACCAGCCGGCCCGCCTTCTTCGCCTCGGCGGGGTGCCCCGCCGCCAGGACCGCGCGTTCCGCGTCCGCGTCCCCGAAGAGCCGGGCCTTTTCCGCCATCATCCAGTGCTCGGCGGTCGCGTATTCCACACCGTCGACCACGAAGCGTGACGGCCACCACTGGCTCAGGCAGCTCGCCGAGACCTGCCCGTCCGGCCGTGGCCGGTGTCCCCAGAAGTGCAGGTACCTGATCCTGGCCCCCGCCTGGACCGCCCTGATCAGGGCCTCCACAGAATCGATCTTCGCCATGCACGCCAGTCTGGCAGCCACCACTGACACTCCGTCCCGCCTTTTCGCTGCCGACTCGACACCTGGTCGACAGATTCCGTCGCGTAACCAAAAGGCAACAACGGAATCACTTGTTGGTCGCCCCCTGCTCTGTCAGGATCGGCAGTCAAATCGAGCTGGAGCTACGCCACCCGCCTCTCGGACGGGGTGACGGCGGAGGAGAAGCGACATGGACAACCCGGGCACCGCCACCCCGGAGACCTTCCCCGCGCAGGAGCGGCTCGCGGACGGCGCGCAGTACATCGCGGGACGGTTCGCCAAGGGCACGTCGGGCCGTACGCACGCCGTCGTGGACCCGGCCACCGGCGCGGAGGTGTACACGTACGAGCTGGCCGGCACGGAGGACGTCGACCGGGCCGTGGCCGCCGCGCGGGCCGCCTTTCCGGGGTGGGCCGGGACGACCCCCGGCGAGCGGTCGGACGCGCTGCACCGGTTCGCCGCCGTGCTCGCCGACCGCGCCGAGGAGTTCGCCCGCGCCGAGTCGCTCCAGTGCGGCAAGCCGCTGAAGCTCACCCGCGAGTTCGACGTGCCGGGGACCATCGACAACACCGCGTTCTTCGCGGGGGCCGCCCGGCACCTCCAGGGGCAGGCCGCCGCCGAGTACTCCGGCGACCACACGTCGTACATCCGCCGTGAGCCCATCGGTGTCGTCGGGTCGATCGCGCCGTGGAACTATCCGCTCCAGATGGCGGCCTGGAAGATCCTTCCGGCGATCGCCGCCGGCAACACCATCGTGCTCAAGCCGGCCGAGCTCACCCCGCTCACCTCACTGCTGTTCGCCGAGGCCGCGACCCTCGCCGGTATCCCCGACGGTGTCGTCAACATCGTCACGGGGACGGGCAAGGAGGCCGGCGAGCACCTCGTCGGGCATCCGGACGTGGCCATGACCTCCTTCACCGGGTCCACCGGCGTGGGCAAGCGGGTCGCCGAGGTCGCCACCGCCACCGTCAAGCGGCTGCACCTGGAGCTCGGCGGCAAGGCGCCCTTCGTGGTCTTCGACGACGCGGATCTGGAGGCGGCCGTGCACGGGGCCGTGGCCGGTTCGCTCATCAACACCGGGCAGGACTGCACCGCCGCCACGCGCGCGTACGTGCAGCGGCCGCTCTACGAGGCCTTCGTCGAGCGCACGGCCGCCCTGATGGAGACCGTGCGGCTCGGGGACCCGTTCGCTCCCGGTACCGACCTCGGGCCGCTGATCTCGCACGCACAGCGGGACCGGGTCGCCGGGTTCGTGGAGCGGGCGCGCGGCTACGCGCGCGTGGTGACCGGCGGCGAGCCGCCGCAGGACGAGCTCAAGAGCGGCGCGTACTACCGGCCCACCCTGATCGCCGACGCGCCGCAGGACAGCGAGATCGTCCAGTCCGAGATCTTCGGTCCGGTGCTGGTCGTTCTGCCGTTCGACGGTGATGATGAGGGCATCCGGCTGGCCAACGACACCCCGTACGGTCTGGCCGCCTCCGCGTGGACCGGCAGCGTCTACCGGGCGGGCCGCGCGACCCGCGAGATCAAGGCGGGGTGCGTGTGGGTCAACGACCACATTCCGATCATCAGCGAGATGCCGCACGGCGGCTACAAGGCGTCCGGCTTCGGCAAGGACATGTCGGCGTACTCGTTCGAGGAGTACACCCAGGTCAAGCACGTTATGTTCGACAATACGGCGGTGGCGCGGAAGGACTGGCACCGCACGATCTTCGGGGACCGATAGTCACAGCTCCGGCCGCTGACCCCGGCCATCTTCCCGAAAGGGCATCAAGCGTATGAGGCAGTACGAGCCCGACCGCCTGACACCGGTCGAAGTGACCGCCATGCGGCGCAGTCTCCGTAATGGCCGGGCCGCCATGACCCGTCGGTCGCTGCTGGGCGGCGCGCTCGCGGTGGGCGGTGCCGGGGCGCTGAGCGCCTGCGGCATCCCCGCGGCCGGCAAGTCCCAGGGCGGGGTCTCCGCCGACGACCACTCGGCCACGGAGAAGGTCGTCAACTTCTCCAACTGGCCCGAGTACATCGACGTCGACGACAGCGGGAAGAACCATCCGACCCTAGACGCGTTCCGCAAGCGGACCGGGATCACGGTCAAGTACACCGAGGACATCAACGACAACGACGAGTTCTTCGGCAAGATCCAGCCGCAGCTCGCCGCCGGCCAGGACACCGGCCGGGACCTGATCGTCCTCACCGACTGGCTGGCCGCCCGCATGATCCGGCTCGGCTACGTCCAGAAACTGGACGCGTCGAACCTCCCGCATGCCTTCGCCAACCTGTCGGACCAGTTCCGCAGCCCCGACTGGGACCCGGGCCGGGCCTACTCGTACCCCTGGCAGGGCATCTCGACCGTCATCGCGTACAACAAGAAGGCGCTCGACGGCGTCGAGGTGAAGTCGGTCTCCGACCTGCTCGACAACCCCAAGCTCAAGGGCCGTGTCGGCTTCCTGACCGAGATGCGCGACAGCATCGGCATGACCATGCTCGACATGGGCAAGGACCCGGCGAAGTTCACCGACGACGACTACGACGCCGTCATCGCCCGTCTCCAGAAGGCCGTCGACAAGGGCCAGATCCGCCGCTTCACCGGCAACGACTACACGTCCGACCTCAGCAAGGGCGACTTCGCCGCCTGTATCGCCTGGGCCGGCGACATCGTGCAGCTCCAGGCCGACAGCCCGGACGTCGGCTACGTCATCCCCGACAGCGGCTACATGACGTCGACCGACAACATGCTGGTCCCCAACAAGGCGCGTCACAAGACGAACGCCGAGCGGCTCATGGACTTCTACTACGAGCTCGAACCGGCCGCCGAACTCGCCGCCTACATCAACTACGTGAGTCCGGTCGCCGGCGTGCAGCCGTACCTTGCCAAGATCGACAAGTCGGCGGCCAGCAACCCGCTGATCGTGCCCGACAAGGCCATGCAGGCCAGGTCCCACGCCTTCCGCTCGCTGAGTTCGAAGGAAGAGACGGCCTACCAGCAGAAGTTCGCGAAGCTCACAGGGGCGTGACGACACCATGACGACAGACAACAGCGGCGACGTCCGCCTCACCGGCATCGGCAAGACCTACGACAACGGCTTCACCGCCGTACAGCCGATGGACCTGACCGTGCCGCAGGGCTCCTTCTTCGCCCTCCTCGGCGCCTCCGGCTGCGGCAAGACCACCACCCTGCGCATGATCGCGGGCCTGGAGGAGCCGACCAGCGGCACCGTGCACCTCGGCGACCAGGACGTCACCCAGCTGCCGCCGTACAAGAGGCCGGTGAACACCGTCTTCCAGTCGTACGCCCTCTTCCCGCACCTCGACATCTTCGAGAACGTCGCCTTCGGCCTGCGCCGGCGCGGCATCAAGAGCGTGAAGAAGCAGGTCGAGGACATGCTGGAGCTGGTCCAGCTGGGCGAGCAGGCGCGCAAGAAGCCGCACCAGCTCTCCGGCGGCCAGCAGCAGCGCGTCGCGGTGGCCCGTGCGCTCATCAACCACCCCAAGGTGCTCCTCCTCGACGAGCCGCTCGGCGCCCTCGACCTCAAGCTGCGCCGTCAGATGCAGCTGGAGCTCAAGCGGATCCAGACCGAGGTCGGCATCACCTTCATCCACGTCACGCACGACCAGGAGGAGGCCATGACCATGGCCGACACGGTCGCCGTGATGAACGCGGGACGCGTCGAGCAGCTCGGCTCGCCGGCCGACCTCTACGAGAACCCGAACACCACGTTCGTCGCGAACTTCCTCGGCACCTCGAACCTCATCGAGGCCGAGGTCGACACGAAGAACGGCGACGACATCGTCCTGAAGGCGGGCGGCGGCAAGCTGGTGCTGCCCGAGGCGCGATGTTCGGCGCCGACCGCGACCGGCGGCAAGGTGCTGGTCGGGATCCGGCCCGAGAAGATCTCCCTCACCCACGCCGACGACGCGGGCTCCATCCCCGAGGGCCGCAACCGGATCACCGGCAAGGTCGTCGACGCCAGCTTCATCGGCGTCTCCACGCAGTACGTCATCGACAGCCCGGTCTGCGACGAGTTCGCGGTCTACGTGCAGAACATCGAGCGCGACGGACGGCTCGTCCCCGGCGCCGACGTCGTCCTGCACTGGAGCCCGGCCCACACCTTCGGCCTCGACGCCGCCCAGTCCCTGCTTGCTGGGACAGTGGGCTCCGCCGGCACCGAGGAGGAGGCCGCCTGATGGCCACGCTCTCCGAGGCGCCCCCGCCCCTGGCGCCCGCCGAACCCGAGACGAAGAAGGCCCCGCGCAGGCGCGGCAAATGGACCCCCTACTGGCTGCTGCTGCCCGGCATCCTGTGGCTGGTCGTCTTCTTCGCGCTGCCGATGATCTACCAGGGGTCCACGTCGATCCAGACGGGCTCCCTGGAAGAGGGCTACAAGGTCACCTGGCACTTCGCGACCTACTGGGACGCGCTGAGCGAGTACTGGCCGCAGTTCCTCAGGTCGGTGTTCTACGCCGCCGCGGCCACGATCCTGTGCCTGGTGCTCGGCTACCCGCTGGCCTACCTCATCGCCTTCCGCGCGGGGCGCTGGCGGAACCTGATCATGATCCTGGTGATCGCGCCGTTCTTCACCAGCTTCCTGATCCGCACCCTGGCCTGGAAGACGATCCTCGCCGACAACGGTGTGGTCGTGCACACCCTGAACTCGCTGCACATCCTGGACCTCACCGACTTCCTCGGCTGGACGGCCGGGGACCGGGTCCTCGCCACCCCGCTCGCGGTGGTCTGCGGTCTGACGTACAACTTCCTGCCGTTCATGATCCTGCCGCTCTACACCTCGCTGGAGCGGATCGACGGACGGCTCCACGAGGCGGCCGGCGACCTGTACGCCAAGCCGTGGACGACGTTCCGCAAGGTCACCTTCCCGCTGTCGATGCCGGGCGTTGTCTCCGGCACGCTGCTGACCTTCATCCCGGCGGCCGGTGACTACGTCAACGCCGAACTCCTCGGCTCGACCGACACCCGCATGATCGGAAACGTGATCCAGACGCAGTTCCTGCGGATTCTCGACTATCCGACGGCCGCCGCGCTCTCCTTCATCCTCATGGCCGCGATCCTCGCCATGGTCACCATCTACATCCGCCGGTCCGGGACGGAGGATCTGGTCTAAATGCCCTTCGTCAAGTGGCTCAAGAAGAATCTCGTCGTCATCGCGGGAATCCTCACCCTCGGATATCTCCTCCTGCCGAACGTCATCGTCACGGTGTTCTCCTTCAACAAACCGAAGGGGCGCTTCAACTACGAATGGCAGCGGTTCTCGCTGGACGCCTGGAAGCAGCCGTGCGGGGTCGCCGACATGTGCGGCTCGCTCTCCATCAGCCTCCGCATCGCCGCCCTGGCGACGATCGGCGCCACCGTCCTCGGCACGATGATCGCCTTCGCGCTGGTCCGCTACCGGTTCCGGGCCCGCGGCGCCGTGAACTCGCTGATCTTCCTGCCGATGGCGATGCCCGAGGTCGTCATGGCCGCCTCGCTGCTCACCCTGTTCCTCAACATGGGCGCCCAGCTGGGCTTCTACACCATCCTGATCGCCCACATCATGTTCTGCCTCAGCTTCGTCGTCACCGCGGTCAAGGCCCGCGTGATGTCGATGGACCCGCGCCTGGAGGAGGCGGCCCGCGACCTCTACGCCGGACCGGTGCAGACGTTCGTCAGGGTCACCCTCCCCATCGCGGCCCCCGGAATCGCGGCCGGCGCGCTGCTCTCCTTCGCGCTCTCCTTCGACGATTTCATCATCACCAATTTCAACGCGGGCTCCACCGTCACCTTCCCCATGTTCGTCTGGGGTTCGGCACAGCGCGGCACGCCCGTCCAGATCAATGTCATCGGTACGGCCATGTTCCTGGTCGCCGTACTGTTCGTCCTGGCATCCATGCTCATCAACAACCGCCGCAACAGGCAAAAGGCATAACCCTTAGTTGACTCTGTAGGGAGTTGAAAATCATGGCCCCAAGCGCCATGAGCCGTCAGGCAGATTGGACCAAGTCTCTCTCCGAAGCACAGCCGGTCCCGTACTGGCTGGAAGACCCCGGCAAGCCCCACCCCGAGCCCGCGCTGACCGGCGCCGACACCTGCGACCTGCTGGTCGTCGGCGGCGGCTACAGCGGACTGTGGACCGCGCTCAACGCCAAGGAGCGCGACCCCGGGCGCGAGGTCGTCCTGCTGGAAGGCCACGAGGTGGGCTGGGCCGCCTCGGGCCGCAACGGCGGCTTCTGCGCCGCCTCCCTCACCCACGGGCTGCCCAACGGCCTCGCCCGCTGGCCCGAGGAGATCCACCGGCTGCAGGAGCTGGGCCGGCGCAACCTCGACGAGATCGAGGCCGCCGTCGCCCGGCACGGCATCGACTGCGAGTTCGAGCGCACCGGCGAGATCGACGTCGCGACCGAGACGTACCAGGCATGGGAACTGCGCGACTGGCACAGGGAACTGGAGCAGCGGGGCCTCGCGGACGGCATCGAGTTCCTCGACGCCGACGCGGTCCGCGAGCAGGTCGCCTCGCCCACCTTCGAGGCGGGCCTGTACGACCGTCGCGGCGTGGCCATGCTGCACCCGGCCAAGCTCGCCTGGGGCCTCAAACAGGCCTGCCTCGCCCTCGGGGTACGGGTGTACGAGCACACGCCCGCCCTCGCCCTGAAGGCCTACGGCGCCGGTATGGCCGTACGCACCCCGTACGGGGCGGTCCGCGCCCGGCAGGTCGCGCTCGCCACCAACATCTTCCCGAACCTGCTCAAGCGGGTCCGCGCCTACACCGTGCCGGTCTACGACTACGCCCTGATGACCGAGCCGCTCACCGCCGAGCAGCTCGGCGCGATCGGCTGGAAGAACCGGCAGGGCCTCGGCGACTCCGCCAACCAGTTCCACTACTTCCGGCTGTCCGCCGACAACCGGATCCTGTGGGGCGGTTACGACGCCATCCACCACTACGGCGGCCGGGTGCGCCGGGAGTACGACGACCGTCCGGAGACCTACGCCAAGCTCGCGGGGCACTTCTTCACCTGCTTCCCGCAGCTGGAGGGCGTCCGTTTCACGCACGCGTGGGGCGGCGCGATCGACACCTGCTCCCGCTTCTCGGCGTTCTTCGGCACCGCGCACCAGGGGCAGGTCGCGTACGCGGCCGGGTACACCGGCCTGGGTGTCGGTGCCTCCCGGTTCGGCGCCGACGTGATGCTGGACCTGCTGGCCGGGGAGGAGACCGAGCGCACCCGGCTGGAGATGGTCCGCAAGAAGCCGCTGCCGTTCCCGCCCGAGCCGTTCGCCTGGACGGGGATCGCCCTCACCAAGTGGTCCCTGGCCCGCGCCGACGCCCATGGCGGCCGCCGCAACCTGTGGCTCAGGGCGATGGACCGGCTGGGGCTGGGCTTCGACAGCTGAGCCCGGCGGAGTGGTCCGGTCCGATCACACTCCCGTCGGAGTGTGATCCAGTTCACTCCAACGGGGCGGGGAAACCCGCGTAATGCCCCCGGAAGACCTCCCTCTCTCCCCGTGGCGCGACGCCCGCGTCGACGAGTGAGACGGGGAGGTCTTCTGATGACTGGGGCGAAGACGGCGGTCGAATGGCTGGTATCCGTCGCACCGGATCCCGAGGCCTGCCGCTGGGAATGGGAGCGCAACCCGCTGGGGATCGCGCTGCTGCCCGCCGGCAGGGCCTGGGACGTGCTGATCCTGCCGGGCGAGCTCGGCTATCCGACCCTCGACGTGCTCACCCGCGTCCTCGACCAGCCGGGGCCTGTCCTGGTCGACTTCGGGGACAACCGGGTGGGCTTCTTCGTGCCGCCCGGCACGGCCGCCCGGTGGCTCGGCACCGGGATCCGCACGGCGGGCGCCGGCACCTGGATCGTCGTGCCGTATCCCGGCCGGTCGACCCAGGGGGTGCGGTGGCTGGTGGTGCCGGACGGGTCGGGGACGCTGACGGATCCGGCGTTGCTGGAGCTGGCCATGCATGAGGCGGCGGCGGGGTTGGCCGACGACTGAGCGCCGTGTCGGTCACTCGCGCGGGTGATGTTGATCGAAGGCGTGCGCAGGAGGGGAACGGGGTGGCTAGTTTCGCGGCATGTCACGTTTCCGGCTGTACCCGACGCCCGTGCAGGAGCAACAGATGCTGCTGCACTGCGCGCACGCCCGGTACGTGTGGAACCTGGCGGTGGAGCAGCACGTGCACTGGCGGCCCGGTCGCAGGCCCGCCCCGGGCTTTGCGGAGCAGTGCCGCCAACTGACCGAGGCCCGGCGTGAGAACGCGTGGCTCGCCGCGGGGAACGTGGTTCTGCAGCAGCAGGCGCTGAAGGACTTCGCCGCAGCCAGGAATGCGCGGTTCGCCTCCGGCTTTGGTGAGCCGACCTGGCGCAGGAAGCACGTGCACGAAGGCTTCCGGGTCATCGGTACCGATCGTGTCCCGGAGTTCGAGCCAGGTGGCAGCCCTAAGCTGAACGCCAAGGGTAAGCAGGTCATGGGCCGCTCGGTCGTGGTGCAGAGGCTGAATCGACGGTGGGCGCGGGTGAAGGTACCCGGCTGTGGCTGGGTGCGGTTCCGGCTCACCCGTGCCGAACTGCCCGCCGCCAAGACGTTCCGGGTCACCTTCCGTAACCGGCAGTGGCATATTGCATTCGCTGTTGTCCCTGAGCCGATCGCCGCACCGACTGCGGGCGGGGTCATCGGCATCGACAGGGGCGTGACCATCACGGCAGCTCTGTCCGATGGCCGGAAGCTCAACTGCCCGCAGCTTACGCTCAAGGAGCGTGCACAGATGCGCAAGCATCAGCGGCGTGCCGCCCGTGCCACGAAGGGCAGTGCGGCCAAGGCTGCCGAACATGCGAAGGCGGCTCGGTTAAAGGCACGGGAGGCGAATCGGCGCAAGGACTGGTGCGAGAAGACCAGCACCATGTTTGCCCGCACTTACGACGTGATCCGGTTCGAGAAGCTGAACATCAAGAACATGACGCGCTCGGCGAAGGGAACCGCGGAGAATCCTGGCACGAACGTCCGCCAGAAGGCCGGGCTGAACCGGGGCATTCTCGCTCAGGGGTGGGGCCTGCTGCATCGGCGCACGGAGCAGAAGGCGCCGGGCCGGGTCGAGGACGTCCCCGCGCCCTTTACGTCTCTGCGGTGCAGTGCCTGCGGGTGGATCGAGAAGGGGTCGCGCAAGAACCAAGCCGACTTCGTCTGCGTGTCCTGCGGGTTCACCTGCAACGCCGATGAGAACGCAAGCATCAACGTCGCGGCAGGACAGGGCGGGATCCCCCGCCCCCGGCGAACAGCCGGTGCCGGAGGGGTGACAGCGGCCACCAGCCGTTCGAGCGCCCGTGAACCTCAACCCGCCTGGGTTGGAATCCCCCTCTTTTAAGAGGAGGAGGATGTCAACGGGAAGCCGGTGAGCAAGCTACGTGGCCCCGTCCGAGGTCACCAAGACCCTGGACTGCCTGACGAAGATGACGAACTGCGGGTCGTACGCCACCCACGGCACCTGGCCGGCCCTGCGCGGCCTGATGACCTGGTCGATCAACTGGGACCGGTTCTCGAACTGGGAGTTCCAGAAGAACTTCGACGCGTACTTCGGCTGAGCAGCAGCCGCAGGGACGTCAGCAGGACGGTGGCCAGGCACCAGCTGGCCACCACGTCCAGCGGCCAGTGGTAGCCGCGGCGGACCAGGCCGTAGGAGACGCCGAGGACCAGCGCCGCGCAGACGGCGACGGCGGTCCGGCGGGCGGTGGCGGACGCGAGCCAGGGGAGGAGGAGCAGGGTCGCGGAGCCGTAGGCGATCGCCGCCGTCGCCGTGTGACCGGAGGGGAAGTAGCCGACCGCCGGGGGCACCACCGGGGTCCCCGGACGGGCGGTCCAGTCCTTGAGCGGCACGATGACCGCCGGGACCAGGGCCATCAGGACGGCGGCGGCCGCGGGCGGCAGCCACCACCGGTCTGTACCAGTGGCACGGCCGCGCCGGGCGACGTACGCGATGACGAGCACCAGGACCGGGACCGCGACCTGCACGTTCCCGAGGTCGGAGAGGAGCTCGGAGAACCGGTCCGGGTGGACGAGTGCGCTGCTCAGACGGCTGTCCAGGCGGAGCAGCGGGCCGTGGGCCACGACCTGCCAGGTGATCAGCGCGAAAAGGAGGGCCGGCAGGCCCAGAAGTCCCAGGAGTCCCGCGAGGGGAAAGCTAAGGAAGGAGGTCGGCCGCCCCGGAACAGGGGGGGTGGTTCCGGGGCGGCCGTCCGGATCGGAACGCCGCGCGCCCCGGGGGGTTTGGGGCGGGCGACCGTCCGATCGGTGAGGAGATCCGGAGCCGGAGGCCCCGGTTGTGTGCGCGAGGGCACGACCAGGTCGAAGCTGGGGAGGCCCCGGCCTGAAATCGCCCACAGTCCCCTGTGGGCGGGGTGTATCTCTCATCTGGATAGAACCTACGGCAGGGTCCGGTGCCGCGACAGGCGGAATCGCGTCCCGTCATGCACCTCGCACACCTTCTTCACACGGCCTGACGGGGGCCGCCCCAGCCCCCCACATCACGCCAGGTGGGAGGGTTGGGGCGGCGGTGGCACGCGGGTTCGAGACCCTTTGCGCGGGCTGGGAGAAGCCTGTGGCTCAGATCCGCGCGAAGGCCTGCTCGATGATGTCGAGGCCCTCGTTGAGGAGGTCCTCGCCGATGACCAGCGGGGGCAGGAAACGGAGCACGTTGCCGTAGGTGCCACAGGTCAGGACCAGCAGTCCCTCCTGGTGGCAGGCCTTGGCGAGAGCCGCGGTCGCCTCCGGGTCGGGCTCCTTGGTGGTGCGGTCCTTGACCAGCTCGATGGCGATCATCGCGCCCCGGCCGCGGACGTCACCGATGACGTCGAACTTCTCGGCCATGGCGGCGAGGCGGGGCTTCATGATCGACTCGATGTTCTTCGCCCTGGCGTTGAGGTCGAGCTCCTTCATGGTCTCGATGGCCCCGAGCGCACCGGCGCAGGCGACCGGGTTGCCGCCGTAGGTGCCACCCAGGCCACCGGCGTGCGCGGCGTCCATGATCTCGGCACGGCCGGTCACGGCGGCCAGCGGCAGACCGCCCGCGATGCCCTTGGCGGTGGTGATCAGGTCCGGGACGATGCCCTCGTCCTCGCACGCGAACCACTGGCCCGTACGGCAGAACCCGGACTGGATCTCGTCCGCGACGAAGACGATCCCGTTGTCCTTGGCGAACCGGCTGATCACCGGCAGGAAGCCCTTGGCCGGCTCGATGAAGCCGCCCTCGCCGAGCACCGGCTCGATGATGATCGCGGCGACGTTGTCGGCGCCGATCTGCTTGCTGATCTGGTCGATGGCCTGCGCGGCGGCCTCCGGACCGGCGTTCTCCGGGCCGGTGAGCCAGCGGTAGGCGTAGGCGACCGGGACGCGGTAGACCTCGGGGGCGAACGGGCCGAAGCCGTGCTTGTACGGCATGTTCTTCGCGGTGAGCGCCATGGTGAGGTTGGTCCGGCCGTGGTACCCGTGGTCGAAGACGACGACGGCCTGGCGCTTGGTGTACGCACGCGCGATCTTCACGGCGTTCTCGACGGCCTCGGCGCCGGAGTTGAACAGCGCGGACTTCTTCGCGTGGTCACCCGGGGTGAGCTCCGCGAGGGCCTCGGCGACCTCCACGTAGCCCTCGTACGGGGTGACCATGAAACAGGTGTGGGTGAAGTCGGCCAGCTGGGCGCTCGCCCGCCGTACGACGGCCTCGGCGGAGGCGCCGACGGAGGTCACCGCGATGCCGGAACCGAAGTCGATGAGGCGGTTGCCGTCGACGTCCTCGATGATGCCGCCGCTCGCGCGCGCGGTGAAGACGGGCAGTACCGAGCCCACACCCTGCGCGACCGCGGCGAGACGGCGGGCCTGCAGTTCCTGCGACTTCGGGCCGGGGATGGCGGTGACGACGCGGCGCTCCTGCGGAAGTGCGGTCATGAGGGCTCCCTGATGAGTGGTGCGAACCGATGCGTGCCGGGCGCGTCCCGTCCGGTTGCTCCGGTGGTGCGTTTTCGGACGCTTTCCTTCTTTCTTCGCAGGCTAGGGCCGGGTGTGGGAGGTGGGGATGCTCCATGTGGGCGTTGTCGGGGGGTGTCGTTGTCCGTGGTGGACATAGTGTGGGCGGGGTGCCGGTGCCCGGCCGGGCGGCCCCTCGGCCGTGTAAGCGGTGAACTCCCCTTGCGGGGGCATTAGATTGGCCGCTGACGGTGGACGGAACGGCTGGTCAGGGAGCGAGAGCGATGGACAGCGACGGGACGTGGGACACGCGGCGTACGCATGCGAATCCTGTGCCGCGTCCGGCGGGGCCGCAGGACGCGGAGGCGGTGCCGACCGAGGCGCCCGCACTGCCGCCACGGCCGACGGCACCACCGACGGTACCCCCGCTGCCGGACGGCTCGGCCTTCCTCGGCTGGCTCCGCACACCCCGGCCGGAGGCGGCGCCGGGGGTGTGGCGGTTCGGGTACCGGCCCCGGGCGGCGAAGGAACCCGAGGAACTGCCCGCGCGGCAACTGCTCAGCGGCGCCCTCATCGCCTTCCTGGTGGGGTGGCTGCTCTGGTCCCTGCTGACGCACGGGTATCTCGGGAACTGGTGGGGTCTGCCGCTCAAGTTGTTCCTCCCCGACTCGTGGCAGGGCTCGGACAGCGCGCTCCGCGGGAACGTCGAGATCGTCTATGAGGGCTACGGGTACCTCGTCTTCCTGACCATCATGCTCGTGGTGGGCAAGCTCGGCCGGTGGGGAGAGGTGTGGCGGAGGTTCGTGGCACCTCGGTTCAAGCCCGCGGTGCCCCGCCAGGAGGCGCCGGCACCGGCGGAGGACCCCGCCCAATGGCCCCACCTTCGTGCCGCCGGCGCCGACGCGGCCGCCGACCGGCTTGCCGGGGAGGCGCGGACCGGGCTGATGGGGGACGTGGACCACGCCCGGATCGCCCGCGCCTGGCAGGGCGTCCGCAGCGGCCGGCACAGCATGGCCACCTTCACCGCCGCCGTGGTCAAGGACGGCGCCGCCGCCTGCCTGCACCCCTCCGGCGAACGCGACCTGCCCGCCCGGCACGCCCGCCACGACCTGGTCACCGGCCAGGTCCGGCTCGGCACGACGGCCGACGACCCGCGCAACCCCTACCAGTACCGGGGCACCGGCCTCGCCCTCGGCCCCGAACTGCTCGGCACCTCGCTGCTCGCCGTCGGACCGGCCGGCTCCGGCAAGACCGGCTCCCTGGTCCGCCCGCTCGCCGAGTCGCTCTGCCTGCACGCGCTCGCCGGCCGCGCCTCCGTGGTCGTCGTCGGCGCGGCCGGCGCCGGCCTGGGACCCGCCGACGGCTACGACGTCGTCGTCCGCATCGCCCACCCCGAGTCCGTCTACGACCTCGACCTGTACGGCGGCACCACCGACCCCGACGAGGCCGCCGCCATACTCGCCGAGGCCCTCGTCGGCGACCTCGCCGACCCGCACCCCGGCAGCGACAGCCGCCGCTCCACCACCGTCCTCGCCCAGCTGCTCGGCCCGTTCAAGGCGGTCCACGGCCGCTTCCCCTCCGTCCCCGAACTCCGCCAGCTCCTCGACGGCGCCCCCGGTCCGCTCGCGGCGCTCCGCAATGCGCTGACGTCCACCGGCCACGAGTCGCTGCTGCGCGAGCTCGACGCGCGGGAACGGCAGATGGGACACCCGGGAGACGTCGGTGCCGTCCTGGCCGACCGCATCGCGCTCCTCGACCGCCCGGCCTTCGCGGGCTTCTTCGACACCTCCGGCCAGTCCCGCCC
The DNA here is from genome assembly GCF_042721035.1 of Streptomyces sp. NPDC058464. Classification (NCBI taxonomy): domain Bacteria; kingdom Bacillati; phylum Actinomycetota; class Actinomycetes; order Kitasatosporales; family Streptomycetaceae; genus Streptomyces; species Streptomyces sp. NPDC058464. The sequence goes on from NZ_JBHXMA010000036.1 coordinate 52,681, forward strand.
CTTCTCCCTCAAGGCCCTCGACCACCCGGTCCGGGTCCGCATCGACCTGCCCGAGCGCGGCCACGCGGACGCCTCCCGCATCCTGGCCCGCCTGGTGCTCGCCCAGTTCACGGCGAGCGTGACGGTACGGGACGACCGCTCGCTCTTCTCCTGCCTGCTCCTGGACGACGCGACCGGCGTGGTGACGCCGGAGGCGGTCCGTGCCGTCCAGCGGCTGCGCTCGGCCAACGCGGGCGTGGCGCTGACCCTGCGCACCCTGGACGACGTACCCCGCCCGCTCCGCGGCCCGCTGCTCGGCGCCACCGGCTGCCGGATGGCCTTCGCCGGACTGACGCCCTGGGACGGGCAGGACTTCGCCGAGGTCTGGGGCAAGGAGTGGACCGAGGCCCGGGACGTCACCGACCGGCAGATCATCGCGGAGACCCCGGCGGGCAAGGCGCTGCACGTCGTGCGACGGGTGATCACCGGCAAGGCGCCCACCGCGCGGGCGGTCACCGTCCGGCAGGTGGAGCGCGAGCGCTGGTCGGCGTCCGAGCTGGCGCACGGGGTCCCGCCCGGGCACGCGGTCCTGTCCCTCACGACGGTCAAGAGCGAGCACGCGCCCCCGCTCCTCGTGGATCTGAGGGACGGCGGCCGGCTCTGAACGCGGGGGCACGCGTGACCGTACAGTGAGGCAGAATCGAGAGAGGCCGTTCATACGGGACGGCCAAAGACCGTTTCCCTCGCTGAAGAGAAGACCTGACGGCCTGATGCCACCGACGCTTGCCTCGCTCGTCCACCACTCCGCGCTCAAACTGACCGTGCGCGCGGGCGAGGACCGCCTCGACGTGCCGGTGCGCTGGGCCCATGTCAGCGAACTCGCCGACCCGGTGCCGTACATGGAGGGCGGGGAGCTGCTCCTGATCACCGCGCTGAAGCTGGACGCGGAGGATCCCCAGGCGATGCGGAAGTATGTGAAACGCCTGGTGGGGGCGGGTGTGGTGGGCCTCGGCTTCGCCGTCGGGGTCAACTACGACGAGATCCCGAAGGCCCTCGTCGACGCGGCGGAACGGGAGAGGCTGCCGCTGCTCGAGGTGCCGCGCCGCACCCCCTTCCTCGCCATCAGCAAGGCGGTCTCGGCGGCGATCGCGGCCGACCAGTACCGGGCGGTGACGGCGGGCTTCGCCGCCCAGCGCGAACTGACCAGGCAGGCGCTGAACGCCGGCCCGGAGGGGGTGCTGTCCGCGCTCGCGGCGCAGGTGGACGGCTGGGCGGCGCTGTACGACGCGTCGGGCGCGGTCGTCGCGACCGCACCGGAGTGGGCGGGGCGCCGGGCGGCGCGCCTGACGGCCGAGGTCGACCGGCTCCGGGAACGCCCGGCCCCGGCGTCCTCGGTGGTCGGCGGCCCCGACAACGAGGACCGGGTGGAACTGCACTCGCTCGGCACCGGCCGCCGCCCGCGCGCGGCCCTGGCGGTCGGCACGGCGTCGGCGCTCGGCACGGCGGAGCGGTACGCCGTCCACTCGGCCATCGCGCTCCTCACCCTCACGACGGAACGCTCCCGCTCCCTCCACGCGGCCGAGCAGCGGGTCGGGGCGGCGGTGCTGCGCATGCTGCTCGCCGGGCAGCCGGACCACGCCCGCGGGGTCGCCGGGGACCTGTACGGCGGGCTGCTCGACGCCCCGTTCCGGATGATCGTCGCGGACGCGGCGGGCGAGCAGCTGGCCGCTCTCACGGAGACGGTGGAGTCGGCCGCGGCCCGTTCCGGGGAGGCGGTGCTGGTGGTGCCCGAGGGGGAGCGGCTGGTGGTGCTGGCCGCGGACGGCGGTGCGGCGGTGGCGGCGTGCCTGGAGTACGCGGCGGCGCGCGAGGCGGAGCGGGCGGTGCCGGAGCAGGGGGCCGCGGAGGAGGACGAACCGGTCATCGGGCTGTCGGCCCCGTCCGGCCCGATCGCGGCGGCGGCCGCCTACAAGCAGGCCGAACAGGCGCTCTCCGTGGCCCGGCGCAGGGGCCGGATCCTGGTCGAGCACGAACAGCTGGCCTCGGGCTCGGTGCTGCCCCTGCTGGCGGACGACGCGGTGAAGGCGTTCGCCGACGGTCTGCTGCGGGCGCTGTACGAGCACGACGCGACCGGCAGGGGAGACCTGGTGGCGTCCCTGCGGGCGTGGCTCTCCCGGCACGGCCAGTGGGACGCGGCGGCGGCCGACCTGGGCGTCCACCGCCACACCCTCCGCTACCGGATGCGTAGGGTGGAAGAGATCCTGGGCCGCTCCCTGGACGACCCGGACGTGCGGATGGAGCTGTGGCTGGCCCTGAAGGCGACGTCGACGGACTGAGCGTTTCCCGACCGCCCGTCACCGTGCCAAACCGGCGCACCTCCCACCTCCACCACTACACCCCGGACAAACGCACCCCCGCCCCCTCGGACCTACCGTGGAGGCGAACATCCTGTACACACCACCCCCAACGCGGAAGGGCCGGGACCCGCACATGACCTCCACCCACGCCTTCTGGCTCGCCGGCCGCCAGGTCACCGGCGAGGACACCTTCGACGTCACCAACCCGTGGGACGCCCGTCTCGTCGGCAAGGTCAGCGTGCCCACCGACGCCCAGGTCGAGGAAGCCGTCGCCGCCGCGTACGCCGTACGGGACGAGTTCGCCGCCACCCCGGCCCACGTACGCGCCGCCGCCCTCGACCACGTCAGCCGCCGCCTCGCCGAGCGCACCGAGGAGATAGCCCGGCTGATCTCCGCCGAGAACGGCAAGCCGATCAAGTGGGCCCGGGGCGAGGTCGGACGCGCCGTGTCCGTGTTCCGGTTCGCCGCCGAAGAGGCCCGCCGCTTCAACAGCGGCGAGGCCCAGCGCCTCGACACCGACCTCGGCGGTCAGGGCCGGCTCGCGATCACCCGCCGCTTCCCCAAGGGCGTCGTCCTCGGCATCGCGCCGTTCAACTTCCCGCTCAACCTGTGCGCCCACAAGATCGCCCCGGCGATCGCGGCCGGCGTGCCGATCATCCTGAAGCCGGCGCCCGCGACCCCGCTCTCCGGCCTGATCATCGGCGACCTGCTCGCCGAGACGACCGGTCTCCCGGCCGGCTCCTGGTCGGTCCTCCCGGTCGCCAACGAAAAGATGGCCGCCCTCGTCCAGGACGAGCGCCTCCCGGTCATCTCCTTCACCGGTTCCGAGAAGGTCGGTTACTCGATCATGGACTCGGTGCCCCGCAAGCACTGCACCCTGGAGCTCGGCGGCAACGGCGCGGCCGTCGTCCTCGGCGACTACGCCTCCGACGCCGACCTGGACTGGGCCGCGACCCGCATCGCGACCTTCTCCAACTACCAGGGCGGCCAGTCCTGCATCTCCGTGCAGCGGGTCATCGTCGACGCCGCCGTCTACGACCGTCTGCTCCCGCGCATCGTCGCCGCCGTCGAGGCCCAGGTCACCGGCGATCCCGCCGACGACAGGACCGACGTCGGCCCGCTGGTCAGCGAGGCGGCGGCGGAGCGGGTCGAGGCGTGGGTGAAGGAGGCCGTCGAGGACGGCGCCACCCTGGTCACCGGCGGCGACCGCGACGGCGCCAGCTACGCGCCGACCGTCCTCACCGACGTCCCGGCCGAGGCCACGATCTCCTGCGAGGAGGTCTTCGGGCCCGTCCTCACCGTGCAGAAGGTGAACGGCGAGGACGAGGCCTTCGCCGCCGTCAACGCCTCCAAGTACGGCCTGCAGGCGGGCGTGTTCACCCACGACCTGCAGGGCGCCTTCCGCGCCCACCGCGCTCTCGAGGTCGGTGGCGTCGTGATCGGCGACGTCCCCTCCTACCGCGCCGACCAGATGCCGTACGGCGGCGTGAAGCAGTCCGGCGTCGGCCGCGAGGGCGTCAGGTTCGCGATGGACGACTACACCTACGAGCGCGTCCTGGTCCTCACCGGCCTCGCCCTCTGACCTGCCACGGACAGACCCGAGGGCGACGAGACGGCCGCAGCCCGCTGTGCGGGGGCTGCGGCCGTTCGCGTACCGGTCCCCGAGCAGTCCGAAGGGGCCCGGCACCGATGCCTTCCGGTGCCGGGCCCCTTCTCCGTGCCGGCCTCCCCGGACCCTCAACCGGAGAAGCCGACGTGCGCGAGCCGCAACGGGCCGCGCAGCCTGATGAGGACGTCGTGGACGCCCTCGGCGACGACGCCGGCGGTGAGCGAGGTGTACGTGTACGGATCCGGCGTCGGCTCGGCGAGCGTCAGCACGGCCAGCAACGGGCCGCCGTCGAGGCTGAGTTCCAGCGTGCCGTGGCCCGCCACCCGCACGGTCACCTCCGTGGTCCCGGCGCCGAAGTCGCAGTCCCGGTAGACGAGTTCACCCGGGCCGTCGCCCTCTGGGGTGACCGCGTCGCCCTCCGTCCTCGTGCGGTCCACGATCGCGATGCCCGACTGCTCGTCGAAGTCCGCCGCCGCCAGGCCGTGTTCGACGGCGGGCCGGGATGCCGGGGGCTCGCCGTCCAGGACCACGGTCGTACGGAGCCGGACGTCCTCGCTGGACGCGCCGGCCAGCACCTCGTACGCACCGCCCTCCAGGCGCCGTCCGCCGCGTGCCACGTCCCAGAACTCGAAGGCGGAGAGGGGGACTTCGAAGGTCACGCCGGTCCGCTCGCCGGGGCGCAGGGTGAGCCTGCGGTGGGCGAGGAGTTCGCGGCGCGGGCGTACCGACGACGGTTCGACGGCCCGGGTGTAGAGCTGGGCCACCTCGTCCGCGGTCACGTCGCCCGTGTTGGCGACCGTGCAGGAGACCCGGAGCGTTCCGTCCGCCACCTCGGTAGTCAGGTCCGCGTAGGAGAAGGACGCGTAGGACAGGCCGTGGCCGAACGGGAAGAGGGGGGTGCCCTCGAAGTAGAGGTAGGTCTGGCGGGCGCCGAGCACGTCGTAGTCGAGCAGGTCGGGAAGGTCGGTGTCGGCCGCGTACCAGGTCTGCGGGAGCCGGCCCGCGGGGGAGACGTCCCCGGCCAGTACACGGGCGAGGGCGGTGCCGGCCGCCTGGCCGCCGTGCGCCGTCCAGAGCACGGCGGGCAGCCGGGCCGCGTCCACGGCGTACGGGTACGACGACACCAGCGCCAGCACCGTGTGCGGGTTCGCGGCGCGGGCGGCACGCAGCAGGCGCTCCTGGTGCGGGGGCAGGGCCAGGGTCGTACGGTCCTCGGTCTCGCGGCCGTTGACGTGCGGGTCGTTGCCCGCGACCACCAGGACCGCGTCGGCCGCGGCGGCGACCCTGGTGACGGCGTCCGTACCGCGTTCGACGATGATCAACTCGAAGATCGAAGCGTTTTCGGCGGCAACCTTCACCCCGTCGGCGGCGACAGAGACGTGGCGACCCGTGCCGAGGTGCCGGAGGAGGTGACCGTTCTCGTGGGGTTCCAGGCGGAACGTCTCCTGGACGACCCAGCCGCCGGGCTGGTCGGCTGCGGCGCGGACGAAGCCGTCCTCGGCGACGGAGAGGTACCGTCCGTCCGGGGCCCGCAGGGTGAGGACGCCCTCGCCCCAGTCGGCCAGCGCGAACTCGGTGCCGGTGGCGTCGGCGGTCAGCGGCGGGAGGTCGGTGCGGCCCGCGAGCAGCGCCGGGTCCAGGGCCCCCTCGGCACCGCGCACCTCGTCGGCCGCCTCGGGGGCGGTCGGCACGTGCAGGAAGGTGCCGTCCGCGAGCCGCAGCCGGACCCGGTCCACCCCCTCCGCGAACTCCACGCGCTCCGCGCCGAACCGCTCGTACAGGCCCTCCAGCGGAGTGGAGCGGTGGATCAGGGTGCCGCTGTACCAGTCGAGTTTGCACTCGTCGGCGAGCAGGCCGACCACGGCGATCCGGGTGTCGGGTGCGAGCGGCAGCAGGTCGCCGTCGTTCTTGAGGAGCACGACCGCCTGCTCGGCCGCCTCCTGGGCGAGGGCGCGGTGCGCCGGGGTGTCGAACGCGGCCGTGCCCGGATGCGGGTCCTCGTGCGGGTCGAACTCGCCGAGGCGGAAGCGGACCGAGAGCTGGCGGCGCACGGCCGTGTCGATGTCGGGTTCCGTCAACAGGCCCTGCGCCAGCGCCCCCTGGACCCGCGCGACGATCTGCGAGCTGTCCGTGCCGTGGTCGGTGAAGCTGTCGACACCGGCGAGCAGGGCGGCCGCCGTGGCCTCCTCGTGGGTGGCGAAGTAGTGCTCGTGGTCGACCAGGTTGCTGGGCGCGCCGGCGTCCGAGCAGACCAGCAGGTCCTCGTCGGTCCAGCTGCGCAACTGCTCGCGCAGGTACGGGGAGACGTGGTTGGGGCGGCCGTTGACCAGGTTGTACGCGGGCATCACCCCGGCCACCGCACCGGCCTCCACGGTCTCCCTGAAGGCGCGCAGGTCGTACTCGTGCAGCACCCGCGGGCGGACCGAGGAGGAGGAAGTCGCCCGGTCCGTCTCGTTGTTGTGGGCCAGCCAGTGCTTCAGGACGGGCGCCGTGCGCCAGTACACCGGGTGGTCGCCGCGCAGGCCGCGGGTGTAGGCGGTGGCGATGGCGGAGGTGAGCTTCGGGTCCTCCGAGTAGCCCTCCTCGTTGCGGCCCCAGAGCGGGTGGCGCAGCAGGTTGACCGTCGGGGCCCAGACGTTGAGGCCGACCCGGTCGTCGCGGGCGCGCATCGCCCGGACCTCCTTCGACACGGCCTCCCCGACCCGTCGTACGAGATCGGTGTTCCAGGTCGCGCCGAGCCCCACCGCCTGCGGGAACACCGTCGCCGGGCCCATCCAGGCCACCCCGTGCAGGGCCTCCTGGCCGGTGCGGAAGGCGGCGATGCCGAGGCGCTGCACGGCGGGCGCGAACTGGTGCAGGAAGGAGACCTTCTCGTCCAGGGTGAGCCGCGCCAGCAGATCGTCGATGCGCTTCGCGAGCGGCAGGTGCGGATCGCGGAAAGGCGGCGCGGGCGGCGTTTTTGCGGTCACGTGCGGTTCCCCTTGCGATGGAGCGTCCAGGCCCTTTCGAAGCGCTTCGATGCTCATTCGGCCCAGGGGTGGGTGTCAAGGGATGGTCGGCGATATTTCAAGTGGCGCATACGGACAGGTCACCCGGGATACCTCGGAGGAATCTTGGGAGCGACCCTTGTGCACCCCCGGGTGTTCACTTAACCTCGCAGCAACATCGAAGCGCTTCGACTATCCGGTCCGCCCCAGGGGCACGCGACATGGGTCGCAGGTCGGAGGGCCGCTTCCGCTCAGCCAGTTCCACTCGAGACACCGCAGCCGACGGCCACCGCCGGGTGTCCTGGTGCGCCATGAAGGGTTGACGCAATGACGCCGAACGCCGCTTCCGCCCCCTCCGGGCCGAGCCGGAGAACTTTCCTCGCCTCCACGGCAGTCGCCACCGCAGCGGTGGCGGGCGGGATGCCGCTGCTCGCCGCCTGCGGGGCGTCGGACAGCGGTTCGGGAGGGGGCTCCTCGTCCGGCAAGGGCGCGCAGAAGCTGCTGCCGGCCTACGTCGCCAACAACGTGGTGACCCCGGACATCCCGTCGAAGAACGGCTCGGCGATCGGCTTCACCGGCAAGCTCGACCTGGCGACCCTGAAGACCTCGGTCCCGAAGAAGCTCGGCAAGGGCGGCAAGGTCACCGTCATGTCGCCGTTCTGGGGCTCCCCGCCCAAGCAGGACAACCCCTACTACAACGCGATGAACGACATGATCGGCGTCGACGTCGAGTGGCAGAACCAGGACGGCAACACCTACGACCAGAAGCTGGGCGCGGTCCTCGCCTCCAGCGACGTACCGGACGTCGTCGTCATCCCGAACTGGAACATGGGCGGCAAGATACCCACCGCCATCATCAGCAAGTTCGCCGACCTCGGCCCGTACCTGTCGGGCGACAAGGTCAAGGACTACCCGAACCTCGCCGCCGTCCCGACCGACGCCTGGCGGCGCTGCATCTTCGGCGGCAAGCTGCGCGGGCTGCCCATGCCGTCCTCCTACGTCACCAACATCGTGCCCCTCTACCGCAAGGACGTCTTCGACAAGGAGGGCTACGAGGTCCCGCGCTCGGCGGCCGAGTTCCTCTCCCTGGCCAAGGAGATCACCAACGCCAAGGCCAAGCGCTGGGCGTGCATGGACATGAAGTGGACCGCCTGGCAGATGTTCGGCGTCCTCTCCGGCAGCGAGAAGCCGCTCGGCTGGAACCTCGTCGACGGCAAGCTGATCAACCGCATCGAGACCGACGAGTACCTCGAAGCACTGGAGTGGACCCGCAAGCTCTTCGCCGCCGGGGTCGTGCACCCCGACGCCAAGCTGGGCAAGAACGCCCCCGACCCGGGCCCCAAGTTCGCGGCCGGCGAGTTCCTCATCTACGCCCAGGACATCAGCCAGTGGTGGAGCCGCACCGCCGAACAGGCCACCCAGAACCCGGACTTCAAGATCTGGGGCATGGACGTCTACGGACACGACGGCGGGAACCCGCAGGTCTGGGCCGAACAGCCGGCCGGCATCTTCGCCTTCGTCAACAAGAAGGCCTCCGAGTCCGTCATCCACGACGTGCTGGCCGTCGCCAACACCACCGCCGCGCCGTACGGCACCAAGGAGTACATGGCCACCAACTACGGCGTGGAGGGCACCCACTACACCGTCAAGAACGGCGTGCCCACCAAGACCACCCGGGGCAACAACGAGGTCATCAACGCCTACGTCATGATCGCGAGCCCCGCCGCCACCATCGCCCACCCCGACTTCCCCGACGTCGCCAAGGCCCAGGTGGAGTGGCAGCAGCGGATGGGCGGCTTCACCAGGAAGTCCAGCTTCTTCGGCCAGATGATCACCGAGCCGTCCCGCTACACCAACCTCATGGACGACTTCGAGACCCTCGAGGACGACATCACGCGCGGCCGCAAGAAGATCAGCGACATGCAGCAGGCCGTCGCCGAATGGAAGAGCAAGGGCGGCGACAAGCTGCGCGACTGGTACCAGAAGCTGCTCGACGACAACGGTTCGGCGAGCTGACCGGGCACTGAGGCAAGGAGAACGGCCGTGTCCCACAGCACGGTGCCTCGCAGCAGGGCCGAGGCAGACGACGACGGTACGGGCAGGACCCCGGTGGCGTCCGGCGGCGCCACCGGAACCGGGAGGAGGGCGGAGACCGGGAAGCTCGGCCTGCGCCTCAGATTCAGACGCGACCGCGCCCTGATCCTGATGACCCTGCCGGCGGTCCTGCTGCTCCTGGTCTTCAACTACCTGCCGATCCTCGGCAACATCGTCGCCTTCCAGGACTACGACCCGTACGTCAGCGACAACGGCATCGTCTCCATGCTGCACAGCGCATGGGTGGGTCTGGAGAACTTCCAGCAGATCTTCGCGGACTCCGCGTTCTGGAACGCGGTGAAGAACACCCTGGTGCTGTTCTTCCTGCAACTCGTGCTGTTCTTCCCGATCCCGATCGCCCTCGCGCTGCTCATCAACAGCGTGCTCCGGCCCCGGGTGCGGGCGATCGCCCAGGCGGTCCTGTACCTCCCGCACTTCTTCTCCTGGGTGCTGGTCATCTCCGTCTTCCAGCAGATCTTCGGCGGCGCGGGCCTGCTGTCGCAGCTGCTGCGGCAGCACGGCTACGACGGCCTCGACATCATGACCGACCCGTCGACCTTCAAGTTCCTGGTCACGGCGGAGGGCGTCTGGAAGGACGCGGGCTGGGGGATCATCGTCTTCCTGGCGGCGCTGGCGTCGGTGAGCCCCGACCTCTACGAGGCCGCCGCCATGGACGGCGCGGGCCGCTGGCGCCGCATCTGGCACGTCACGCTCCCCGCCCTGCGCCCGGTGATCGCCCTGCTGCTGGTCCTCCGTGTCGGCGACGCCCTGACCGTCGGCTTCGAACAGATCCTCCTCCAACGCGACGCCGTCGGACCAGGGGCCTCGGAGGTCCTCGACACCTTCGTGTGGTGGAACGGCGTCCGCAACCAGGACTTCGGCTACGCGGCCGCCGCGGGCCTCATCAAGGGCGTGGTCAGCCTCGGACTGGTCCTCGCCGCGAACAAGGTGGCCCATCTCATGGGCGAGCAGGGGGTGTACAAGAAATGACCGCCGTCGTCGACAAACCGCCGCTGCGGGAGCGGCCGCCGTCCCGGTGGGCCGCACCGCCCCGCCCCGTGTGGGAGGAGGAACCGAGCAGGGCAGGCGTCGCCGGCAAGGGCCTGGTCCTGACCCTGGCCTGCCTCGGCGTGCTCTTCCCGCTCTGGATCGTGGTCGTCACCAGCCTGTCCTCCCGCAGGACCATCGACGAGGCCGGCGGCCTGGTGATGATCCCCAAGGGCATCACCTTCGTCGCCTACAGGGAGTTGCTGAGCGGCGGTCAGGTCACCCGGGCCACGGTCATCAGCATCCTGATCACCCTCGTCGGCACGGTGTTCTCGATGACCGTGTCGGTCCTGTGCGCGTACGGCCTCTCGCGCATCGGGTCGCTCGGCCACCGCTGGTTCCTGATGCTGCTGATGGCGACGATGTTCTTCAGCGCCGGCCTGATCCCGACCTACCTGCTGGTCCAGTCCCTGGGCCTCACCGACAGCTATCTCGCCCTGATCCTCCCGAGCGCGGTGAGCGTCTTCAACATCCTCGTCCTGCGCGGGTTCTTCATGGGCATCTCGCCGGAACTGACCGACAGCGCGCGCATCGACGGCGCCGGCGACTTCCGGATCCTGTGGCAGATCGTCATGCCGCTCTCCCGGGCGGTCCTCGCGGTCATCACCCTCTTCTACGCGGTCGGGTACTGGAGCGCGTGGTTCAACGCGTCCCTGTACCTCAACGACCAGAACAAGATGCCGCTGCAGAACGTCATGATCCAGCTGGTCCAGAAGCAGCAGGCCCCGGTGGGACTCGCGCAGTCCATCAAGACGGGCGAACTGTCCGGGCTCGCCGTGCAGATGGCGGTGATGGTGATGGCGCTGCTGCCGGTGGCGGTGCTTTCGCCGTTCGTCCAGAAGCATTTCAAGAAGGGAATGCTGACCGGGGCGGTGAAGGGGTGACCGTCGCCCTCTGAAAGGGGCGGCGGCCGAGCGTCGGCGACTGCGGGTGCGGTGGGGGTTGCTCGCGCAGTTCCCCGCGCCCCTGAAGGGGCGCCTCAGCCGCGGGCGCCTTGTGAGCCGACCCAGCCTGCGGGCAGTCGTGCCTCCCCCAGTGCCTTAAGGGCCTGGGAGGTGCCCCCAGGGCGGCACGGGTGGGCGCAGGCGGCACCCGGCCAGCGCCGGTGAGCGACACCCCCCAGCCCCCACCCCGGCCCACCCACCAAACCCACGCCCACCGAAGGTTCCCCATGCCCACCCTGAGCCGCAGAACCGTTCTCGCCGGTACGGCAGCAACAACCGCCCTCACCGCTCTCCCGACGCTCACCGCCACCGCCCACGCGGCCGAGCCCCAGCCGCAGGTGCACGCATACCGCTGGCGCAACGCAGTGATCGGCGGCACCGGCTTCGTCACCGGTGTCCTCTTCCACCCCACCACCCCCGGCCTCGCCTACGCCCGCACCGACATCGGCGGCGCCTACCGCTGGGACGCCCGCACCGCCCGCTGGACCCCCCTCACCGACCACCTCGGCTGGGACGACTGGAACCTCCTCGGCGTGGAGGCCCTCGCCGTCGACCCCGCCCACCCCGACCGGCTCTACCTCGCCCTCGGCACCTACGCCCAGTCCTGGGCCGGCAACGGCGCGGTCCTGCGCTCGGAGGACCGCGGCGCCACCTGGACCCGTACCGACCTCAGCGTCAAACTCGGCGCCAACGAGGACGGCCGCGGCATGGGCGAGCGCCTCATCGTCGACCCCCGGGACAGCGACACCCTGTGGCTGGGTACCCGGCACGACGGACTCCTCAGGTCGACCGACCGCGGGGCCACCTGGGCGGCAGCCCCCGGCTTCCCGGCCACCCCGTCCGCCTCCGGCCAGGGCGTCAGCCTCCTTGTCGCCGTCGGCCGTGCCGTCTACGCCGGCTGGGCGGACGGGGACGGCGGCGCGAGTGCCGTCAATCTCTACCGCACCACCGACGGCACCGTCTGGGAGGCCGTTCCCGGCCGGCCCACCGGCACCTCCGCCAGGATCCCGGTCCGCGCCGCCTACGACCGTCACGCCCGCGAGCTGTACGTGACCTACGCCGACGCTCCCGGCCCCAACGGTCAGGCGGACGGCAGCGTGCACAAGCTCGCCGTGGCCACCGGGCGGTGGACGGACGTCACCCCGGCCGTGCCCGGCGGCGGCGACACCTTCGGCTACGGCGGGGTCGCCGTCGACGCCCGCCGGCCCGGCACCGTCGTCGTCTCCACGAACAACCGGTGGACGGCCGTGGACACCCTCTACCGGACCACCGACGGCGGCCGCACCTGGACGTCCCTCAAGGACTCCGCCGTCTTCGACGTGTCGGAGACCCCCTTCCTGAAGTGGGGTGCGGACCAGCCCAAGTTCGGCTGGTGGATCCAGGCCGTGGCCGTGGACCCGTACGACTCGCGGCACATCGTCTACGGCACCGGCGCCACCCTCTACGGCACCCGTGACCTCGTCCACTGGGCCCCGCGGATCCGGGGTCTGGAGGAGACGGCCGTGCGCCAGCTGATCTCGCCCCCGGTCGGGAAGGCGCATCTGATCAGCGGGCTCGGCGACATCGGCGTGATGTACCACGAGCGGCTCACGGCGTCTCCGTCCAGCGGTATGGCCTCGAACCCCGTGTTCGGGTCGGCGACGGGGCTCGCGCAGGCTGCGGGCAGGCCGGAGTACGTGGTCCGCACCGGCTGGGGCGATAACGGCAACGGCGCCTTCTCGGACGACGGGGGCCGGACCTGGGCGCCCTTCGCCGCCCAGCCCTCCCTCGCCCACGACGCACCGGGGCCGATCGCCGCCAACGCCGACGGCAGCGTGCTGCTGTGGTCCTTCGTGCACTGGGACGGGACCAGGTACCCCGCCCACCGGTCGGACGACAACGGCGCCACCTGGACCGAGATCTCCTCCTTCCCGAAGGGCGCCACGCCGGTCGCCGACCCGGCCGACCCGACGCTCTTCTACGCGTACGACACCGATACGGGAACGCTACAAGCCAGCACCGACAGTGGCCGTACCTTCACGGCGCGTGCGACCGGGCTGCCCGCGGGAGACAGTCAGTTCCAGCTGGTCGCGGCCCCGGGCAGGTCCGGTGACCTGTGGCTGAGCGTCAAGTGGAACGGGCTGTACCGGTCCACCGACGGCGGCGCCACCTTCACCAGGGTCGCCAGTTGCTGGGCCGCCTACACCCTCGGTTTCGGCAAGGCGGCCGACGGCGCCGGCTACCCGGCGGTCTACCTCGTCGGCTCCACGGAGTCCATCACGGCCGTCTACCGCTCCGACGACGAGGCCGGCACCTGGGTCCGCATCAACGACGACCGACACCAGTGGGGCTGGATCGGGCAGGCCGTCACCGGCGACCCGCGCGTCCACGGCCGGGTCTACCTGGCCACCAACGGACGCGGCATCCAGTACGGGGACCCCGTCCGATGACCGCCGGACGAAAGCCGCCGGGCCTCTCCGACGCCACCCGCGGCCGGATCCTCTTCGGCGGCGACTACAACCCCGAGCAGTGGCCCGAGGAGACCTGGCAGGAGGACGTCCGGCTGATGACGGCCGCCGGCGTCAACTCCGTGACCATGGGCGTCTTCTCCTGGGCGCGGCTCGAACCGCGGCCGGGGGAGCGGGACTTCGGCTGGCTGGACCGGCTGATGGACCTCATGCACGACCACGGCATCGGCGTCGTCCTCGCCACCCCCACCGCGGCACCGCCGCCGTGGCTGGGGCGGCTGCACCCGGACACCCTGCCCCGGGACGCCGACGGGCGCACCGAGTGGTGGGGCGGCCGCCAGCACTTCTCGCACTCCAGCGCCACCTACCGCCGGTACGCCGCCGCCGTCACCGAGGACCTCGCCGCCCGCTACGCCGGACACCCGGCCCTCACCCTCTGGCACATCAACAACGAGTACTGCACCTTCGACTACGGCGACGAGGCAGCCACCGCCTTCCGCCGCTGGCTGCGCGACCGCTACGGCACCCTCGACGCCCTCAACTCGGCCTGGGGCACGGCCTTCTGGAGCCAGGGCTACGACACCTGGGACGGCATCCTGCCCCCGCGCCACGCCCACTACCTGAAGAACCCCACCCAGGTGCTGGACTTCCGCCGCTTCACCTCCGACATGCTCCTGGAGTGCTACACGGCCGAACGGGACATCGTCGCCCGGCACACCCCGCACATCCCGGTGACCACGAACTTCATGCCGCTCTGGATCGGCCAGGACGCCTGGCGCTGGGCCGCCGAGGAGGACGTCGTCTCCGTCGACCTCTACCCCGACCCGCGGGACCCCCTGGGCGCCCAGCACGGCGCGCTCGTCCACGACCTCACCCGCTCCCAGGCGCGCGGCCCCTGGATGCTCATGGAGCAGGCCGCCGGGCCGGTCAACTGGCGCGGGGTGAACCACCCCAAGCCCCGCGGCCTCAACCGCCAGTGGTCCCTCCAGGCCGTGGCCCGGGGCGCGGACGCCGTCTGCTACTTCCAGTGGCGGCAGTCGAGGCAGGGCGCGGAGAAGTTCCACTCCGGGATGGTCAGCCACGCGGGGGAGGAGGGCCGTACCTACCAGGAGGTCAAGCGGCTCGGCTCCGAACTCGCCGCCATCGGTGCCGAGGTGACCGAACGTCACGTCGGTGCCGACATCGCGATCCTCCACGACTGGCACTCCTGGTGGGCCGGCGCCCACGAGGGCCGGCTCTCCACCGAGGTGGACCTCCCCGACGTCCTGCACGCCTGGCACCGGGCCCTGTGGGAGTCGCACCTCACCACCGACTTCGCCCACCCCGAACACGACCTGTCCTCCTACAAGGTGGTCGTCGTCCCGCAGCTCTACCTCCTCACCGACTCCGCGATCGGCAACCTCCTCGCCTACGTCCGCGGCGGCGGCACCCTGGTCAGCGGCTTCCTGACCGGCATCGCCGACGAGGACGACCGGATCCGCCCCGGCGGCATGGACGCCCGGCTGCGCGAGCTGTTCGGCATCCGCGTCCTGCACGAGTGGTGGCCGCTGGACGCGGGGGAGACCGTCGCCTGCGAGGGCTTCCGCGGAACCCTCTGGTCGGAGGAGATCGAGGCCGCGCCCGCGGTCTCCGAGACCGTGCCGTACCGGGGCGGCGAACTCGACGGGCTGCCGGCCGTGCTGCGCAACGGGCGCGCCTGGTACGTCTCCACGCTCCCGGAGCCGGAGGCGCTGCGCGAACTGCTCGGCCGGATCGCGGCGGACGCGGGGGTGCCCCCGGTGCTCGACGGCCTGCCCGCGGGCGTCGAGGCGGTCCGTCGGGGCGAGCTGCTGTTCCTGTTCAACCACGGGCGTGATGAGGTGAAGATCTCCCTCATGGGAACGCATCGAGATCTGCTGACCGGTAAGACCGTCACCGGCGAGACCGTCCTCGGCCGCTACGGCGTGGCGGTGCTCAAGCCATGACCGTCACCGGCACGACCGAAGAAGCCACCGGTCCCGTCCACGGCACCTGGGAGCCAGCGCCGGCCGCCCGCTGGGAGGACGCCTTCCTGAGCGGCAACGGCCGCCACGGCGCCCTCGTGTTCGGCGATCCGAACGACGACCGTGTCATCGTCACCCACCACACCCTCGTCCGCCCGAACGGCGGCGAACACGCCCGCCCGCCGCACCTGGCGGCCGAACTCGCGGGCGTGCAGGACAGGTTGCTCGCCGGGGAGCCGGGCGCCGCCGAGGGTTTCACCGACGGCCGCCCGCTCCAGTGGGTCCAGCCTTTCCACCCCGCCTTCCAGATCCGGCTGCGCAGGCCGCACGGCCGTCCGGACGGCTACCGCCGCCTCGTCGACTTCACCTCCGGCGAGGTCACCGCCACCACCGCCGACCGGACCAGCAGGGTCTTCGTCTCCCGCGCGGACGACGTGATCGTGCAGCAGGTCACCGGCACATCCGACCTCGACATCGCCCTCGACCACCGGCTCCCCGGCGCCCCGCCCGGCCTGGGCGTCGGCCACGGCGCGCTGCGCACCCCCGAGGGCGCCCTGCTCAGCCTCCGCGCCCGCTACCCCGGCAGCGACCGCGCCTACACCGGCGTCACCCTCGTCGCCGTCACCGGCGGTACCACCGAACTCGTCCCGCCGGGCGTCCGCGTCACCGGCGCCGAGTCCGTCCTCCTCCTCACCCGCGTCCGCCGCCACACCGGCGAACTCGACGTGACCGCCGAGGCCCGCGAACTGGGCGACCTGCTCGCCGACCGGCCGTCGTACGACGCGCTGCTCGCCCGCCACCTCGGCCCGCACCGCACCGCCTACACCCGCGTCGCCCTCGACCTGGCCGCCGACCCGGCCGAACGAGCGCTGCCAGGCTCCGAGTTGCTCAAGAGATCGGCCGAGGCAGCCCTTCTGGAACGGCTCTTCGCCGCCGGCCGCTATCACCTGCTCTCCGCCTCCGGCCTCAACCCGCCCCGCCTGACCGGACTGTGGACCGGTGACTGGGACACCGCCTGGTCCGGCGCCTTCACCAACGACGCCAACGTCAACCTCCAGACGGCCTCGGCCGCGGCCGCCGCCCTTCCCGAAGTCACCGAGGCCTGCGCCGCACTGATCCAGCGCCAGCTCGGCGACTGGCGGGAGAACGCCCGCGCGGTGTTCGGCGCCCGGGGCGTGGTCGCGCCCGCGCACAGCGACGGCGAGTCCGGGCTGGCCTACCACTTCAGCCGGGAATACCCCCTTCACCTGTGGACGGCCGGCGCCGACTGGCTGCTCAAGCCGCTCGTCGACCACGACGAGATCCGCGGCGAGCGCGATCCGCGCACGGCGGCGGTGCTGGCCGAAGTCGCCCGGTTCTACGAGGACTTCCTCACCCGGACCGACGCGGACGGCCACGTCGTGATCGTCCCCTCCTACTCGCCGGAGAACCGGCCCGCGAACGCCAGTTGGGGTGCCGTCAACGCGGCGATGGACCTCTCCGCCGCCCGGCACGCCCTGCGCACCGCGGCCGACTACCACCCGGGGCCGGACGCCGACCGCTGGCGCGCCCTCGCCGACCGGCTGCCCCCGCACCGCACCAACGCCGACGGCGCGCTCGCCGAATGGGCCCGGCCCGGCCTCGACGACAGCTACGACCACCGCCACCTCAGCCACCTCTACGGCGTCTGGCCGCTGGACGAGATCACCCCGTACGACACCCCGGAACTCGCCGCCGCCGCCCACCGCGCGCTCGAACTGCGCGGAGCCGAGAACGACTCGGCGCACGGACACCTGCACCACGCGCTCGTCGCGGCCCGCCTGCGGGACGGCGAGCGGGTCGGCGCCGCCCTCGACCGGGTCCTGGACGGCGACTTCTTCCACTCCTCCCTGATGAGCGCCCACTACCCGGACCGCGACGTCTACAACGCCGACGCCGCGCACACCCTGCCCGCGGTGCTCATCGAGGCCCTCGTCCAGTCGACCCCGGACCGCCTGGTCCTGCTTCCGGCGCCGCCGCCCGGCCTGCGAACAGGCCGGCTCCGCGGCATCCGCACCCGCTTCGGCGCCGGACTCGACCTCTCCTGGACCCCCGACGGCGCGCGAGCCGTCCTCAGACCACACCGGTCGCTCCGCATCGACCTGTGGACTTCCTCCGGCCGTCGGCCGCTCGACCTCGTCGCCGGAGAAGACCACGTCCTCACCCTGGGGACGTGGTAGCCACCCGCACCTCCCCCCACCCATGGAAGGGACACCATGGCAACACGCACGCTCGGCAGGGTCGCCAAGGCCCTGATCGCCCCCGCGCTCGCGCTCGGCGCCACCGTCGGACTCGCCTCCGCCCCCGCCTCGGCCGCCGTCTGGAGCTCCTGCGACCAGTGGGGCAACACCACGCTGAACGGCTACACCCTCTACAACAACATCTGGGGCTCCGGCGCCGGCACCCAGTGCATCTGGGCCAACTCCGGCACCAACTGGGGCGTCAACGCCAACCACCCCAACACCGGCGGCATCAAGTCGTACCCCAACGCCAAGAAGGTGATCAACAAGACGATCACCTCGCTGACCTCGCTCACCAGCAGCTACAACGTGACCGTGCCGTCCTCCGGCGCGTACAACACGTCGTACGACATCTGGGACACCGGATACGCCAACGAGATCATGCTCTGGGTCAACAAGACCGGCGCCGTCGGACCGCTCGGCACCTCGCAGGGCACGCTCACGCTGGGCAGCAACACCTGGACCGTCTACAAGGGCAACAACGGCTCGAACAACGTCTATTCGTTCATCCGGAGCTCCAACTCCACCTCCGGCACCGTCGACATCCTGCCGATCCTGAAGTGGATCAAGGACACCAAGGGCTGGTTCGGCAACGTCACCATCGGTGACCTGCAGTTCGGCTTCGAGATCACGTCCTCGTCCGGCGGGCTGGACTTCACCGTCAACAGCGAGAGCGTCAGCAGCAGCTGAGCCACCGGGGCGGCCCTGCCGGAGGCGGGGCCGCCCCTCGCGCCGTCAGGCCCGGTCGACCTCGGCGCGCAGCGCGTTGTAGTCCGCGAAGGCCGCGTCGACGTCCGCGCGGGCCAGGCCGTAGCGGGCCAGGTCGTAGCTGTGCACGCGGGTCCCCCTGGGGCGGGCGGCGACGGCCGGGAGGCGGGCCGCGTCGGCCTCGGTCCAGCGGGCGCCGACGGCCGCGTAGAGCTTCGGGGCGCCCGCGGCCGGGTCGGCGCCCAGCCAGGAGTACGGCACGTCGACGAGGGACTCGCGGGGGATGCGGGCGCGGGACGCGAGGCCGCGGGCGGCCGAGCGGGCCAGCAGCTCCAGCCAGGTGGCGCCGATCCGGTGCAGGTCGAGGGGGCGGGTGTTCACCGCCATGCCGTGCTCGACCAGGCTGCAGAACGAGGCCACGGCGGTGGCCGGATCGCGGTGCGTCCACACGATGGTGGCGTCCGGGAAGACCGCGCGCAGCGCGTCCAGGTTCTCCAGGTGCAGCGGCGACTTCAGCACCCAGCGGCGGCGCGGGCGGCCGTACTGGAGCACCTGGTAGATCTGCTTGAGGTAGCGGTAGTCGGCGTCGAAGTCGTGGGTCTCGTGCCAGGGCAGGTACTCGGGGATCACCGCCTGGGACAGCGGCATCACCGTGTGCGGCAGCGCGAAGGTGCACTCCTCCGGGCCTTCGGGGCGCAGGTTGTGGATGTGGCGGAAGCGCGGGGAGAAGAGGTTGATGCCGCCGACCAGGCGGCGAGCGGTGGTGATCGCCTTCTCCCGTTCCTCAGGCGGGAGTTCGAGGTCGGGGGTGAGCAGCTCCCAGAGCAGTGGGCAGCGGTGGTCCGCGGAGAGGGACAGGATGCCGTGGGTGAGCGTGGTGGCGGTGCGCGGCAGGCCCACCACGAACACCGGCCGCTCGACCGGCTCCCGCTCGATCTCCGGGTGTTCGGCGAGCAGCCGGCGGATCCGGGCCCGGTTGGCGAGATGTCGGCCGACGTGTCCGCGCGCGGACAGCCAGCCGACCGGGGTGAGATGTTCGGCGCCCGCCCAACATCGCAGCAGGTGACGGAAGTCGTCGGTGAACCGCTCGTCGTCCTCCGCGGTCCCGGCCGCGTCGAGCAGCCGGTCGAAGGCCCGGTCCGGCGTGCGGCGGGCACGGAAGCCGGGTCTGAGGAGCAGGTCGGCGAGCGTGAGAGGGAACGGACCTGAGGGCACGGCAACGGAACCCTTCGTGGGGGGACAGGGGAGGGGATACTGACTACCCCCTCCAACTGCCCGACCACACCGACGAGTTGAGACATTTACCGGCCGGTAACGGGAGGCGTCGCAATCCGGCCGGGCTACTCCGTGACCGGAAGTTCCGCCCCGTCGCGCAGGAACAGCGGGATGCGGTCCAGCGGCGCGTCCACCGTCACCGCCGCACCGCCCTCGTACGACTCACCGGTCCACGCGTCCGTCCACCGGGCGCCCGCCGGCAGGTACGCCGTCCGGGCCGTGGCGCCCGCCGTCAGCACCGGCGCCACCAGGAGGTCCCGGCCGAAGAGGTAGGCGTCGTCGACCGCCCAGCACGCCTGGTCCTCGGGAAACTCCAGGAACAGCGGCCGCAGCACCGGCAGGCCCTGCTCGTGGGCCTCCCGCATGACCTGCAGGACGTACGGCTTCAGGCGCTCGCGCAGCCGCAGGTACTTCTCCAGGATGGCGCCGGCCTCCTCGCCGTACGACCACACCTCGTTCGGGCCGCCGGTCATGTCGGGGCCCAGCGCCATGCCCGGGTCGCGGAAGCCGTGCAGGCGCATCAGCGGGGAGAGCGCGCCGAACTGGAACCAGCGGACCATCACCTCGCGGTAGGCCGGGTCGTCCGGGTCGCCGCCGTGGAAGCCGCCGATGTCGGTGTTCCACCAGGGGATGCCGGACAGGGCCGTGTTGAGGCCGGCCGCGATCTGCTGGCGCAGGGCCGTGAAGTCGGTGCCGATGTCGCCGGACCAGAGCGCGGCGCCGTAGCGCTGGCTGCCCGCCCACGCCGAACGGTTGAGGGTGACGACCTCCTCGCCCCGCTCCCGCAGGCCCTCGTGGAAGGTCCGGGCGTTCTCGGCGGGGTAGCTGTTGCCGACCTCCAGGCCGGGGCCCGTCCAGTAGCGCAGGTTCTCCTGGAATCCCGGCTTCAGCTCGGGCTCGCAGGCGTCCAGCCAGAAGGCCGTGATGCCGTACGGGTCGAGGTAGTTCTCCTTCACCTTCGACCACACGAACTCCCGGGCGTCCGGGTTGGTGGCGTCGTAGAACGCCACCTGGACGGTCGACGCCACCCCCTTGTCCGGCCAGTCGGCGTGCGCCGTCGGGCCGTACTGGGTGCCGATGAAGTAGCCGCGCTGCTCCATCACCGGGTGGTTCTCGCTCAGCGGGGACACCGACGGCCAGACGCTCACCACCAGCTTGATGCCGAGCTCGTCGAGTTCGCGGACCATCGCGGCCGGGTCCGGCCACTCCTCGAGGTCGAACTTCCAGTCGCCCAGGTGCGTCCAGTGGAAGAAGTCGCAGACGATCGCCGAGATGGGCAGCCTGCGGCGCTTGTACTCGCGGGCCACGGCGAGGAGTTCGTCCTGGGTGCGGTAGCGCAGCTTGCACTGCCAGAAGCCCGCCGCCCACTCCGGCAGCATCGGCGAACGGCCGCTCACCGCACTGTAGTTGCGCTGCCCGTCGGCCGGGGTGCCGACGGTGATCCAGTAGTCGAGCTGGCGGGCCGAGTCGGCCACCCAGCGGGTGCCGTTGCCGGCCAGTTCGACGCGGCCGATCGCCGGGTTGTTCCAGAGCAGGGTGTAGCCGCGGCTGGAGACCAGGACCGGGACCGAGACCTCGGCGTTGCGCTGGACCAGGTCCAGGACCAGGCCCTTCTGGTCGAGACGCCCGTGCTGGTGCTGGCCCAGGCCGAACAGCTTCTCGCCCTCGTAGGCGGCGAACCGCTGCTCCAGGCGGTGGTGGCCGTTGCCGACCGCGGTGTACAGGCGCGAGCCGGGCCACCAGAAGTGGGCGCGCTCCTCGGCCAGCACCTCCGAGCGGTCGTCGGTGCGCAGGAACCGGACCAGGCCCTCGGCGGACACCTCGACGGTCAGGTCCCCGACCGTCAACTGCCCTTCGCCGTCACCGATCTTGACGGTCGACCCGGTGGCGGGCGGTTCGTCGAGCAGGGCCCCCGGCAGGCCTTCGAGGATCGGCCCGCCGAGCCGGGCGCGGACCCGGACCGCGTCCGGCCCCCACGGCTCGATCCGCAGCGTCTCCTGGCGGCCGCTCCACTCCAGGGCACCGTCCCGCTCGCGGAAGCTGCCGACGGTGGGGGAGGACTGCGCGAGGCTGACCTTGGGCGGGCTTTCCGCGGACTGGATTTCGGCAGGCTGATTCACGTCACGGCTCCTGGAGGAGTGCAGACAGAGGAGTGCAGACACAGGGGTGCCCCGGAACAGCAGGGCACTGCAAGAGGGGGTCAGGCCCCGGCGGACGCCGGTCCCGTGCTCGCCCGTACCGTCAACTCGGGTGCGATCAGCACGACTTCGTCACTGCCCCGGCCGTCCAGCTTGGCGACCAGGTGCTCCACGGCGTACCGGCCCATCTCCTGCGCGGGGATGGCGACCGAGGTCAGCCGCACCGAGGCCTGGACGGCGACCTGGTCCGGGCAGATCGCGACCACGGACACGTCCTCCGGCACGGCCCGGCCCTGCTGGCGCAGGAGCGCGAGCAACGGCTCCACCGCGGACTCGTTCTGGACGACGAAGCCCGTGGTGCCCGGGCGCTCGTCGAAGACCCGGGCCAGCGTGGCGGCCATCGCGTCGTACCCGCCCTCGCACGGCCGGTGCAGCACCCTGAGGCCCAACTCCCGGGCCCGGGACCGGAGTCCGTCCAGGGTGCGCTCGGCGAAACCGGTGTGCCGCTCGTACACGGCCGGGGCCTCGCCGATGACGGCGATGTCGCGGTGGCCGAGCTTCGCGAGGTGCTCCACACACAGCGCCCCGGTCGCCCCGAAGTCGAGATCGACGCAGGTCAGCCCCGAGGTGGAGGCGGGCAGGCCGATGAGCACGGAGGGCTGGTCGGTCTGCCGGAGCAGCGGCAGCCGTTCGTCCTCCAGCTCCACGTCCATCAGGATCATGGCGTCGGCCAGTCCGCTGCCGGTGACCCGGCGGACCGCGTCCGGGCCCTCCTCGCCGGTGAGCAGCAGCACGTCGTAGCCGTGCAGACGGGCCGTGGTGGCCACCGCGATCGCGATCTCCATCATCACCGGCACGTACATGTCCGTACGCAGCGGGATCATCAGCGCGATGATGTTCGACCGGCTGCTGGCCAGGGCGCGTGCGCCCGCGTTCGGGTGGTAGCCCAGCTCCCGGATGCTCTGCTCGACCCGCTGCCGGGTGGTGGTGGAGATGGACCGCTTGCCGCTGAGGACATAGCTCACCGTGCTCGCCGAGACTCCGGCGTGCTGGGCGACCTCGGCGAGGGTGACCATCCGGCTCTCCAAGCTTTGTGAAGCGCTTCGACAGTGCGCATTGCTGACAGGGGCGAGTGAGGGTGGTTCGACAGTAGCTTCAGTGCGGGTGGGTGTCCATAGTCTGTCGAAGCGCTTCGACAGCGAATTGCCGGGACGGCCTCGGCAACCTTTCCAGGGGGCGGCGGCCACAAGAAGGTCGTACGGCCGTCCGACGGGTCGTACCACGAACCGTCCCCCGGAAGGACCCCCGATGCAACACCGCAGACCGCGCCTGTCCAAGACGGCGAAGACGCTGCTGGCCGCCTCGGTCGCGCTCACCGCCGCCGCGGGCGTGACCGTGGCGCAGGCCGGCGAGTCGAGCAAGAAGTGCACCGCCTTCGACACCGTCACGCTCGGCAAGTATTACGTGAACAACAACCTCTGGGGGCAGGACAAGGGAACCGGCACCCAGTGCGTCTGGGACAACTCCGCGTCGGGCTCGACCGTCTCCTGGGGGACGTCCTACACCTGGGCGAACAACAGCAAGGGTACGGACTCGGACGTCAAGTCGTACGCCAGCACGGTCCTCGGCTGGCACTGGGGCTGGAAGGTCGACAAGGCGGCCACCGGCCTGCCGATCCGGGTCGGCGACCGCAAGAAGGTCACCACCAGGTGGAACTTCACCCTCAGCTCCAGCCCCGGAACCCTGGACGTGGCCTACGACCTCTGGCTGCACGCCAAGAACACCGCGGACTGGCAGGACCAGCCCACCGACGAGATCATGATCTGGCTCGACCGCCAGGGCGGCGCCGGCCCGCTCGGCACCAAGTACGGCAGCGTCAGCCTCGGCGGCGCGATGTGGGACATCTACCAGGGCGACATCGGCTGGAACGTCTACTCCTTCGTGCGCCGGGCCAACACCACGAGCGCCACGCTGAACATCGACGACTTCACCCAGGCCCTGGTCCGCCGCAAGCTGCTGAGCAACGACAAGTACCTCTCCGGCATCGAGGCCGGCACCGAGGTCTTCAAGGGCTCGGGGCGGCTGGACACCCAGTCCTACTCCGTCGACATCGGCTGAGAAGCGCGTCGCGATCGGCTGAGAAGCGCGTCGCGATCGGCCGAGAAGGGTGTCGCGCCGGCCGGCCCGTCAGCCGATCGGACCGCGAGGACTGGTGGGGGCGGCCCGTTTCGGGTACCAACGATCCAGTAGCACTGGTCGGTAACGAACGGTCCTCAATAACCCCTTTTGTGGCGAGGTGAGCCTCAATGTCCGCCCCCACCGCCAAGAAACCCACCGTCACCGAGCGGGAGGCCCGCCAGGTGGCGGAGGCCGCCCGGGAACAGGACTGGCGCAAGCCCAGCTTCGCCAAGGAACTGTTCCTCGGGCGCCTCCGGCTCGACCTCATCCACCCGCATCCGCTCCCGGCGGACGAGGACGTGCAACGCGGCGAGGAGTTCCTCGCCCGGCTGCACGAGTTCTGCGAGACGAAGATCGACTCGGCGCTCATCGAGCGCGAGGCGCGCATCCCGGACGAGGTGATCGCCGGCCTCAAGGAGCTCGGCGCCCTCGGCATGAAGATCGACACCAAGTACGGCGGCCTCGGCCTCACCCAGGTCTACTACAACCGGGCCCTCTCCCTGGTCGGCTCCGCCAACCCGGCGGTCGGCGCGCTGCTCTCCGCCCACCAGTCGATCGGCGTGCCGCAGCCGCTGAAGATCTTCGGCACCCAGCAGCAGAAGGACGCCTTCCTGCCGCGCTGCGCCCGCACCGACATCTCCGCGTTCCTGCTCACCGAGCCGGACGTCGGCTCGGACCCGGCCCGCCTCGCCACCACCGCCGTACCGGACGGGGACGACTACGTCCTCGACGGCGTGAAGCTCTGGACCACCAACGGCGTGGTCGCCGACCTCCTGGTCGTCATGGCCCGCGTCCCGAAGACCGAGGACAGCAAGGGCGGCATCACAGCCTTCGTCGTCGAGGCGGACTCGCCCGGCATCACCGTCGAGAACCGCAACGCCTTCATGGGCCTGCGCGGCATCGAGAACGGCGTCACCCGCTTCCACCAGGTCCGGGTCCCCGCCGCCAACCGCATCGGCGCCGAGGGCGCGGGCCTCAAGATCGCGCTCACCACCCTCAACACCGGGCGGCTCTCGCTCCCCGCGATGTGCGTGGGCGCCGGCAAGTGGTGTCTGAAGATCGCCCGCGAGTGGTCGGCGGTCCGCGAGCAGTGGGGCAAGCCGGTCGCGCTGCACGAGGCCGTCGGCTCCAAGATCAGCTTCATCGCGGCGACCACCTTCGCCCTGGAGGCGGTCGTCGACCTGTCCTCCCAGATGGCCGACGAGAACCGCAACGACATCCGTATCGAGGCCGCCCTCGCCAAGCTCTACGGCTCCGAGATGGCCTGCCTGATGGCGGACGAGCTGGTCCAGATCCGCGGCGGCCGCGGCTTCGAGACGGCCGAGTCGCTGGCGGCCCGCGGCGAACGTGCCGTCCCCGCCGAACAGCTCCTGCGCGACCTGCGCATCAACCGCATCTTCGAGGGCTCCACCGAGATCATGCACCTGCTGATCGCGCGCGAGGCCGTCGACGCCCACCTCTCGGTCGCCGGCGACCTCATCGACCCCGACAAGTCCCTCCAGGACAAGGCGAGGGCGGGCGCCAACGCGGGCGTGTTCTACGCCAAGTGGCTGCCGAAGCTGGTCGCGGGCCCGGGCCAGCTCCCCACGTCGTACGGCGACTTCAAGCACGGCGTGGACCTCGCCCCGCACCTGCGCTACGTGGAGCGGCACGCCCGCAAGCTGGCCCGGTCCACCTTCTACGCCATGTCCCGCTGGCAGGGCCGGATGGAGACCAAGCAGGGCTTCCTGGGCCGGGTCGTGGACATCGGCGCCGAGCTGTTCGCGATGAGCGCGGCCTGCGTGCGCGCCGAACTGCTGCGCAGCCAGGGCGACCACGGCCGCGAGGCCTACCTGCTCGCCGACGCGTTCTGCCGGCAGGCCCGCATCCGCGTCGACGAGCTGTTCAACCGCCTCTGGTCGAACACCGACGACCTGGACCGCAAGGTCGTCAAGGGCGTGCTCGGCGGCTCCTTCGAATGGCTGGAGCAGGGGATCGTCGACCCGTCGGGCGAGGGCCCGTGGATCGCCGACGCGACCCCCGGACCGTCCCGGCGGGACAACGTCCGCCGCCCCTTCAAGTGAGACCCCGTCAGCGGGGCCGCCTCGAACGAGGTTGCTGAAGTAGCGATTCAGCAGTACTTGTCGCTCGGATCCCGTGTCGTCCAGGAGCAGGAGTCGACCTTGGCGCCGCTCGCCTTGGTCAGCGTCGCCGTGTCGCTGGTGTTGTTCCACACGTAGGCGCGGCGGTTCTGGTACTTGTTCGACGCGGTGTCCGTGCCGCTGCCGGTGTGCACCTTCATCGTCTTGTGGGCGCCGATCTTGATGTTCTTGAAGACGTACCGGTGGTTGGAGACGTCCTTCAGGACCCAGCCCTTGAGCGAGACGGCCGAGCCACCGGTGTTCTTGATCTGCACCCACTCGGCGTTGAGGCTGGCGTTGGAGCGGTTGTCGGTGCCCGGGCTGTCGAACCAGACGTGGTAGATGGTCACGCCCCCGGCCGCCTGGGCCGGGGTGCTGAGCAGGGTGCCGGTGAGCAGTGCGGCACCCGCGAGCGCGGGCAGGGCAGCACGTATGCGCAGAGTACGCATGGAGAGATCCCCCCAGGATGTCGTCCGGTCGGGTCGGCCATCCCTGCCGACCCGACAGAAGTGTTATCACATGATCTTCACGTGAACCTCACAAAGGGAATTCCGCTCCATACGGCACCAAGAACTGATAAGGCACCCGCGTGAGGGACGCGCTGTCCTCCCGGCCACCGGATGCGGCCACAATGGGGGGATGACCGACAGTCCCGCCAGTCCGGCACCCCTCGCCGACCCGCACCTCGTGTACGACCCGCTCGTGGGCGACGGCCCGAAGGACGTGGTGATCCTCGGCTCCACCGGATCCATCGGCACCCAGGCCATCGACCTCGTCCTGCGCAACCCCGACCGCTTCCGGGTCACCGCCCTGTCCGCCCACGGCGGCCGGGTCCCGCTCCTCGCCGAGCAGGCGCACCGGCTGCGGGTGCGGACCGTCGCGGTCGCCCGCGAGGACGTCGTACCGGCGCTGCGCGAGGCGCTCACGGCGCTCCACGGCCCCGGTGAGCCGCTCCCCGAGATCCTCGCCGGACCCGACGCGGCCACCGAGGTCGCCGCCTCCGACTGCCACACCGTCCTCAACGGCATCACCGGCTCCATCGGCCTCGCGCCCACCCTCGCCGCCCTGGAGGCGGGCCGCACCCTCGCGCTCGCCAACAAGGAGTCGCTGATCGTCGGCGGCCCGCTGGTCAAGGCGCTGGCGAAGCCCGGCCAGATCATCCCGGTCGACTCCGAGCACGCGGCGCTCTTCCAGTCGCTGGCGGCAGGGACCCGGGCCGACGTCCGCAAGCTCGTCGTCACGGCGTCCGGCGGGCCCTTCCGCGGCCGTACCAAGGCCGACCTGGCGCACGTCACCGTCGAGGACGCGCTCGCCCACCCCACCTGGGCGATGGGACCGGTCATCACGATCAACTCCGCGACCCTGGTCAACAAGGGGCTGGAAGTCATCGAGGCGCACCTCCTCTACGACATTCCCTTCGACCGCATTGAGGTGGTCGTGCATCCGCAGTCGTATGTCCACTCGATGGTCGAGTTCACGGACGGATCCACGATCGCGCAGGCGACGCCCCCCGACATGCGGGGGCCGATCGCCATCGGTCTCGGCTGGCCCGAACGGGTCCCGGACGCGGCGCCCGCCTTCGACTGGAGCAAGGCCTCCACCTGGGAGTTCTTCCCGCTGGACAACGAGGCCTTCCCGTCCGTGAACCTGGCCCGGCACGTCGGTGAGCTCGCGGGCACCGCGCCGGCGGTGTTCAATGCGGCCAACGAGGAATGCGTCGAGGCCTTCCGTGCCGGTCTGCTGCCTTTCAACGGCATCATGGAGACCGTGACGCGGGTGGTCGAGGAACACGGCACCCCTCGTACGGGAACTTCACTGACCGTGCCGGACGTCCTCGAAGCGGAGACCTGGGCACGGGTCCGGGCCCGGGAACTGACAGTGCAGAAGGCGACCGCGGAGGCGCGTGCATGACAGCCCTGATGATGATCCTCGGCATAGTCGTCTTCGTGATCGGCCTGCTGGTCTCGATCGCCTGGCACGAGCTGGGGCATCTCTCCACCGCCAAGCTCTTCGGCATCCGCGTCCCGCAGTACATGGTCGGCTTCGGCCCGACCATCTGGTCGCGGCGCAAGGGTGACACGGAGTACGGCATCAAGGCCGTCCCGCTGGGCGGCTACATCCGCATGATCGGTATGTTCCCGCCGGGCGCCGACGGCCGGGTCACCGCCCGCTCCACCTCACCCTGGCGCAGCATGATCGAGGACGCCCGCTCGGCCGCCTTCGAAGAGCTGCAGCCCGGCGACGAGACCCGCCTCTTCTACACGCGCGCCCCCTGGAAGCGCGTGATCGTGATGTTCGCGGGCCCCTTCATGAACCTGATCCTCGCCGTCGCGCTCTTCCTCACCGTCCTGATGGGCTTCGGCATCAGCCAGCAGACCACCACCGTCAGCTCGGTCTCCCAGTGCGTGATCGCGCAGAGCGAGAACCGCGACACCTGCAAGAACACCGACGCCGCCGCCCCGGCCGCCGCCGCGGGCCTCAAGGCCGGCGACAAGATCCTCTCCTTCAACGGGGTGCAGACGACCAGCTGGAACCAGCTCTCCGACCTGATCCGGTCCACCCCCGGCAAGGAGGTCGCGATCGTCGTCGACCGCAAGGGCCAGGACGTCACCCTGCACGCGACGATCGCCACCAACCAGGTCGCCAAGAAGGACTCCAGCGGCCAGATCGTCCAGGGCCAGTACGTCACCGCCGGCTTCCTCGGCTTCAGCGCCGCCACCGGCATCGTCCGCCAGGACTTCGGCGACTCGGTGACCTGGATGGGCGACCGCCTCGGCGAGGCCGTCGACTCCATCGCGAGCCTGCCCGGCAAGATCCCGGCCCTGTGGGACGCGGCCTTCGACGGCGCCCCCCGCCAGCCGGACTCCCCGATGGGCGTGGTCGGCGCGGCGCGCGTCGGCGGCGAGATCTTCACTCTGGACATCCCGCCCACCGAGCAGCTGGCCATGGCGCTGATGCTGGTGGCCGGCTTCAACCTCTCCCTGTTCCTCTTCAACATGCTCCCGCTGCTCCCGCTCGACGGCGGCCACATCGCGGGCGCCCTGTGGGAGTCGCTGCGCCGGAGCCTGGCCAAGGTACTGCGCCGCCCGGACCCCGGCCCGTTCGACGTGGCGAAGCTGATGCCGGTGGCCTATGTGGTGGCCGGGGTCTTCATCTGCTTCACGTTGCTCGTCCTGGTGGCCGACGTGGTTAACCCGGTGAAAATCTCCTAGCCACACGACGTTCGACGCGGCCCGGAACACTGTGTTCCGGGCCGCTTCCATTGAGTGGGTTTACGGGTGGGGGATGTGCTCGCTCCTGTGCCGGTGCCGTAATCTCGAAGCCTGGAACCCGCTTACGACGGGACCTGGACCTAGATCCACGACTTGGGGTTGCACAGCAGATGACTGCGATTTCTCTCGGCATGCCGTCCGTTCCGACCAAGCTCGCCGAGCGCCGGAAGAGCCGGCAGATCCAGGTCGGCTCCGTGGCGGTCGGCGGAGACGCCCCGGTCTCGGTCCAGTCGATGACCACGACCCGTACGTCCGACATCGGCGCGACGCTCCAGCAGATCGCCGAGCTGACCGCGTCCGGCTGCCAGATCGTGCGGGTGGCCTGCCCCACCCAGGACGACGCCGACGCGCTCGCCACCATCGCGAAGAAGTCCCAGATCCCCGTCATCGCGGACATCCACTTCCAGCCGAAGTACGTCTTCGCCGCGATCGAGGCCGGCTGCGCCGCGGTCCGCGTCAACCCGGGCAACATCAAGCAGTTCGACGACAAGGTCAAGGAGATCGCGGCCGCCGCGAAGGACCACGGCACCCCGATCCGCATCGGCGTCAACGCCGGCTCCCTGGACCGTCGCCTGCTCCAGAAGTACGGCAAGGCGACCCCGGAGGCCCTGGTCGAGTCGGCCCTGTGGGAGGCGTCCCTCTTCGAGGAGCACGACTTCCGGGAGATCAAGATCTCGGTCAAGCACAACGACCCGGTCGTGATGATCGAGGCGTACCGGCAGTTGGCCGCGCAGTGCGACTACCCGCTCCACCTCGGTGTGACGGAGGCGGGCCCGGCCTTCCAGGGCACCATCAAGTCGGCCGTCGCCTTCGGTGCACTCCTCTCCCAGGGCATCGGCGACACCATCCGCGTCTCGCTCTCCGCGCCGCCGGTGGAGGAGGTCAAGGTCGGCAACCAGATCCTGGAGTCCCTCAACCTCAAGCAGCGCGGCCTGGAGATCGTCTCCTGCCCGTCCTGCGGCCGCGCCCAGGTCGACGTCTACAAGCTCGCCGAAGAGGTCACCGCGGGCCTCACCGGCATGGAGGTCCCGCTCCGGGTCGCCGTCATGGGCTGCGTGGTGAACGGCCCCGGCGAGGCCCGCGAGGCCGACCTCGGCGTCGCCTCCGGCAACGGCAAGGGCCAGATCTTCGTCAAGGGCGAGGTCATCAAGACGGTCCCCGAGTCCAAGATCGTGGAGACCCTCATCGAGGAGGCCATGAAGCTGGCCGAGCAGATGGAGGCGGCGGGCACGGAGTCGGGCGAGCCGACGGTGTCGGTGGCGGGCTGAGGCCGGCTGCGGGAGGGTTCTTCGCCCCCGCCGCCCCTACCCGTCCCATCCTCAAGAGGCGCAGCCCCTGACACCCCCGCCCAGGGGCTCCGCCCCTGGACCCCGCTCCTCAAACGCCGGAGGGGCTGAAAGTCTCGGCCCGTCCGGCGTTTGAGGACGAGGCCGGAGGCCGATGCGGGGGGCTGGGGGCGGCAGCCCCCAGGGACGGAACCCCTGGCGACGGCCACTTCACAGCGCACGGGGCGGCGCGGCCAAGCTTCCGCAGGTACAGTGCGGAGATCAAGCAGAAGCCCCCGGCGTGAGGCCCCGCACGTGTTGACGCAGACCACCTCACGGGTACTCGAACCGAGTGACCTGGACGCAGCGCTCGCCGTACTCGACCGCGAGCCGGTCACGAACGCCTTCGTGACCTCGCGCGTCCAGGTGGCCGGACTCGACCCCTGGCGCCTCGGCGGCGAGATGTGGGGCTGGTACGAGGACGGCATGCTCACGTCCCTCTGCTACGCAGGCGCCAACCTGGTCCCGATCTGCGCCACCCCGCGCGCGATCCGTGCCTTCGCCGACCGGGCCCGCCGGGCCGGCCGCCGCTGCTCCTCGATCGTCGGCCCTGCCGAGGCCACCGCCCAGCTGTGGCGCCTCCTGGAACCGCACTGGGGTCCGGCCCGCGAGGTCCGTGCCCACCAGCCCCTGATGGTCACCGACCGGATGCCCGCCGACATCGCCCCGGATCCGTACGTCCGCCGCATCCGCAAGGACGAGATGGAGGCGATCATGCCGGCGTGCGTGGCGATGTTCACCGAGGAGGTGGGCGTCTCCCCGATGGCCGGCGACGGCGGTCTCCTCTACCAGGCGAGGGTCGCGGAACTCGTCGGCTCCGGCCGCTCGTTCGCCCGGCTCGACGACAGCGGCAAGGTCGTCTTCAAGGCGGAGATCGGCGCGGCGACGTCCGAGGCCTGCCAGATCCAGGGGGTGTGGGTCGCCCCCGAATACCGGGGCATGGGCATGGCGGCCCCCGGCATGGCGGCGGTCCTGCGGTATGCCCTGGCCGACGTGGCTCCCGTGGTGAGCCTGTACGTCAACGACTTCAACACAGCGGCGCGACGGACGTACCTGAGGGTGGGCTTCCAGGAGGTCGGAGCCTTCATGAGCGTGCTGTTCTGACGGTTCTCTTCTGACAGGCGTCAAGGGCAATGCGCGCCCCAGGGGCGCTGGGGGTCCCCCCGGCCGAAGGCTGGGGGAGGAACTGCGCGAGCAACCACGTCGAGCCCGCACTCGGACGACAACCGGAACCCACCTGTACCCTCCCCACATGACGCTCGTGATCGGCCCCTTGGACCTCCCCTCCCACGTGGACGAGGCCCTGGCAGTCCAAGCGATTGCCTTCGGCCTGGGCCCCGACGAGGTAGCCGTCCGCCGCCAGATCGTCCTGCGCCACATGCAGTACCCGGGGGCGAGGGCTCTCGGCGCCACCAGCGAGGGGCACCTCGTCGGGTTCGTCTACGGCATGCCGAACTCCCGCACCCACTGGTGGTCCACCGTCGTGGAGCCCTACCTCCGCGCCCAGGGCAACGCCGACTGGCTCGACGACTCCTTCGTGATCACCGAGTTGCACGTGCACCCCCACCATCAGAACCGGGGTATCGGCCGGCGCCTGATCACGCTCATCACCGACGGTGCCGCCGAGCCCCGTTCGATCCTCTCCGCGATCGACACCGACAGCCCGGCCCGCGGCCTCTACCACTCCCTCGGCTACGTCGACCTGGCCCGCCGGGTCAACTTCCCCAGCGCTCCGAAGCCGTACGCCGTGATGGGCGCGCCCCTGCCGCTCCGCCGTAAGTGACCCGTCGCCGCCGACCGATTTCCACCGGCACAGCGTGCCCGGCTAACCTCCTAGCCATCACCCTTTTCCGGCAGGAGTACGAGAACCATGGCGAACGCACCGGTCCAACGCATGTCCCAGTTGATGGCGAAGACGCTGCGTGACGACCCGGCGGACGCCGAGGTCCTCAGCCACAAGCTCCTCGTCCGCGCCGGCTACGTCCGCCGTACGGCGGCCGGTATCTGGTCCTGGCTGCCGCTCGGCCTGAAGGTGCTGTCCAACATCGAGCGGGTCGTCCGCGAGGAGATGGACGCGATCGGCGCCCAGGAGGTGCTGCTCCCGGCCCTCCTGCCCCGGGAGCCGTACGAGGCGACCGGCCGCTGGGACGAGTACGGCCAGGAGCTGTTCCGCCTCCAGGACCGCAAGGGCGGCGACTACCTCCTCGGCCCGACCCACGAGGAGATCTTCACCCTGCTGGTGAAGGACCAGGCGTCCTCCTACAAGGACCTGCCGGTCATCCTCTACCAGATCCAGAACAAGTACCGGGACGAGGCCCGTCCGCGGGCCGGCATCCTGCGCGGCCGCGAGTTCCTGATGAAGGACTCCTACTCCTTCGACCTGGACGAGGACGGCCTCGCCACGTCGTACGCCCTGCACCGCGAGGCCTACCGGCGGATCTTCGAGCGCCTCGGC
Source organism: Streptomyces sp. NPDC058464 (assembly GCF_042721035.1). Taxonomy (NCBI): domain Bacteria; kingdom Bacillati; phylum Actinomycetota; class Actinomycetes; order Kitasatosporales; family Streptomycetaceae; genus Streptomyces; species Streptomyces sp. NPDC058464. The sequence continues at coordinate 85,856 of NZ_JBHXMA010000036.1, forward strand.
CTCGACTACCGCATCGTCGCCGCCACCGCCGGTGCGATGGGCGGTTCGAAGTCGGAGGAGTTCCTGGCCCCGGCCGAGGCCGGCGAGGACACCTTCGCCGACTGCCCGAACTGCGACTTCGCGGCCAACACCGAGGCGATCACGTACACGCTGAAGGCGGTGGACGCCTCCGACGTGCCCGCGCTGGAGGAGATCCCCACTCCGGACACCCCGACCATCGAGACCCTCGCCGCGTACCTCGGCGTCCCGGCCTCCGCCACCCTGAAGAACCTGCTGGTGAAGGTCGACGGCGAGATCGTGGCCGTGGGCGTACCGGGCGACCGCGAGGTCGACATGGGCAAGGTCGAGGAGCACTTCGCCCCGGCCGCCGTGGAGCTGGTGACCGAGTCCGACTTCGCGGGCCGTCCGGACCTGGTCCGCGGTTACGTCGGTCCGCAGGGCCTCGGCGAGAAGGTGAAGTACGTCGCCGACCCGCGCATCGCCCCCGGCACGGCCTGGATCACCGGCGCCAACAAGGCGGGCACGCACGCCAAGAACGTCGTGGCGGACCGTGACTTCACCGTCGACGAGTACGTCGACGTCGTCGTCGTGCTGGAGGGCGACCCCTGCCCGAAGTGCGGCACCGGCCTGAAGCTGGACCGCGCCATCGAGATCGGCCACATCTTCCAGCTGGGCCAGAAGTACACCAACGCGCTCAAGCTCGACGTCCTCGGCCAGAACGGCAAGCCGGTCCGCGTGACCATGGGCTCCTACGGCATCGGGGTCTCCCGCGCCGTCGCCGCCCTCGCCGAGCAGACCGCCGACGAGCACGGCCTGGTCTGGTCGCGCGAGGTGGCCCCGGCCGACGTGCACGTCGTCGCGGCCGGCAAGGCCCTGCAGACCGAACTCGCCCTGGACGTCTCGGAGAAGCTGCGGGCGGCCGGGCTGCGCGTCCTGGTCGACGACCGGGCCGGGGTCTCCCCGGGCGTGAAGTTCACCGACGCCGAGCTGATCGGTGTGCCCCAGATCCTGGTCGCGGGCCGCCGCTCCGGCGAGGGCGTCCTGGAGCTCAAGGACCGCAAGACGGGCGAGCGCGAGGAGCTCACGGTGGACGAGGCGATCGCCCGCCTGACCGCGAACTGAGCCTCAACTCCCGCCGCGGCTTTTCAGAAACGTCTCAGACAGTTCTTCCGCTCCGTATGGGAGCCTCACAGACTTCTCTCAGGCCGATACCCGAACGTAATGCGTGACAGAGAGTCACGCAGGAGGGGATCGGTCATGACCGAGAGAGTGCAAGGCAGGGAGCCGGGGGACCGGCGGGAAAAGGGTGCGGCCGCGGCGGTCCGCCGGGGGACCCGGCGCACGGCGGCCCTGGCGGCGGCGGTCACGCTCGCCGCGGCGGCCGGGGTGTTCGCCCTGGTCGGCACGATGCAGTCCGATGCCGAGACGACGGCGAGCAGCGGCAGCGGTACGACGTCGAGCTCCAGCAGCTCCGCAAGCGGCTCCGACTCGGCCTCGGGCACGGACAGTTCCTCGTCCTCCCAGTCGACCGACTCCTCCAGCTCGTCCAGCTCCTCCAGCTCGTCCAGTTCCTCCTCGTCGTCGTCCTCGGACCTCCAGTCCTCCTCCGACGGCCTCACCTCCGGCGGCGGCTCCACCGACTCCACCTCGGGGGCGTCATGACCGCCGCCCTCGCCCCGCGCCCGACGGCCGCCGCCGAGTGGCGGGCCCTCGGCACCACCGTCCGCCTGGTCGTCACCGATCCTGCCCTGCTGGACTCCTGCAACCTGCTCCTCGCCCGGCAGCTCGCCGAGGTCGACGCGGCCTGCAGCAGGTTCCGCACCGACTCCGAACTGGCCGCCCTCGACACCGCCCAGGGCCGCCCGGTCCGGGTCAGCCCGCTCCTCGCCGAGGCCCTCGCCGTGGCGCTGCGCGCGGCCGGGGCGACGGACGGCGCGGTGGATCCGACCGTCGGCTCGGCGATGGACGCGATCGGGTACGACCGCGACTTCACCCTCGTCCGCGAGGACGACCGCCCGGTCTCCCTGCGGGTGCGTCGCGCCCCGGGCTGGCGCAAGGTCGGTCTGGACCCGGCGACCGGCACGGTCACCGTCCCCGAGGGCGTCCGCCTCGACCTGGGCGCGACGGCCAAGGCCTGGGCCGCCGACCGGGCCGCCCGCATGCTGGCCGACACGGCCGGCTGCGGAGTGCTGGTGAGCCTCGGCGGCGACACCGCCGTCGCCGGCGAGCCACCGGCGGGCGGCTGGCAGATCCGCGTCCAGGACATCACCGGACCGGTGGAGGAGACGCCCGCGCAGGGGTCGTACGACACCGTCGGGCTGCGCTCCGGCGGCCTCGCCACCTCCGGCACCGGCGCCCGCCGCTGGCAGCGCGGCGGCTACGACCTGCACCACATCGTCGACCCGCGCACCGGACTGCCGGTCCGCTCCCCGTGGCGCACGGTCTCGGTGGCCGCGGCCGACTGCGCGGACGCCAACGCGGCGACCACGGCGGCCCTGGTCAAGGGCGCGGGTGCGGAACGCTGGCTGACCCGCCTCGGCCTGCCGGCCCGCCTGGTGGCGCACAACGGCACGGTCGTCACCACGCCCGGGTGGCCCGCCCCCCTCGCGGCACTGGAGGCGGCGGCGTGACCTCCGAGACCCTCTGGTACGCCAACCGGGCCACCGGCGCCGTCTGCCTGGTCCTGTTCACCGTGGTCGTCCTCCTCGGCATTGCCGTCCGCCTCCGCACCCGCCTCCCGGGCCTGCCGCGGTTCGGCACCATGAGCCTGCACCGCACGCTCTCCCTCTCCGCCACCGCGTTCCTGGCCCTGCACATCACCACCGCGATCGTCGACGGCTACGTGAACATCACGGTGCTGGACGCTCTCGTCCCCTTCGTCTCCGACTACCAGCCGCTCTGGCTCGGCCTCGGCACGGTCGCCTTCGACCTGATGCTCGCGGTCCTCGTCACCAGCCTCCTCCGCGACCGCCTCGGCCACCGCACCTGGCGGGCCGTGCACTGGCTGGCGTACGCCTCCTGGCCGGTCGCCCTGGTGCACGGCATCGGCATCGGCACGGACGCCGGCACCGACTGGATGACCTGGCTGACCGTGGCCTGCGTCGCGACGGTGGTCACCGCCTTCGCCCTGCGCACCGCGCAGGCCGTCCGAGCCGCCCGCCAGACCCCCGCCGCACTGCTGCACACCGAAGGGGCCCACTGATGACCACGCTCTTCACCGACGTCTACATGTCCCCGCGCCTGCTGGCCCCCGGCGGCACCCCGGCCGACCTCACCACGCACGAACAGCGCTACGGCCCGCTCGCGTACGGCGACCCGGCGGCCCTGCTGCGCACCCTGGCCGAATCCGGGCTCACCGGACGCGGCGGGGCGGGCTTCCCGGCCTACCGGAAGTTCGTCGCGGTCGCCGACGCGGCCCGCCGCGCCGAGCGCGCACCGGTCGTCGTCGCGAACGGCGCGGAGAGCGAGCCGGCCAGCCACAAGGACCGGACGCTGCTCCGGCTGTCACCCCATCTGGTCCTGGACGGACTGCAGTTGGCGGCCGAGGCGATCGGCGCGGGGGAGGCGTACCTCGCCGTCGAGGACGGCGCCTCCTACCTGGAGTCGGCCCTCGCCCAGCGCCACGACCCGGTACGCGTGCAGGTCGTACGCCTCCCCGCGCGCTTCCTCTCCGGCCAGGCCTCGGCCCTCGTCCAGTACCTCTCCGGCGGCCCCGCCCGCCCCACCCACCCGGTCCCGCCGGTCCGCGAACGCGGGGTGCGCCGTGCCCCCACCCTGGTCCAGAACGTCGAGACCCTGGCCCACCTGGCGCTGATCGCCCGCTACGGCGCCGCCTGGTTCCGTTCGGCAGGCACCCCCGCCGAACCGGGCAGCACCCTCTGCACCGTGCACGCGCCGGGCCGCGAAGTCCGGGTCGTGGAAGCCCCGTTCGGCATGTCCGTCGGCCGCCTCCTCCCTCTGGAAGGTGCGTCCGCGGCCCTGATCGGCGGCTACCACGGCACCTGGATCCCGGCCGCCGAGGCCGCCCAGGTCCCGCTCTCCTCCGCGTACTTGGGCGCAGGTGTACTGGCCGCCCTGCCCGCCGACCGCTGCGGCCCGGCCGAAACCGCCCGCGTCCTCCGCTACTTGGCGCTGCAGTCGGCGGGCCAGTGCGGCCCCTGCCTCAACGGCCTCCCGCGCATCGCCACGGCCTTCCAGACCCTGGCCACCCCCGGCCCCCAGGGCACCACCCGCACGGACATCTCCCGCTGGGCGGGCCTGGTGGAGGGCAGAGGCGCCTGCCACCACCCCGACGGCACGATCCGCCTGGTCCGCAGCGCGCTCACCACCTTCGCGACCGAACTCGACGCCCACGCCCACGGCCGCTGCACCGCGACCGACCACACCCCGCTGCTCCCCGTACCGGCGGAAGGGATCTGACATGGACCAGCACATCACCATCGACTGGACGTCCTGCCAGGGCCACGGCCTGTGCGCCGAACTGCTCCCCGAGCACATCACCCTCGACGAATGGGGCTACCCGCTGGTCGACGGCCGTCCCATACCCCCGCGGACGAGGAAACGAGCCCGCAGAGCGGCGGCGGACTGTCCGGTCCTGGCCTTGAAACTGAGGGAAGGCTGAGCGCCCCGAAAGGGGCGCGGGGCTGTATCTGATATGCGGCTCCGCCGCGTGGGCGCGACCAGCCCCCACCGAACCCGCACCCGAAAACGTCAAACCCACCCGGCGAATTCAAGCAACAGCTCCGCATCCCTCGGCCGACCCACCCGAAGGGCCCGCACACCCGACTCCACCGCCCGGAACAGCGTCCACCCCCGCAGCCGCTCCTGGTCGACCTCCAAGGACTCCGCGAGCCGCTTGATCCGGCGCCGGGTGATCGATGCCCCGGAGGGGGACGCGATCAGGTCCTCCACCCGGTCCCGCACCAGTCGGGCCAGATCGAACGCGCAGTCCCCGACCACCGGATCCGGCCCCACCGCCAGCCACGGCATCCGCTCCCCGGCCAGCACCTTGCTCTGCCGGAACGTGCCGTGCAGCAGCCGCGGCTCGGGCGGCGCGGCCAGCAGTTCCTCCCGGGCCGCGACCGCCGCCGCCACCAACGGCGCCACCTCGGCGTCGCCGGCCGCCCGGGCCATCGCCGCGGCCTGCCGCCCCGTCCGCTCGGCCACCGTCTCGAAGACGTGCTCCTCCGGCGGCGGCACCCAGAGCCGCCGAAGCGTCCCCGCCGCCTCCAGCAGCGCCTTCGCCTCGGGCAGCGACCGCACCGAGACCTCCGGATGCAGCCGCTCCAGGAGCAGCACCCCCGCGGCCCCGTCGGCCTCCAGCACCTGCACCGAACCGAGCCCGCCCCAGTGCGCCAGCGCCGCCGCCTCGCTCTCCGGCCTCGCCCGCCGCGGCGCCAGCTTCAGCACGGCAGGAGTGTCGTCCGCCCGCCGCACGAGCAGCACCACACTGCTGCGCCCGCCCGGCACCTGCACCCGCTCGACGGTCAACTCGCGTAGCGCGACGGCCTGTTCCACCGCCTCCGGCAGCTTCTCCAGCCACTCGTCACCGTCCGGCGCCGTCTCACCGAGCGCCCTCACCAGGCGCCGCGGCGGTTCGAAAGCCATACGCGAGTCGTTCCTTTCCAGCTCTAAGGAGTCACTGAAGCCGAGGCCGAGGCCGAAGCCGAAACCGAAACCGAAGCCGAGGGCGAGGCCGATCCACCGGCCGCCGCTCCGGAACCCGCCCGCTCGGCGAGCCCAGGGAAGGCTACGCTCTCCCCGCTCCAGCCCACCGCCCGCACCGCGGCCTCCCGCAGCGCCCCGGCCGCCGAGCCGCGCCGCTCGCCGGAGGACGCCCGGACCAGGTCGGAGTACACGTCGGCCACCCGCTCCTCCAGCTCGGCGGCGAGTCGTACCGCCGTCGCCGGGTCCGTGACGGCGAACGGCAGCGCGTACGCCGCGCTCGCGGCGACGGGCGCACCGCCCAGGTCCCGCACCTCGCGCACCAGGGCGTCCCGGCGGGCCCGGTGCGCGTCGTACGCCGAGCGCGCCTCGGTCAGCCGCTGCCCGCCGATCCGGCCGCCGACGACGCCGTAGCCGTACACCGCCGCGTGCTCGGCCGCCAGCGCCGCCTGGAGCGCATCGAGCAGGCCCGTCTTCTCCTCGTCGCTCACCGGTCCCCCTTCGTCAGCAGGTACGCGTGCCCGGCGCCGGCCGCCGCCACCCCGGCCAGCAGCCGCGCCAGCTCGCCCGGCACGTCGAGCAGCGCCTTGGCCCGCAGGTCGGCGAGGCTCCGCTCGGCGGCGGCCAGTGAGGCCAGCGCGGCCTTCTCGTCGGCGGGCACGGTCGACGAGGCCGACGGGGACGCCGAGCCGGTCGCCGTGGCCGACGCCGAGCCGGTCGCCGTGGCCGTGCCCTCCTCGAACGCCGCCGCATGCGCCGCCACCTCCGCCCGCAACGGCCGCAACCGCTCCGCGAGCCGCGGATGGGCGGCGAGGACGGCGTCGTACTGCCGCAGCAGCCCCCGGCTGTCCCGCGCCGCACGCGCGCGTGCCCGCTCGGACACCGACGGACTCCCACCGCTCGTGGCGGAGTCCGGATCAGCGGAGCAGCCCACCAGCACGGTGGCCGAGGCCACCGAAACGATCAGGCTCCTTCTTCGCAACAGCGAGGGGAACGACACGGCAGACGTCCTCAAGGGGGCTCGTACGAACACACGGGCGGACGTGCACTCCGCCGTGATCACGGTACCTGCGTACCCCCGTAACTGACGTCACCGCCTCGACGCCCCCCGCGATAACCCCCTCAAGGGGCGCGGGGCTGTATCCATATGCGGCTCTGCCGCGTGGGCGCGACCAGCCACAAACCACCCGCACCCGCCCGAACACCACAGCCCCACCCCCACGGGCGCCCGGCTCCCCCCACCGCAGGCACCCGGACGCAACACCCCCCGCGACCCGATACCCTTTGACCAGACGCGCGATCCATCCCACAACAGCACACGCGGCCGAGGAGTCACCCGGATGAGCACCACCCAGAGCGAGAGGCTGCGAGAGCTCCTGGAACCGCTCGTCACCTCCCAGGGACTGGATCTCGAAGAGATCGCCGTGGACTCCGTCGGACGCAAGCGCGTGCTGCGTGTCGTCGTCGACTCCGACGCGGGGGCGGACCTGGACCAGATCGCCGATGTGAGCCGTGAGCTCTCGGCGAGGCTGGACGAGACGGACGCGATGGGCGAGGGGGAGTACACCCTGGAGGTCGGCACCCCCGGCGCGGAGCGCCAGCTCACGGAGCACCGCCACTACCTGCGTGCCGTGGACCGCCTGGTGCGGTTCCAGCTGGCCGAGGACGGGGAGCTGGTCGCCAGGATCCTGGACGTCGACGACGAGGGCCTCGACCTTGAGGTGCCCGGCGTCAAGGGCCGCAAGGCCACCGCCCGCAGACTCGGGTTCGCCGAGATCGGCACGGCGCGTGTGCAGGTCGAGTTCAACCGCAAGGACAAGAAGGACATGACGGAAGAGGAGGAGGCGTAGCCGTGGACATCGACATGAGCGCCCTGCGGGGCTTGGTTCGGGAGAAGGAGATCTCCTTCGACCTGCTGGTCGGGGCGATCGAGTCGGCCCTCCTCATCGCCTACCACCGCACCGAGGGAAGCCGCCGCCACGCGCGCGTGGTGCTCGACCGGGGCACCGGACACGTGACCGTGTGGGCGAAGGAGGACCCCGAGGACCTGGAGGAGGGGCAGGAGGCGCGCGAGTTCGACGACACCCCGTCGGACTTCGGGCGGATCGCCGCCACCACCGCCAAGCAGGTGATCCTGCAGCGCCTGCGCGACGCCGAGGACGACGCCACGCTCGGCGAGTACGCCGGCCGCGAGGGCGACATCGTCACCGGTGTGGTCCAGCAGGGCCGCGACCCGAAGAATGTGCTCGTCGACATCGGCAAGCTGGAGGCCATCCTGCCGGTGCAGGAGCAGGTCCCCGGCGAGACCTACCCGCACGGGCTGCGGCTGCGGTCGTACGTCGTACGGGTGGCGAAGGGTGTCCGGGGTCCGTCCGTGACCCTGTCCCGTACGCACCCGAACCTGGTGAAGAAGCTCTTCGCCCTGGAGGTGCCGGAGATCGCCGACGGGTCGGTCGAGATCGCCGCCATCGCCCGCGAGGCTGGTCACCGTACGAAGATCGCGGTCCGCTCCACCCGTTCGGGTCTGAACGCCAAGGGCGCCTGCATCGGCCCCATGGGCGGCCGGGTCCGCAACGTCATGGGCGAGCTGAACGGCGAGAAGATCGACATCGTCGACTGGTCGGACGACCCGGCCGAGATGGTGGCGAACGCGCTGTCCCCGGCCCGGGTCTCCAAGGTCGAGGTCGTGGACCTGGCGTCCCGGTCCGCCCGGGTGACCGTGCCGGACTACCAGCTGTCGCTGGCGATCGGCAAAGAGGGACAGAACGCCCGCCTCGCCGCCCGGCTCACCGGCTGGCGGATCGACATCCGCCCGGACACCGAACAGGTGCCCGAGTAGATCACCCGGCTGGTGACGCCGGCCCCCGTCCGCGGTTCACCCGGACGGGGGGAATAGTTCCAAGCCGCAGGTCGCTTGGATTACGACAACGGCCGTTCGATCTTTGCCCCGAAGGGGTGAGGTCGGTGCGGGGAGGTAGACTTAGCAGTGTCTGGCCGGACGCGTGCCCGCGCATGCCCTGAGCGCACCTGTGTGGGGTGCAGGCAGCGAGCGGCCAAGACCGAACTGCTGCGGATCGTGGCGGTCGAGGACGAATGCGTCCCCGATCCTCGCGGTACGCTGCCCGGCCGGGGTGCATATGTACACCCCGCCCAGGTCTGTCTGGACCAGGCGGTACGCCGCCGGGCACTTCCGAGGGCGCTCCGCGTCCCGGGTCCGCTCGACGTAAAGGCGTTGCGCCGGTACGTCGAGCAGTAACACCGTAAGAAGCGTCGTTCGGAACGTCCGTGCGGCTCTGGTACCCCGCGAGTTGGAAGTAGGTCGAGATTGCGATGAGCACTCGATGAGCACGCGATGAGTACGCCCATGAAGTAGCAACGGTCCGGACACACCCGGACCTAAAAGGAGCGAAGTGGCTAAGGTCCGGGTATACGAACTCGCCAAGGAGTTCGGGGTTGAGAGCAAGGTCGTCATGGCCAAGCTCCAGGAACTCGGTGAATTCGTCCGTTCGGCGTCCTCGACGATCGAGGCGCCCGTTGTACGCAAGCTGACCGACGCCTTCCAAGGCGGCGGTAAGCCCGCCCCCCGCAAGTCGGCCCCCAGGCCCGCCGCGCCCTCTCCGGCGCAGGCGGCACGTCCTGCTGCCCCGAAGCCGGCCGCCCCGCGCCCGGCTGCCCCGCAGCCCGCGGCGCCGGTCGCGCCCGCGGCCTCGGCGGCTCCGGCCGCGGCCCCGGCTCCGGTCACCCCCGCGCCGGCCGCCTCCGGCCCGCGTCCGGGTCCCAGGCCCGCCCCGCGTCCGGCTCCGGCCGCGCCCGAGTTCACCGCTCCGCCGGCGCCTCCGGCCGCCGCGGCGCCGAGCCCGGCCGCCGCGCAGGGTTCGCGCCCGCAGGGTGCCGGTCCCCGTCCGGGGCAGGGCGCCCCGCGCCCCGGCGGTCGCCCCGCCCCCGGCCAGGGCCAGGCCCGTCCGGGCCAGGGCGGCGGTCAGCGTCCCGGTGAGCGCGCCCCCCGTCCGGGCGGTGCCCGTCCGGCCGGTCCGCGTCCGGGCAACAACCCCTTCACGTCCGGTGGCTCCACCGGCATGGCCCGCCCGCAGGCCCCGCGCCCGCAGGGCGGTCCGCGCCCGGGTGGCCCCGGTGCCCCCGGCGCCGGTCCCCGTCCCCAGGCGCCCGGCGCCCAGGGCGGCGGTCCGCGTCCGCAGGCTCCCGGCGGTTCCCGTCCGAGCCCGTCCGGCATGCCCCGCCCGCAGGGCGGTCCGCGTCCCGGCGGCGGCTCCGCGGGTCCGCGTCCGAACCCCGGCATGATGCCGCAGCGTCCCGCTGCCGGCCCGCGTCCCGGCCCCGGTGGCGGCGGTCGCGGTCCCGGCGGTGCGGGTCGTCCCGGCGGCGCCGGTCGTCCCGGTGGCGGCGGCGGCTTCGCCGGTCGTCCCGGCGGTGCCGGTGGCGGCGCCCGTCCGGGCGGTGGCGGCGGCTTCGCCGGTCGTCCCGGCGGTGCTCCCGGTGGCGGTGGCGGCGGCTTCGGCGGCGGTCCCGGCGGTGGCGGCGGCGGTCGTCCCGGCTTCGGCGGTCGTCCCGGCGGTCCCGGCGGCCGTGGTGGCACGCAGGGCGCCTTCGGCCGTCCCGGCGGTCCGGCGCGTCGCGGTCGCAAGTCGAAGCGGCAGCGTCGCCAGGAGTACGAGGCCATGCAGGCCCCGAGCGTCGGCGGCGTGATGCTGCCGCGCGGCAACGGCGAGACCATCCGTCTCTCCCGCGGCGCGTCGCTCACCGACTTCGCGGAGAAGATCAACGCCAACCCGGCGTCCCTCGTCGCGGTCATGATGAACCTCGGCGAGATGGTCACGGCCACGCAGTCCGTCTCCGACGCGACCCTCGAGGTCCTCGCCGGCGAGATGAACTACACGGTCCAGATCGTCAGCCCCGAGGAGGAGGACCGCGAGCTGCTCGAGTCCTTCGACATCGAGTTCGGCGAGGACGAGGGCGACGAGGAGGACCTGGTGGTCCGCCCGCCGGTCGTCACCGTCATGGGTCACGTCGACCACGGCAAGACCCGACTGCTCGACGCCATCCGCAAGACGAACGTCATCGCGGGCGAGGCCGGCGGCATCACCCAGCACATCGGTGCCTACCAGGTCTCGACCGAGGTCAACGACGAAGAGCGCAAGATCACCTTCATCGACACCCCGGGTCACGAGGCGTTCACCGCCATGCGTGCCCGTGGTGCGAAGTCGACCGACATCGCGATCCTGGTCGTCGCGGCCAACGACGGCGTCATGCCGCAGACGGTCGAGGCGCTCAACCACGCCAAGGCGGCCGACGTCCCGATCGTCGTCGCGGTCAACAAGATCGACGTCGAGGGTGCCGACCCGACCAAGGTGCGCGGTCAGCTGACCGAGTACGGCCTGGTGGCCGAGGAGTACGGCGGCGACACCATGTTCGTCGACATCTCCGCCAAGCAGGGTCTGTACATCGACGAGCTGCTCGAAGCGGTCGTCCTGACCGCGGACGCCTCGCTCGACCTGCGGGCCAACCCGGCCCAGGACGCGCAGGGCATCTCGATCGAGTCCCGCCTCGACCGCGGCCGCGGTGCCGTGGCGACGGTCCTCGTCCAGCGAGGCACGCTGCGGGTCGGCGACACGATGGTGGTCGGCGACGCGTACGGCCGCGTCCGGGCGATGCTCGACGACAACGGCAACAACGTGGCCGAGGCCGGCCCGTCGACGCCGGTCCAGGTCCTCGGCCTGACCAACGTCCCGGGTGCGGGCGACAACTTCCTGGTGGTCGAAGAGGACCGTACGGCCCGACAGATCGCCGAGAAGCGCGCCGCCCGTGAGCGCAACGCCGCGTTCGCCAAGCGCACGCGCCGCGTCTCCCTCGAGGACCTGGACAAGGTGCTCAAGGCCGGCGAGGTCCAGCAGCTCAACCTCATCATCAAGGGTGACGCTTCTGGTTCCGTCGAGGCCCTGGAGTCCTCCCTGCTCCAGCTGGACGTCGGCGAAGAGGTCGACATCCGCGTCCTGCACCGCGGCGTCGGTGCGGTCACGGAGTCCGACATCGACCTGGCGATGGGCTCCGACGCCATCGTGATCGGCTTCAACGTCCGCGCGGCCGGCCGCGCGGCGCAGATGGCCGAGCGCGAAGGCGTGGACGTCCGGTACTACTCGGTCATCTACCAGGCGATCGAGGAGATCGAGGCGGCCCTGAAGGGCATGCTCAAGCCGGAGTTCGAGGAGGTCGAGCTCGGTACGGCGGAGATCCGCGAGGTCTTCAAGTCGTCCAAGCTGGGCAACATCGCCGGTGTCCTCATCCGCTCCGGCGAGGTCAAGCGCAACACCAAGGCGCGCCTCCTCCGCGACGGCAAGGTCATCGCGGAGAACCTCAACATCGAGGGCCTGCGTCGCTTCAAGGACGACGTCACCGAGATCCGCGAAGGGTTCGAGGGCGGTATCAACCTCGGCAACTTCAACGACATCAAGATCGACGACGTCATCGCGACGTACGAGATGCGCGAGAAGCCGCGGGTGTAACGCCCACGGTGGGTAGCCGGCCGACGGGAGTTCGCTTCCGTCGGCCGGTACTTTTCCCGTCGGGACACGCCCGCCACGGGGCTCCGCCCCGGACCCCGACCTCGCCCACCCACCACCCGACTCGGTGAGCTGAAAAGGTGCCCCCTCGGGCGGTGCCTTCTCGGCCGCCCGAGTCGGGTGGTGGGCGGGCGAAGGTCCGGGGTCCGTGGCGGAGCCCCGTGGCGGCGCCTCGCAGCCGACCGAGTCGGGCGGCTGGGTGGGCGGCTGGGTGGGCGGCGAAGCGGACCCCCATCGCTGGGGAAAGTCGGTCGAGCCCCCGGCAGGGACGGGGTACCGTTCCTGACAGGGCCATCGATCCCGTGCCGGCGGGTTAACCGGATACATACATGTACGTGGGGACTCTGTCCTTCGACCTCCTCCTCGGCGACATCCACTCGCTCAAGGAGAAGCGCTCCGTCGTCCGCCCGATCGTCGCCGAACTCCAGCGGAAGTACGCCGTGAGCGCGGCCGAGGTGGACCATCTGGACCTTCATCGCAGGGCCGGCATCGGCCTTGCCATGGTCTCCGGCGACGCCGCGCATCTGACCGACGTACTCGACCGGTGCGAACGGCTGGTCGCCGGCCGCCCCGAGGTGGAACTGCTGTCCGTGCGACGGCGTTTCCACGGCGACGACGACTAGACCTGAGACTTGAGAACGACAAGAAGAAAGAACGGGAGACGGACCAGTGGCCGACAACGCGCGGGCTAAAAGGCTGGCGGACCTCATCCGAGAGGTGGTGGCCCAGAAGCTGCAGCGCGGGATCAAGGACCCGCGGCTCGGCACCCACGTCACCATCACGGACACCCGGGTCACGGGTGACCTCAGGGAGGCGACCGTCTTCTACACGGTGTACGGCGACGAGGAGGAGCGGAAGGCCGCCGCCGCCGGTCTGGAGAGCGCCAAGGGCATTCTCCGGTCCGAGGTCGGCCGGGCCGCCGGCGTGAAGTTCACGCCGACCCTCGCCTTCGTCGCGGACGCCCTGCCGGACACCGCCCGGAACATCGAGGACCTCCTCGACCGGGCGCGCCAGTCCGACCAGAAGGTCCGCGAGGCCTCCGCGGGCGCCGACTACGCCGGAGACGCCGACCCGTACAAGAAGCCGGGTGCGGAAGACGAGGCCGACGAGACGGACGACGCCACCGAATGACCAGCAAGCCCACCCCGCCCGACGGCCTTGTCATCGTCGACAAGCCGTCGGGCTTCACCTCGCACGACGTCGTCGCCAAGATGCGGGGCATCGCCCGCACCCGGCGCGTCGGGCATGCCGGCACCCTCGACCCCATGGCGACGGGCGTCCTCGTCCTCGGCATCGAGCGGGCGACGAAGCTCCTCGGGCACCTCGCCCTCACCGAGAAGGAGTACCTGGGGACGATCCGGCTCGGCCAGAACACGGTCACGGACGACGCCGAGGGCGAGATCACCTCGTCCACCGACGCCTCCAAGGTCACCCGCGAGGCCGTCGACGCCGGCATCGCCAAGCTGACCGGCGCCATCATGCAGGTGCCGTCCAAGGTCAGCGCCATCAAGATCGACGGTGTCCGGTCGTACAAGCGCGCCCGGGACGGCGAGGACTTCGACATCCCGGCCCGCCCGGTGACCGTCTCGTCGTTCGCCGTGTACGACGTCCGGGACGCCGTCGCCGAGGACGGCACCCCCGTCCTCGACCTGGTCGTCTCCGTCGTCTGCTCCTCCGGCACCTACATCCGCGCCCTCGCCCGCGACCTGGGCGCCGACCTGGGCGTCGGCGGCCACCTCACCGCGCTGCGCCGCACCCGCGTCGGGCCGTACAAGCTGGACTCCGCGCGCACCCTCGACCAGCTCCAGCAGGAGCTGACCGTGATGCCGATCGCGGAGGCGGCCGGGGCCGCGTTCCGCCGCTGGGACGTCGACGCGAGGCGGGCGCGCCTGCTCACCAACGGCATGCGCCTGGAGATGCCCGACGAGTACGCGGGCATCGGTCCCGTCGCCGTGTTCGACCCCGAGGGCCGCTTCCTGGCGCTCGTCGAGGAGCAGAAGGGCAAGGCGAAGAGCCTCGCCGTCTTCTCCTGAGCCCGCGGAGTCCGTCGGGCCCTGCCCGTGGAGCGGCGACCACGGGGTCTGGCGCCGCCGCCGCTCCACGGTCCCCCCTCGGTTCCCCCACCCCTAGGGTGTATCCACCCGCCCCGGCCTATTCACCCGACCGAGCAGGCGCTCGGAGTGAACCGGGGGAGCAGAGGGGGGCGCGTTCACCGCCCGCTCTGTCCCGCTGATCATTTCGCCCCTACGGTCGAAGTCGAGGGCACGGATGTACGGGCGGGGAGGTTCGATCATGGCGGGACGGGGCCTGCGGACCGGGAGCGGTCGCCGGACGGCGGACGGTGCGCGGGAGGCGGAGAAGGAGACGGGACCGGGGCTCGACGAGCGGCTGGTCCGGATCCGCGACCTCGCCGGACGGCCGCGCGGCACCGGCTTCCTGGCCGATCATCACGGCACGCTCATCACCAGTCACGAGGCCGTCGACGGCCTCGCCCGGATCGTGCTGCACGCGGCCGGGGACCGCACCTGCGTGGTCGGCTCGGACGCCGTCGTCCCGCTGCCCGCCTACGACCTGGCCCTGGTCCGCACCGAGGGCCTGGCCGTGGACCCGCTCCCGATCACCGTACGGGAACGCATCCCGGCCGGCGCCTACGTCCGCATCGCCGCCGACCGCTGGCGAGAGGCCCGGGTGCTGGCCGCGACCCAGGTGACGTACACCGCCACCGACCGCTTCCATCTCCTGGAGGACGCCCTGGAGCTGGCGATCGGCACGGCGGGCCGGGACGCGCTGCGACTGGGCGGCGGGGCGGCCGGCGGCCCGGTCCTCGACGCGGAGACCGGCGCGGTCCTGGCGGTCCTCGGCACCGCCCTCCAGTCCGGCCAGCGGGACGTGGGCTTCGCCGTCCCCCTGCACCACCCCGACAGCGGCCCCTTGGCCGACCTGCTGGCCACCAACGCGGCCACGGTCCCGGCGTACGGCATCGACCTCAACCTGGCCGGAATCCTGGAACTGACGGCGACCTCGGTAGGCCAGGACGGCCCCCCGGGAGCCCTGGCCGGCTACGTGGGCCGCAAGACCCCCCGCATGTCACCGCCCCACACCGGCGCACCCCACACCGGCGCACCTCACACCGGCGCACCCCACACCGGAACGCCCCACCCTGGAGCGCCCCGCACCGGAGCGCCCCAAAGGGGCGCGGGGAACTGCGCGACCAGCCACAGCGCACCCGCAGCCGCTCCACCACCTTTCACGGCACTCGTAGGCGAATACACCGACCCCGTACAACCCGTCGAACGATCGACCATCTCAACGGAGCTGTCCGCCTTCGCCGAAGGCACCGGTACCGGAAAAACCACCGGGACCGTCCTCGCCCTCGTCGGCGCCCCCGGAACCGGCCGCACCACAGAACTCGCCGCCCTCGCCGCCCGCCGCAACCGCGAAGCGAACCCGGCCCCCACCCTCTGGCTCCGTGGCGCCGACCTCAAGGACGCCGACGACTCCGTCGCCTCCGCGGCCCGCCGCTCCCTGGAACGCGCGGTCCGGATCGTCGCCGCCTCCCGTTCCCAACTCCCCGGTGACCTGGGCGAGTTGAGCGTGGAACGGCTGGCCCGCCTCGCCGCCCGCGCCGGCCGTCCGCTCCTCCTTCTGCTGGACGGCCCGGAGGAGATGCCCCCGGTCCTCGCCCACCGGCTCCCCGCCTGGACCGAGGGCACCGCGGACTGGCTGCGCGACACCGGCGCCCGCCTGCTCGTGGCCTGCCGGGAGGAGTACTGGGAGCGCGCCGGCGCCGAATTCCCCCCCGACCTCCTGCACGGACACGGCAACGCACCCGGCAACCGTCATGGCAACGGACACGGCAACGGTCATGGCACCGACGGCGACCCCCCGTGCATCCGGCTCGCCGACCTCACCCCCGACGAGGCCCGCCGCGCCTGCTCCCGCTACGGCATCCCCGACGGCGCCCTCATCGACCGCGACGCTCGCCACCCCCTCGCCCTGCGCCTGCTCTCCGAGGTCCGCGCCGCCCTCCCGGACGCCCCCGCCGCCGACGACCCCATCGACCGGCACGACGTCTTCGCCGCCTACCTCGACCTGATGTGCCTGCGCATCGCGGTCCGGCTGGCCGCGGAGAACGGTCTGCGCGGTACGGCCGTACGCCGCCTCGCCGCCCGGGTCTCCGGGCAGGTGCACGAGGCCGCCCGGCGCAGCCTCGGCCCCGGGCAGGGCGAGTTGGACCGGGAGTCGTTCGAAGCGGTGTTCCCCTGGGGGCCCGTCCCGGCCCACCTCGGCGGCGGCTCCGGCTGGGCCTCCGCCGTCCTCACCGAGGGCCTGCTGGTGCCCGCCGGCGGCGGCTACCGCTTCGCCCACGAGGAGCTCGCCGACTGGATCCAGGGCATGCACCTGGACCTGGACGAGGCCCTGCACGCCCTCGTCCACCGCCCCCGCACCTCCCTGGGCGCCCACCCCCTGCCCGTCCCGCACCACAGGGTCGGCCCGGTCGTCCAGGCCCTGCTGCTGCTCGACCGTGACTACGGACCGACCCAACTCACGCCCCGGCTCGACGAGTTGACGCACGCCCTCGACCTGGACCCCGGTTCCTGGTGGGCCGCTCGCCTGATCGCCCAGACCCTGTTGCGGCTGCCCGACGCGACCCCCTACACCGGGGTGCTGCGGCGGCTCGCCGACCGCGTGGTGGGCGAACAGCGCACCCCGTCCCCCGAGTTCGGGCCGGACTTCTGGACCGCGCTCGCCCTTCCGGCCGCCGACCGCTTCGATCTGCTGCGCAGGCTGGTGCTGGCCGACGAGCCGCTGCCGGAGAGCGCGGGCATCGGCCGCTTCGGAGCCAGGCCGACCCGGCCGACCGGGCCGCCGACCCGTCCGCCGGCGGAGGAGCCCGAGGGCACGGCAGCCCCGCGCTTCCTGGACGCCGTGGCCCGGCTGCTGGCCGCCGACCCCACCGCCGTACAGCCTTATCTCACCCGGTGGTTCGACGACGAGCGGCCGTTGCCCGCGATGCCGCACGCCACCGTGGCGACGGCGGCCCAGGCGCTGCTGCACACCCATCGGCACCGGGCCCTGGACGACCTGACCGAGGTCCTGGTGGACGCGGCGCACCGGCGCGGCGACGAACTGCTGGCCGTACTCGCCGAGGACGAGCCGTCGGCGGTGTGCCGGGCCGTGGACCGCTGGGCGCACGACGAGCGCCCGGCCCGCCGGGTGGCCGCCATGGCCCACGGGCTGCGCACCGCCCCGCACGTCCGCAGCGAACCCGACCGCGAACTGCTCCGCTATGCCGCGCTCGCCCTGCTCGCCCGCCCCGCCGACTGCACCGTGCACGGCGGCGCCCTCGCCCTGCTGGTCCGTGACCCGGCGACCCGCGCCCGCCATCTCCCGCAGGCGCTTACGCACTTCACCACCGGCGACCACCAGCTCACGCCCGCCGCCCTGGTCCCCGCCCTGGTCACCCACCCCGACGAGATCCTGGAGGCCTTCCGCGCCCGGCTGCGCGGGCCGGACGCCGCACAGGTGCTGCGCACCCTCGCCCACGTCACCACACCCATGCTCGCCCAGCGGGTCACCGAACTGGTCCTGGAGGCCGCCGAGCTACGGCCGGACCTCGCCGGGCAGGTGGCCGGGTTCGTGGAGCGCCGCCTCGACCAGGGCGCCGAGGCCCGTACCGTCCTCCTGCCCCTGGTCACCGAGCTGCTCGACGACGGCCCCGAGCCGGTCCGGGCGGCCCTCGCGACCGTACTCGGCGCGGCCGGCGCCCCCGCATCCCGACCGCTGCGCCAGGAGCTCCTGGAGTTGCTGCTGGACCGTGAACGGGACCCCGGCGTCCTCGACGCGCTGCTGCACGCGGCCGCCGCACAGCGCGGGGCCGACACCGACGGCGACGGGATGCGCGAGCTGGTCAGGCGCACCGGGCTGCTGCTCGTCCGTACCCCGGACGGGGCGACCCTGTTCGACCGCGGCCTGGTCGACCTCGGCCGGCACGTGCCCGGATTCGCCGCCCTGATGGCCCGCTGGCTCACCGACACCCCGCAGGAATGGGCCGCGGTGGTCGGCCCGAGCACCCGGCGGATGCTCGGGAACCTGGCGGGCGTGCGGGTCCCCGCGTGACCGCGGACACGTGCGCCCGGTCACAGCGACCGTGCCGGTGTGAGACGGGTCCGGCAAACATGGCACCCTTAGACCTGCGTAAGAGGGACAACGGACACAGGTTCGAGGAGCGGTCACAGTGCAGCGCTGGCGTGGCTTGGAGGACATCCCCGAGGACTGGGGGCGCAGCGTCGTCACCATCGGTTCTTATGACGGGGTGCACCGCGGTCACCAGCTGATCATCCGGCATGCCGTGGACCGCGCCCGTGAGCTGGGCATCCCGGCCGTCGTCGTCACCTTCGACCCGCACCCCAGCGAGGTCGTGCGCCCCGGCAGCCACCCGCCGCTGCTCGCCCCGCACCACACCCGCGCCGAGCTGATGACGGAGCTGGGCGTGGACGCGGTGCTGATCCTCCCCTTCACCACCGAGTTCTCGAAGCTGTCGGCCGCCGACTTCGTGGTGAAGGTCCTGGTCGACAAGTTGCACGCCAGGGCCGTCGTCGAGGGTCCCAACTTCCGCTTCGGCCACAAGGCCGCGGGCAACGTGGAGTTCCTCATCGAGCAGGGCACGGTGTACGACTTCGAGGTGGAGGTCGTCGACCTGTTCGTGCGGGGGGAGGCGGGCGGCGGCGAGCCGTTCTCCTCGACCCTGACCCGGCGCCTGGTCGCCGAGGGCGACATGGCGGGTGCCCGCGAGATCCTGGGCCGCCCGCACCGGGTGGAGGGCGTGGTCGTGCGCGGCGCCCAGCGCGGCCGCGAGCTGGGCTTCCCCACCGCCAACGTGGAGACGCTCCCGCACACCGCGATCCCCGCCGACGGCGTCTACGCCGGCTTCCTGCACGCCCAGGGCGAGGTGATGCCGGCCGCGATCTCCGTCGGCACCAACCCGCAGTTCGACGGCACCGAGCGCACGGTGGAGGCGTACGCCATCGACCGTGTGGGGCTCGACCTGTACGGCCTGCACGTCGCCGTCGACTTCCTGGCCTACGTCCGCGGCCAGGCCAAGTTCGACTCGCTCGACGCGCTGCTGGAGCAGATGGCCGAGGACGTCAAGCGCTGCCGGGAGCTGGTGGCGGCCGAGAACGCCTGACCGGGCAGAGGGCTCAGCAGAGGGCTCAGCAGTACGCCGAAGGGCGGCCGGTGCGACGAGGCACCGACCGCCCTTCGGCTTTCCGGCTACTGCTGCGGCGGCTGACCCTGCGGGGGCTGGGCCGGCTGCGGCGGCTGCTGAGGAGCGGCCTGCGGGGGCAGGGGCGGCTGCGGGTAGCCGTATCCCGGTTGCGGCTGAGGCTGCGGCGGATACTGCTGCCCCGGCTGCGGCTGCGGCTGCGGCTGCGGCTGCGGCTGCGGCTGCGGCTGTCCCGGCTGTGGCGGGTAGGGCTGGGCGCCGGGCTGGGGCGGGCCGTACAGCTCCTGCTGCGGCGGCTGTCCCTGCGGCGGGTACGGCTGCTGCGGCGGGTAGGGCTGCTGCTGCGGGTACGGCTGTCCGGGCGCGTACGGCTGTCCGGGCGAGTACGGCTGCGGCTGTCCGGGTGCGTAGGGCTGCTGGCTCGGCAGGGGCTGGCCGGGCATCGGCGGGGCGGCGACCGGCGGCGGGTTGCCGTCGCTGGTCCACAGGCCGTGCATCTGCTGGTGCCGTACGAAGTCCTCGGCGACCATCGCTGCGAGGTTGAAGTACGCCTCGCGCACCTTGGGCCGCATCATGTCGAGGTCGACCTCGGCACCGGCGGACAGGTGCTCGTCGAAGGGGACGACCACGACACCCCGGCAGCGCGTCTCGAAGTGCTGCACGATGTCCTCGACCTTGATCATCTTGCCGGTCTCGCGGACCCCGGAGATCACGGTGATGGACCGCGACACGAGGTCGGCGTATCCGTGCGCGGACAGCCAGTCCAGCGTCGTACTGGCGCTGCTCGCTCCGTCGACCGACGGCGTCGAGATGATGATCAGCTGGTCGGCCAGGTCGAGCACCCCGCGCATGGCGCTGTACAGCAGGCCGGTGCCGGAGTCGGTGAGGATGATCGGGTACTGCCTGCCGAGCACGTCGATCGCGCGCCGGTAGTCCTCGTCGTTGAACGTGGTGGACACCGCCGGGTCGACGTCGTTGGCGATGATCTCCAGGCCGGAGGAGGCCTGTGAGGTGAACCGCCGGATGTCCATGTAGGAGTTGAGGTACGGGATCGCCTGGACCAGGTCACGGATGGTGGCCCCGGTCTCGCGGCGCACCCGGCGGCCGAGCGTGCCGGCGTCCGGGTTGGCGTCGATGGCGAGGATCTTGTCCTGGCGCTCGGTGGCGAGGGTGGAGCCGAGCGCGGTGGTCGTGGTGGTCTTGCCGACACCGCCCTTGAGGCTGATCACCGCTATCCGGTAGCAGGACAGCACCGGCGTGCGGATCAGGTCCAGCTTCCGCTGCCGCTCGGCCTCCTCCTTCTTCCCACCGATCTTGAACCGGGAGGACGCGGCGGAGGGCCGGCCGCTCTTCGCCTTCTGCTTCTTGTTGTTGAGCAGCCGGTCGGACGACAGCTCCACGGCGGCGGTGTAACCCAGCGGCGCGGCACCGGGGTTGGTCATCTGCCGCTGGTCGTGCTGGATGGGCTGCGGCCAGGCGGCACCGGCCCGGGGGTCGACGGGCGGTCGGGGCTGCGGCTGGGCGGCCCCCGGCTCGGGCGCCTGCGGGTTCTGCGGTGCCTGAGGCGCCTGAGGTGCCTGTGCCGTGCGCGGGTCCTGCGGCTCCTGGGGGGCGGCCTGCGGCGGCTGGACGGGGGCGCCCGGCTGCGGGAAGCCGTAGCCGCCGCCGGGCTGAGCCGGAGGCGCCGGGGGCTGCGGGAAGCCGTAACCGCCCTGGGCGTCGGAGGCCGGGTACTGCGGGGCCTGCGGCTGACCGGGCTGCTGGGGGAAGCCGTAGCCTCCCGGAGCCTGCGGCGGCTGGACGGGGACGCCCGGCTGCGGGAAGCCGTAGCCGCCCTGGGCGTCGGGCGCGGGAGGCTGCGGGGCGTAGGGCTGCCCGGGCTGCGGGGGCGCGGGCTGGTTCCAGGCGGCGGGCGCGGGCTGCGGTGCCTGCGGCTGGAACGGCTGCGGACCCTGGGCCGCGGCGGGCTGCGGCTGGGACTGGGGCTGCGGCTGACCGGGCGCCGGCTCCGGTGCGTGCGGCTGGACCGGCCACTGGGCCGCGGGCGCGGGGGCCGCGGGCTGGTACGACGGCGGCAACGGCGGGACCACCGTCGGAGGCGTCGGCGGGGGAGTCCAGGCGGTGGGCACGGCGTCCGCGGGAGCCGGGGGCGCGTCCTGCGGCGGGGCCGGGGCCGCGGGGACGGCGGCCTGCGGGGCTGCGGCGGGCGCGTCCTGGGGTTCGACCTGGTCCACGGCGGCCACGGCGGCCACGGCGGGCGCGGCGCCGTCGGTCTCGGGGCCGCGCTCGTCGTCGTTGTCGTCCAGGGCGTCGACGGCGGCCGCGTCCTGGGACCGGGACTCGCCTGCGTCCGGGGCGTCCGCCGGGACGGCTTCCTGGACGGGCTCGTCCGCCTCGGCGGCACCGTCCGCATCCGCATCCGCATCCGCATCCGCATCCGCGTCCGCGTCCGCATCCACATCGGCGTCGGCGTCGACGGCCTCGAACTCGTCGCGCGGATCCCCGTGCGCGCCCTCGTCCTCGTCCTCGATGTCGATGTAGGCGTCGGCCGACGCCGACGGCTCAGGCGCCTCGGCAGCCTCCTCGCGGGTGTCCTCGTGCTCCGCCTCGGAGCTCACCGGAAGCGCGACGACATCGGCCTCCCGTTCCTCCTCGCCGCCGTCCGTCTCTTCGGCGGCAGTCTGCTCGGCGGCCTCGGCCATCTCGCGCTTCATCGCGACGGCGGAGAACCGCATCGTCGCACCGCTCTCCAGGTCGCCGTTGTCCTGCTCGGGCTCCGGCGTCGGCTCCTCGGCCGTGACCGGCTGCGGCTCGAAACCGACCGGCAGCCCGGGCACGGCGGCCGGGCCGCCGACGGGCGGCGCGGCCGGGATGAACGGCGCCGCGGGCGGGGCGGCCGGCGCCGCGGGTGGGGCGGCCAGGGCCCCGGCGCCCGCGCTCGGCACCGAAGCCGTCGGGGGCGTCGGGGGCGTCGGCGGCGTGAACGGCGCGCCCGGCGTGGCGGTAGGCGGAGGGGTGAAGGGAGCCCCCGGTGTTGACGCGGGCGGCGGGGTGAACGGTGCTCCGGGAGTTGACGCGGGCGGGGGCGTGAAGGGCGCACCGGGCGTCGAAACGGGCGGCGGCGTGACCGGAGCACCCGGCGCCGGAGCGCTCGGTACCGAAGCCACCGGCGGCGTGAACGGAGCCCCGGGACTCACGCTGAGCGGAGGGGTGAAGGGGGCCCCCGGTGTTGACGCGGGCGGCGGGGTGAACGGCGCGCCCGGTGTCGACGTCGGCGGCGGCGTGAACGGTGCTCCAGGACCGGACGTCGGCGGAGCGGGGGGCGGCGGCGTGAAGGGCAGCCCGGGACCCGGCCTCGCGCCCCCCTGCTGGGCGTGCGGAGGAGGCGTCAGCCCGGGGATCGGTGCCCCCGGCGGGAACGGCGAACGGGGCGGCGCGGCAGGACCCGTACCGGCACCGGCGGCACCCGCACCCGCAGGACCCGTACCCACAGGGCCCACACCGGCGCCAGGCCCGCTCACCGCTCCGGGCGCGCCTGCCGAGTCCGCGCCGGCGCCCGGACCGCCGGCCGCCGGACCGGAACCGTCGGCCGCGTTCTGCGTGTACCAGGCGGGCGGCGCGTAGTCGATCGTGAACTCGCCCGTCATCTCGTTGAGGGACTCCGCGTCGGGCTGGTCATCGCCGGGTGTGGCCCAGCCCCCGCGGATCCCGTCCCGATCGCTGCTCACAGTTCCTCCTGGTGTGGTCGAGCACCCTCATGCCGTGCCGGCGCGACGACCATGTCGTGTCGTTCTCAGCATCCAAATTCGTGTGAGGTAGTCCGATCCACCGGCTCTCCCCCTCGGGAAACCGACGTCCTGTTCACAGTCCGGACGTCGCGCCCCCCTCCCAGCCTAATCACCACGAGCCGCACCTCGGCAGGCCCGTCCGCCTCTCGTCAGAGGTCCGCCTGGTCACACCCTGCCCGGAAGTGGTGTGCGGAGCCTTCGTATTGCCGAACAACCGATGAACAAAACGGGCAAGAGCCGTCAGTTCGGTGCCAGTTGGCGTCTGTCATCCTGCCCGCCCTCGCCATGAGTCCCCTGTGGCGCAGGGAGCCAGGGTGGGGCGGTGTTCGCGTGAGCACGGAGGAAACGGGCGAACTGGCCTCAGAAAAGGGGACATTGCGCGCGGATGCCACGGGGGCGGGGGAGTGCCAGGTGAGTACGGCGAAACGCCGCGCCCTCCCGTCCGACGACCAGGGCGAGCTCAGCGACCCGGCGCAGTCGGACATCGTGGTGGAACAGGGCAGGGTCTCCTTCGTCAAGCGGGAACTCGCCGCCGCCGACAAGCACTCCAAGGCCGCCCTGCTGTCCGTGCTCGGCATCGGCATCGGCATCGGCAGCGCGGGCACGAGCCGACCCCGGCGTGGGCTGGGACGCCCCGGGGGCTCTGGCCGGACCGCGAACGGACCGCGAAAGGGCGGCACACGCGCGTGCCGCCCCGCGGACGCCGGTCACCGGGGGGCCGGGCAACCGCTCACCGGCCCGCCGCGCCACCGCTCACTGGGCGGCCAGGCCGCCGTTGCGCTCGTTCGGCTCCAGGTCGAACTCGCCGTCCCGCGCGCCCAGCACGAACGCCCGCCACTCCGCCTCCGTGTACCGCAGCACGGTGCCGTGGTCGAGTGAGGACCGCATGGCCACCGCACCCTCGGGCAGGTAGGCGATCTCGACCCGCTCCTCGTCCTGCTCGGTACCGGGCGCGCAGTGCCACTCGACGCCCGAGATGTCGAGCGCGTAGAGCTCGTCCCGTTCCCGCTCCTTGCGCGCCTTCGTCTCCTCAGCCGTCTCGCTCATCCCGCGCGACCCCTTCCCCTCGTCTTCCCCCGTACCTGCGCTGTGACCGTCACACTACTGGCGGTCGTGCCGGGGCCGTACTTTCTTCCACAACCCCAGGACAGAGCCCCCCACCGGCACTGGTACCCTTGACGACGGCCGTTTGTGTACGCACCTCCGGAGTCCCCCGCGGACCCCGGAGGCCGCGCCCAACGGATCCCCGCCTCCCGAGTAACGGAAGCTCCCCCGAGACAAAGACCGGGGGCACTCGGTGGCCATGCAAAGACTACGAGGAGTACGCGTGTCGCTCGACGCCGCTACGAAGAAGCAGATCATCACCGAGTTCGGTACCAAGGAGGGCGACACCGGCTCCCCCGAGGTCCAGGTCGCCATGCTGTCGCGTCGGATCTCCGACCTGACGGAGCACCTCAAGGTCCACAAGCACGACCACCACTCCCGTCGTGGTCTGCTGATCCTGGTCGGTCAGCGCCGTCGCCTCCTGCAGTACCTGGCGAAGAAGGACATCCAGCGCTTCCGTGCGCTGGTCGACCGCCTGGGCATCCGCCGCGGTGCGGCGGGCGCCAAGTAAGACGCCGTGAAGGGAGCGGTTCCCGGAGAGACACCCGGGGCCGCTCCCTTTGCCGTACGTGCGGAAACGTGCGGAGTGTCACTCACGCTTTGTAGTGTGGTAGCACAACGCAATACGCACGACACAGCACGACAACGAACAAGGAGAAGCGCACCCAAGCCGCCGCCGGTCCTCGGTAGTGGCCCCCGGGGGGAAGCGAGCCCCGGGTGCTTCGATCGAAGACCGGCCCGCACAGCACGGCGCGCTTCTCCGCAACCGTCCCCCCGCCACACGGGCGGACCGGGACAAAAGACGTAACGCAGACGAAAGTAACGGAGAAAACGCTAGTGGAGAACGAGACCCACTACGCCGAGGCCGTCATCGACAACGGCGCCTTCGGCACCCGCACCATCCGCTTCGAGACGGGCCGCCTGGCCAAGCAGGCCGCCGGCTCCGCCGTGGCGTACCTGGACGACGACACCATGGTGCTGTCGGCCACCACCGCCTCCAAGAACCCCAAGGATCAGCTCGACTTCTTCCCCCTCACGGTGGACGTCGAGGAGCGGATGTACGCCGCCGGCAAGATCCCGGGTTCCTTCTTCCGCCGTGAGGGCCGGCCGAGCGAGGACGCGATCCTCACCTGCCGTCTGATCGACCGCCCGCTGCGCCCGTCCTTCAAGAAGGGCCTGCGCAACGAGATCCAGGTCGTCGCCACCATCATGGCGCTCAACCCCGACCACCTGTACGACGTCGTCGCGATCAACGCCGCGTCCGCGTCCACCCAGCTGGCCGGTCTGCCCTTCTCCGGCCCGATCGGCGGCGTCCGCGTCGCGCTGATCAACGGCCAGTGGGTGGGCTTCCCGACGCACTCCGAGCTCGAGGACGCCGTCTTCGACATGGTCGTCGCCGGCCGCGTCCTGGAGGACGGCGACGTCGCGATCATGATGGTCGAGGCCGAGGCCACCGACAAGACCATCCAGCTGGTCAAGGGCGGCGCCGAGGCGCCCACCGAGGAGGTCGTCGCCTCCGGTCTGGAAGCCGCGAAGCCCTTCATCAAGGTGCTCTGCAAGGCCCAGGCCGACCTCGCCGCGAAGGCCGCCAAGCCGACCGGCGAGTTCCCGATCTTCCTCGACTACCAGGACGACGTCCTGGAGGCGCTGTCCGCCGCCGTCCGCCCGGAGCTCGCCTCCGCGCTGACCATCGCGGGCAAGCAGGAGCGCGAGGCCGAGCTGGACCGCGTCAAGGGTCTGGCCGCCGAGAAGCTGCTCCCGGAGTTCGAGGGCCGCGAGAAGGAGATCTCCGCCGCGTACCGCTCGCTCACCAAGCAGCTGGTCCGCGAGCGTGTGATCAAGGAGAAGAAGCGCATCGACGGCCGGGGCGTGACGGACATCCGTACGCTCGCCGCCGAGGTCGAGGCCATCCCGCGTGTGCACGGCTCCGCCGTGTTCGAGCGTGGCGAGACCCAGATCCTGGGCGTCACCACCCTCAACATGCTCCGGATGGAGCAGCAGCTGGACACCCTTTCCCCGGTGACTCGCAAGCGCTACATGCACAACTACAACTTCCCGCCGTACTCCACCGGCGAGACCGGCCGCGTCGGCTCCCCGAAGCGCCGCGAGATCGGCCACGGCGCCCTCGCCGAGCGCGCCCTGGTCCCGGTCCTGCCGACCCGCGAGGAGTTCCCCTACGCGATCCGCCAGGTCTCCGAGGCGCTGAGCTCGAACGGCTCGACGTCCATGGGTTCGGTCTGCGCGTCCACCATGTCGCTGCTGAACGCCGGTGTGCCGCTGAAGGCCCCCGTCGCCGGTATCGCCATGGGCCTGATCTCCCAGGACATCGACGGCGAGACGCACTACGTCACCCTCACCGACATCCTCGGTGCGGAGGACGCCTTCGGCGACATGGACTTCAAGGTCGCCGGCACCAAGGAGTTCGTGACCGCCCTCCAGCTCGACACCAAGCTGGACGGCATCCCGGCCTCCGTCCTGGCCGCGGCCCTCAAGCAGGCCCGCGACGCCCGCCTCCACATCCTCGACGTGATGATGGAAGCGATCGACAAGCCGGACGAGATGTCCCCGAACGCCCCGCGGATCATCACCGTCAAGATCCCCGTGGACAAGATCGGCGAGGTCATCGGCCCCAAGGGCAAGATGATCAACCAGATCCAGGAGGACACCGGCGCCGAGATCACCATCGAGGACGACGGCACCATCTACATCGGTGCCTCCGACGGCCCGGCCGCCGAGGCCGCCCGCGCCACGATCAACGGCATCGCCAACCCGACGATGCCCGAGGTCGGCGAGCGCTACCTCGGTACGGTCGTGAAGACGACCACCTTCGGTGCGTTCGTCTCCCTGCTGCCCGGCAAGGACGGTCTGCTGCACATCTCGCAGATCCGCAAGCTGGCCGGCGGCAAGCGCGTGGAGAACGTCGAGGACGTCCTCGGTGTGGGCCAGAAGGTCCAGGTCGAGATCGCCGAGATCGACTCCCGCGGCAAGCTCTCCCTGATCCCCGTGATCGAGGGCGAGGAAGAGGCCTCCTCCGAGGACGCAAAGGACGACACCGACCAGTGACGTCGAGCAGCTCCACGACGACGGCCCGCACCTCTCCGGAGGCGCGGGCCGTCGCCCGTACCCAAACCCTGATCAAGGGCGAGAACGGCATCGGCACGGTCCGCAAGACCACCCTCCCCGGCGGCCTGCGCATCGTCACCGAGACCCTGCCCTCGGTCCGCTCCGCGACCTTCGGCATCTGGGCCCACGTCGGCTCCCGCGACGAGACCCCGTCCCTGAACGGCGCCACCCACTACCTTGAGCACCTGCTCTTCAAGGGCACGACCCGCCGTAGCGCGCTGGACATCTCCTCCGCCATCGACGCGGTCGGTGGCGAGATGAACGCGTTCACGGCGAAGGAGTACACGTGCTACTACGCACGCGTGCTCGACACCGACCTGCCGCTCGCCATCGACGTCGTCTGCGACATGCTCACGGGCTCCCTGATCCTCGAGGACGACGTCAACGTCGAGCGCGGCGCGATCCTCGAAGAGATCGCGATGACCGAGGACGACCCGGGCGACTGCGTGCACGACCTGTTCGCGCACACCATGTTCGGCGACAACGCCCTCGGTCGCCCGGTCCTCGGCACCGTCGACACGGTCAACGCCCTCACCGCCGACCGCATCCGCCGCTTCTACAAGAAGCACTACGACCCCACCCACCTGGTGGTCGCCGCGGCCGGCAACATCGACCACAACAAGGTCGTACGACAGGTCCGCGCGGCCTTCGAGAAGGCCGGCGCCTTCAAGAACGCCGAATCGACCCCGATCGCCCCGCGCGACGGCAGCCGCACCATCCGCACCGCCGGCCGCGTCGAACTCCTCGGCCGCAAGACCGAACAGGCGCACGTCGTCCTCGGCATGCCCGGCCTCGCCCGCACCGACGACCGCCGCTGGGCCCTCGGCGTGCTCAACACCGCCCTCGGCGGCGGCATGTCCTCCCGGCTCTTCCAGGAGGTCCGCGAGAAGCGCGGCCTGGCCTACAGCGTGTACTCGTACACCTCGGGCTTCGCCGACTGCGGACTGTTCGGCGTCTACGCCGGCTGCCGGCCCTCGCAGGTGCACGACGTCCTCAAGATCTGCCGGGACGAACTCGACCACGTCGCCGAGAACGGCCTGCCGGACGACGAGATCGGCCGTGCCGTCGGCCAGCTCCAGGGCTCCACGGTCCTCGGCCTGGAGGACACCGGCGCGCTGATGAACCGTATCGGCAAGAGCGAACTGTGCTGGGGCGAGCAGATGTCCGTCGACGACATGCTGGCCCGGATAGCCGCCGTGACCCCGGACGAGGTCCGCTCGGTCGCCCGCGACATCCTGGGACAGCGCCCGTCGCTGTCGGTCATCGGCCCGCTCAAGGACAAACAGGCCGCACGCCTGCACGACGCCGTCGCCTGACACACCACCGGTAAGGAACGAAGACGAAGATGAGCAAGCTGCGCGTGGCGGTCCTCGGCGCCAAGGGCCGGATCGGCTCCGAGGCGGTCAGGGCGGTCGAGGCCGCCGAGGACATGGAGCTGGTCGCCGCCCTTGGCCGGGGCGACAAGCTGGAGGCGCTGGCCGACTCCGGCGCCCAGGTCGCCGTCGAACTCACCACCCCCGCCTCGGTGATGGGCAACCTCGACTTCTGCGTACGCCACGGCATCCACGCCGTCGTCGGTACGACGGGCTGGACCGACGAGCGCCTCGCGCAGCTGACGGGCTGGCTCGCCCAGTCCCCGGAGACCGGCGTGCTCATCGCCCCGAACTTCTCCATCGGCGCCGTGCTGACGATGAAGTTCGCGCAGATCGCCGCGCCCTGGTTCGAGTCGGTGGAGGTCGTCGAGCTCCACCACCCGAACAAGGTCGACGCCCCCTCCGGGACCGCCACCCGCACGGCCCAGCTGATCGCCGACGCCCGCCGCGCGGCCGGCACCGCCCCGGCCCCGGACGCCACGGTGACCGCCCTGGACGGTGCCCGGGGCGCCAGCGTCGACGGCATCCCCGTCCACGCCGTCCGCCTCCGCGGCCTCCTCGCCCACCAGGAGGTCCTCCTCGGCGGCGAGGGCGAGACCCTCACCATCCGCCACGACTCCCTCCACCACAGCAGCTTCATGCCGGGCATCCTGCTCGGCGCCCGCCGGGTGGTGACCGCTCCGGGCCTGACCTTCGGCCTGGAGAACTTCCTGGACCTGGGCTGAGCCCGGAAGGCCCCTGCTCATGCGCGCGAAGCTCTCCTACGCCGTCACGGCCGCCGTCCTCCTCTTCTACTTCGTCCTGGTCGGCAGCCGGGGTGTGATGCTCATCCAGACCGGCACGGTCCTCACCGTCACCTTCGGGGTGGCGGTGCTGATCCTGCCGGTCATCGGCCTGTGGTTCCTGTGGAAGAACACCCAGTTCGTCCGCAGGGCCAACGCCCTCGCCACCGAGCTCGACGCCGAGGGCGGCCTGCCCGTGGACGAGCTGAAGCGCACCCCCGGCGGCCGGATCGACCGGGACTCGGCCGACGAGGTCTTCGCCAAGCGCAAGGCCGAGACCGAGGCCGCCCCCGACGACTGGCGCAGCTGGTTCCGCCTCGCCGTCGCCTACCACGACGCCCGGGACACCCCGCGCGCCCGCAAGGCGATGCAGCGCGCCATCGCCCTGCACGACGGCAGGCCGGTGGAAGCCTGAGTCCCCGCCCCCTCAGGGGGCGCGGGGAACTGCGCGACCAGCCACGACGGCGCCGCAGACGGCACACGGCACGTCGCGGCACTTTCAGCGAAGCTGACCGTGCCCGTACTCCGCCGCCCACGCCTCCACCGCGTCCGCCGCACGGTCGAACGCCGACGTCCGGCCCACGAAGTCCATCCCGTGCGTGGTCAGCAGCGGCCCGGTGTCCTCCGGCGACCGGTCCTTGCGCACCAGGGTCAGCGCCTGCCCCTGTACGGTCCGCGGCAGACCCAGCCAGCGCACCGGCTGCTGCGCCGTACGTACCGTGACGACCCGCTTCCAGGGCACCGTCCGCGTGTGCAGCAGACCCACCTGGCGCACCCCGTGCGCGCTCACCCACACGCCCATGCGCAGTATCCGCAGCGCGGCGGCGATGATCAGCAGCGCGATACCGAGGACCACCCCGGCGGAGGACAGCGAGCCGGTCAGGGCCAGGGCGACCGCTGCGAACAGCACGAACGAGGCGAGCAGTAGCCACAGGGCGGCCCCGCCGACCCGCCAGGGCCCGGGCCGGTAGGGGCGGCGCCAGCGGTCCCGGTCGTCGTACGGGAGGGCGTTGTCGAGTGCCGCGTCATAGGCGCGGTCGGCCGTCAGGAAGGGCAGGGGCACGACTGGTCCTCACTCAATCCATGCGTGGGCTGTGCCCGGTGAGGCTATCCGGCCGTCTCCCCGCCCACCACTCACGGGGGTCCGGAAGAGTTCAGCGCCCCTGGGAGGCCTGCGATTGCCGGTTCCCGGTGTCGGACGGCGTGGAAAGCGCGGGCATGCCCAGCACCAGCGAGCCCACGAGCCCGGCCACGATGGTGAGCCCGAGCAGCCACTTCCCGGCTATCTGACTCACGGACGACCGCTGACGGGGCGGGGGAGCGACATTGCTGCGGAACCTGTCGGCTTCGGCGAGGAAGGCGAACGGGACTGGTTCGCGCCGACGGAACATGGGTGGTGCATCCCCTCTCGGGATCGAATCTCTGGATCTCTGGATCGAACGACTGTCTGTCATCTACACAGACGGGCGAGTGACCCGATAGGTGCCCGGTTTCACCGAATTCACAGAAATTCGCCGGTGTATGTCGCGCCCCGGTACCGAACGCCCCGATGTCGGTGCCGGGCCGTAGAGTGGGCGCCGCCCGAGAGAAGTGATGGAAGGACCCTCCGAGCCGTGACCGACACCCCCGCCGACGACCTCAAGCCCAGCTTCCGGAGCGATGTCACCGTCGACCTGGTCAAGCACAGCGCGGCCGACTCCGACGTGCTGTGGGCCGCACGCGTCTCCACCGCCGGCGAGCAGTCCCTGGACGAGCTGAAGAAGGACCCGGAGCGCTCCAAGGGCCTCATCAACTACCTGATGCGGGACCGGCACGGCAGCCCCTTCGAGCACAACTCGATGACCTTCTTCATCAGCGCCCCGATCTTCGTCTTCCGCGAGTTCATGCGCCACCGGGTGGGGTGGTGCATCGCCGGGGACACGGAGATCACCCTGGAGAGCGAGGCGGGCCGCCTTCGCCGGCGCACCATCGCCGAGCTGTACAAGCTCTGGCACCTGGGCGTCGAGGACCGTCTGCCGCACTCCGCCGGAGGCGTGACCTGGCACAGCCGGGCGGGCAAGTGGATGGCCCAGGTGCGACGCGGCGACACGAACCACTACCTCGGCCTGTACGAGAACCGCGAGGCGGCGGAGTCCGCCGTCGCGGAGTTCCGGGAACTCCACCCCAGTACCCGCATCCGCAAGCTCGAATCGGTCCGCCGGAACCACGTGCGCTGCTATGACGAGGAAACTCTGCTCGCCCAGCGGGCGAGGATCGTCGACGTCATCGAGTCGGGCGTGAAGCCGCTCGTCAAGATCACCACCGCCTCGGGCAAGACCCTCCGCTGCACCGTCGACCACGCCCTCTTCACCCCCGAGGGCTGGTGCAAGGCGGGAGAGCTCACCGTCGGGGATGCCGTCCTGGTCGCCGGCACGGCGCCGCGCCCGTCGCAGGGGCTGGTCCCGCCGAGCCTGCGCCGCGGTATCGGCGTATGGACCTCGATGCAGCGCGAACGGCTGATCAGGGAGGTCGACACCTGTCACCTGTGCGGTCACGACTTCCCCCGGGAGCAGCTCGCCCTGGACCACGTCGTTCCGGTGGCCGGTGACCTGCTCCAGGCCCTCGACGAGAAGAACCTCGCCCCGGCCTGCGAGCCGTGCCATGCGACCAAGAGCGCGGGAGAGCAGGCGCTGGCCCAGCGCGGCGGCAAGATCGCCAAGGCGGTGCCGGACCAGGTCGTCGCCATCGAGGCGGACGGCGAGGAGATGACCTACGACCTCTCCGTGGAAGGCCCCTGGCACAACTTCCTCGCGAACGGTTTTGTCGTCCACAACTCGTACAACGAGGAGTCTGGCCGGTACCGGGAACTGCAGCCGGTCTTCTACGTCCCCGGCGAGGACCGCAAGCTGGTGCAGCAGGGGCGCCCCGGCAAGTACGAGTTCGTGCCGGGCACCGAGGCCCAGCAGGAGATCGTGGAACGTTCGATGCAGGAGTCGTACGTCCAGGCCTACGAGCGCTACCAGGAGATGCTCGCCGCAGGCGTCGCCCGGGAGGTCGCCCGTGCGGTGCTGCCCGTCGGTCTCTTCTCCTCGATGTACGCCACCTGCAACGCCCGCTCGCTGATGCACTTCCTCGGGCTGCGCACCCAGCACGAGCTGGCCAAGGTGCCGTCCTTCCCGCAGCGGGAGATCGAGATGGTGGGCGAGAAGATGGAGGCGGAGTGGGCCAAGCTCATGCCGCTCACCCATGCGGCCTTCAACGCCAACGGCCGGGTCGCGCCGTAGTCGCGCCGTGGCACGGCCCGCTGATCGCGCTTCTTGTCGTGCTCGGCACAGATGTACGGGTCGGCCTGGAGAAGTGTCCGTATTGCGGCATTTAGCGAAGTTCATCTAGCCTGATCAAACGGACCCGGCACTGCTTGAACCCCCGAGCAGGCAGTGCCGGGCTCCGCATTTGTCAGGACTTTCCCCGCACCCCAAGGGCAGACCGCGCCGTGAGCACCGAGTAGCGTGTAACCCATGGCTCCGACCTCCACTCCGCAGACCCCCTTCGGGCGGGTCCTCACCGCCATGGTCACGCCCTTCACGGCGGACGGCGCGCTCGACCTCGACGGCGCACAGCGGCTCGCCACCCACCTGGTGGACGCAGGCAACGACGGCCTGATCATCAACGGGACCACCGGCGAGTCCCCCACCACCAGCGACGCGGAGAAATCGGACCTGGTACGAGCCGTACTGGAGGCGGTCGGCGACCGCGCCCACATCGTGGCCGGAGTCGGCACCAACGACACCCACCACAGCATCGAGCTGGCCCGCCAGGCCGAGCGCGACGGCGCACACGGCCTGCTGGTCGTCACGCCGTACTACAACAAGCCCCCGCAGGAGGGCCTGTACCGGCACTTCGCGGCCGTCGCCGACGCCACCGGGCTCCCCGTGATCCTCTACGACATCCCCGGCCGCAGCGGCGTCCCGATCAGCACCGAGACGTTCGTCCGCCTCGCCGAGCACCCCAGGATCGTCGCCAACAAGGACGCCAAGGGCGACCTCGGCCGCGCGAGCTGGGCCATCGCCCAGTCCGGCCTCGCCTGGTACTCCGGCGACGACATGCTGAACCTGCCGCTGCTCTCCGTGGGTGCGGTCGGCTTCGTCTCGGTCGTCGGCCACCTGGTCACCCCCGACCTGCGGGCCCTCGTCGACGCCTACACCTCCGGTGACGTCGTCAAGGCCGCCGAGATCCACCAGAAGCTGCTCCCCGTCTACACCGGTGTGTTCCGCACCCAGGGCGTCATGACCACCAAGGCCGCGCTCGCCCTCCAGGGACTGCCCGCAGGACCCCTGCGCGCACCCATGGTCGAGTGTTCGGCCGAGGAGATTGCCCAGCTCAAGATCGATCTTGCCGCCGGCGGGGTACAACTCTGACAACAGACTTCTGCGCGGCCGTCCGCGCAGCGACGCTTCACAACTGAAGAAGCGGGACCACCGGTGCCCGCACCCTGCAAGGACAACGACAACTGCTTATGCACGAACGTCACGCACGCCACGTGCCCGACCGGTACGTGGCGTGCGTGGTGAGGAGAGTCTTTTGAGTCATCCGCATCCTGAACTCGGCGCCCCGCCGCAGCTCCCCGAAGGCGCGCTCCGCGTCACCCCGCTCGGCGGGCTCGGTGAGATCGGCCGAAACATGACTGTCTTCGAGTACGACGGCCGCCTGCTGATCGTCGACTGCGGAGTGCTCTTCCCCGAGGAGGAGCAGCCCGGAATCGACCTGATCCTGCCGGACTTCTCGTCCATCCGGGACCGCCTCGACGACGTCGAGGGCATCGTCCTCACGCACGGCCACGAAGACCACATCGGCGGCGTCCCCTTCCTCCTCCGCGAGAAGCCGGACATCCCGCTCATCGGCTCCAAGCTGACCCTCGCCCTCATCGAGGCCAAGCTCCAGGAGCACCGCATCCGCCCCTACACCCTGGAAGTGGCGGAGGGGCAACGCGAGCGCGTCGGTCCCTTCGACTGCGAGTTCATCGCCGTCAACCACTCCATCCCGGACGCCCTGGCCGTGGCCATCCGCACCCCGGCCGGCATGGCGGTCCACACCGGCGACTTCAAGATGGACCAGCTTCCGCTGGACGGCCGTCTGACGGATCTACACGCGTTCGCACGGCTGAGCGAGGAAGGCATCGACCTGCTCCTCGCCGACTCGACGAACGCCGAGGTCCCCGGATTCGTCCCGCCCGAGCGGGACATCTCCAACGTCCTGCGCCAGGTCTTCGCCAGTGCGCGCAAGCGGATCATCGTGGCGAGCTTCGCCAGCCATGTCCACCGCATCCAGCAGATTCTGGACACGGCCCACGAGTACGGCCGCCGGGTCGCCTTCGTCGGCCGCTCCATGGTCCGCAACATGGGCATCGCGAGGG
Organism: Streptomyces sp. NPDC058464; assembly: GCF_042721035.1. NCBI lineage: Bacteria > Bacillati > Actinomycetota > Actinomycetes > Kitasatosporales > Streptomycetaceae > Streptomyces > Streptomyces sp. NPDC058464. Next base: position 120,885 of record NZ_JBHXMA010000036.1, read on the forward strand.
ACCTCGGCTACCTGAAGGTCCCGCCAGGCCTGGTCGTCGACGTCAAGACGCTCGACGACCTTCCCGACCACGAGGTGGTCCTGGTCTGTACGGGTTCCCAGGGCGAACCGATGGCCGCCCTGTCCCGGATGGCCAACCGCGACCACCAGATCCGCATCGTCGACGGCGACACGGTCATCCTGGCCTCGTCGCTCATCCCCGGAAACGAGAACGCGGTCTACCGCGTCATCAACGGCCTGACCCGCTGGGGCGCCAACGTCGTCCACAAGGGCAACGCCAAGGTGCACGTCTCCGGCCACGCCTCCGCCGGTGAGCTGCTGTACTTCTACAACATCTGCCGGCCGAAGAACCTGATGCCGGTCCACGGCGAATGGCGGCACCTGCGCGCCAACGCCGAGCTCGGCGCCCTCACCGGTGTCCCGCACGACCGCATCGTCATCGCCGAGGACGGCGTCGTCGTCGACCTCGTCGGGGGCAAGGCCAAGATCTCCGGCAAGGTCCAGGCGGGTTACGTCTACGTCGACGGCCTCTCGGTCGGCGACGTCGGCGAGCCGGCCCTCAAGGACCGCAAGATCCTCGGGGACGAGGGCATCATCTCGGTCTTCGTGGTCGTCGACTCGTCCACCGGCAAGATCACGGGCGGTCCCCATGTCCAGGCCCGCGGCTCGGGTATCGACGACTCCGCGTTCGCGGACGTCCTCCCGAAGATCTCGGAGGTCCTGGAACGCTCGGCCCAGGACGGCGTCGTGGAGCCGCACCAACTGCAGCAACTGATCCGCCGCACCCTCGGGAAGTGGGTCTCGGACAGGTATCGCCGCAGGCCGATGATCCTCCCGGTCGTCGTGGAGGTCTGACGCGCGTACAGCGTTCGTACGACCCCTCGTACGCGTGAACCCCGCGGATTGCGGCCCGTCGCGAACGCGTTCGGTGCCTTCGTCGGCGAGATGTACAGGCGCGGCATGGGC
>NZ_JBHXMA010000037.1:0-117524 GCF_042721035.1 Streptomyces sp. NPDC058464
AGGTCGTCACTGGCGGTGCCGACCACGTCGACCCGGGTGTCGATGTCCTCCACCCAGTCGACCGGGACCTCGTGGATGCGCAGTCCGTTGTGCTCCGCGAGGAGCAGCAGCTCGGTGTCGAAGAACCAGGCGTCGTCCTGGGTCACCTCCAGGAGCGGGCCGAGCACCTCGGTGCGGGCGGCCTTGAAGCCGCACTGGGCGTCCGTGAACTTGACGCCGTGGGTGAGCCGGATGATCGCGTTGTAGCAGCGGGAGATGAACTCGCGCCGGGGTCCGCGCACGGTGCGTGCCCCCGGCGCCAGCCGGCTGCCGATCGCGATGTCGGAGTGGCCGCTCGCCAGCGGTGCGATCAGCGGCAGCAGGCCGTCGAGCCCCGTGGAGAGGTCGACGTCCATGTACGCGACGATGTCCGCCTCGCTCGCGCCCCACACGGTGCGCAGCGCCAGGCCGCGGCCCTTGCGGTCGAGGTGGGTGACGGCGACGCCCGGGAGCTCGTCGGCGAGCTCGCGGGCGACGGCGAGGGTGCCGTCCGTGCTCGCGTTGTCCGCGACCGTGATGCGCCACGGGAACGGGAAGTCCTCGCGCAGCCGAGTGTGCAGGGTACGCAGGCAGCCCGGCAGGGCGCGCTCCTCGTTGTAGACCGGGATCACGATGTCGACGGTGGCGGTACCCGATCCGGCGAGCGAGAGGACGGCCGGGCGCTGGAAGGCGAACGTGGGAACAGACATGGGGGTGGCAGTCATGGCTTCCTAAGCGGGAGGAGACAATGGGGGCGGCTCCTGGGCCCGGCGGGGCCAGCTCATGACTCTGGCCGGTGCGACTGGGGGATATCGGGAAGAGAACTGGGAACTGACGGGGAGTCAGATCTGATCGGACGTGTCACGCGTCCGGCTCCAGCAGTTCGGGCAGGTCCTCGGCCAGGGACAACGCCAGCATCACCGCGAACGGATCGCGTTCGACTCCGTGCGGCAGCACGCACTCGGCATGCCTGACCCGGTAGGCGACCGTGTTGGGGGCGATGTGCAGGGCTTCCGCCGCTCCTCGCAGGCTGCGTCCGGAGGCCAGGTAGTGGAGCAGGGTCGTACGCAGGTCCCGGATCTTCGCCCGGGTGTCGGCCAGCTCTCCCAGAGTGGCCTCGACGAACCACTGTGCGAAGTCATGGTCGTCGACCAGCAGGGCCGCCGGGTTGACCGAGTCCAGGTCGAAAACCGTGTCCTGTCCCTGGGCATGGAAGCGCGCGTAGCGGCCCAGACGGAGGGCCACCAGGTGGCTGCGCCGGAAACCGGCAGGCCCGAACAGCGGCGGACCGATCGCGGCCCAGGCAGTGGCCGAGGTCGCCAGGGCGGAGCGCAGGGCGGCGAGCGTGTCCGGCGCGGGAGGCACGAGGAAGGTCAGCCAGGCCGCTGCGGTGTCGTCGTCGTGGTCGACGCAGACGATCTGGGCACCGGCCCGGGCGGCCGGTTCGGCCAGGCTGCGGTGGACGTACTCGGCGAACGGCGCCCCCCTGCCCCCGAGGGCCGCCCCCGCCAGGTCCCGGAATCCGGGAGTCTCCTCGGCGAGCACAGCCACGTGGTGGGCCTTGAGCCGGATCCCCAGGACCCGTTCGGCCTCGTCCGTCTTCGCGGAGCCCTCGACCAGACGCCGGGCCATCTTCCGCTTGGACTCGACCACGTTCTTCTGCCACTGCCGCAGGTCCCGTTCCCACGCCTCTTTGAAGAGCTGCTGGATCACTTCGAGATAGGCGGTCATCCCCTCGTTGAGCCGCCCGGCCAGGGCGAGGGCCTCGCCAGGAGAACGGGCGACGCCGTGCGCGGCCAGGAATTCGAGCAGCGCGCTCTGCACGCGGCCCTGCACCTGCCACATGGCCCGGAACATTCCCGCCAGGGGCATTCCGCGCCGCAGGGCGCGCTGGTTCAGGTTCCAGGACTCGGCGGCCACGTCGGCCTCCGTGGGCAGACGCCCGGACTGCAGGGCGCACAGCATGGAGAGCAGCCCCAGTTCGAGGGCGCGGCGCTGGGCCTCGTCGTCCTGCGGGGACGTGCCTCTGGTGCCGGAGTAGCCGCCCGCCGGCGCCGAGTCGCTGAGTCTCGCGCAGGTCTCGACCGCCCAGGCCACGGGGCCGGGGCCCAGTTCGGCCTCCGCCACGGCCACGGCCTCCGTGCCGCACACGGGCGTCACGGGCAGATCGCCGACAGGCGCGAGTTCACGCACCCATGGGCTGCGCGGGATCGACATCGGCACCCTCCAAGAAAGTTAGAAATCTAACTACAATCTCAGGCTAGGGGCAGGCCAGCAGGCGGGCAAGCCTGCCGACAACACCGACCGCAACGCTCCGGCCAGGCAGGCCCCCGCCTCCGCGACGTCACCTGCGCGTCGCGGGATTGCCATCCGGATGCAACATCGCCGCCAAGATTGGCGCCCCGCACCAAGACGCACGCATCCGATCCTGGCTTTACTCGTGAAGCTGCCGACGTCGGCACGGCCCGGTCCCCTGCCCCGTGTCCGCCGACCCCGGCCATGACCACCGTTCCACGGGGAACCGGCGCGTCCCTGTCACCGCACAGAACCCGTCGGCAAGACCGTGTCGTGTGAAGGAGCCGCCATGCCCACGCCTCCCGTACTTCCCCCGGAGCCCCCCTACGAAGCCCCGAGCGGACCTGATCCGGAGTTCCTGACCCCCGTCGGCCGGGAGATCCGCGACCGGGTGGCCGAGATCGTGCCGGTGCTGCGGCAGGAGGGCACACAGAGCGAGGAGCTCGGCAGCCTCACCCCCACCGCGCTCAAAGCCCTCGACAGCACGGGTGCGTTCAGGATCGCGCACCCTCTGGAATACGGCGGGCACGCGCTCGGAGCCCGGGACATCGCGGAGATCATCGCGACGGCCGCCCGTGGTGACGGTTCGGCGGGGTGGACGGTCTGGGCGGGCACCGGTATCCGCCTGCTACTCGGTTACCCGAAACGCACGGTCGACGAGCTCTTCGCCGTCGACGACGGCTGGGTCGGGCCGCTGACCTGCAACGCCTCCATCCTCGACATCCGCGGTGGCCGCGCGCGCCGGACCCAGGGCGGCTGGCTGGTGAGCGGGGACTGGCGCTTCGCGAGTTCCTGCGGACATGCGGCCTGGGCGATGGTCGGCGTCGAGTTCCACGATGAGGGGGGTCGCCCGCAACGGGGCACGGCGATCATCCCGCGAGAGCAGTACCACCTGCTCGACGACTGGCACGTGATGGGCCTGAAGGCCTCCAACAGCAACGGGATCACCGTCGACGGCGAGGTGTTCGTCCCCGAGCACCGTTTCGCGGACATGGCGGATTTCCCCCGGCGCATGGCGGAACTGCCCACCCGCTACGACGGTCTCGGACTGCGCTACGGACCGAGCGCGGGAGCCGTCGTGGTCGCGCTCAACGCCGCTCCGGTCGCCCTGGGCATGGCCGAAGGAGCCCTGGAGTGCTTCGTCGAACAGGCACGCAAGCGAGTGCCGTTCGGCCTCTCCTACCCCACGGTCGCGGAGATGCCGACGGCGCAGGTGACGGCCGCCCGCGCCCAGGCGATGATCAGTGCGGCTCGCTCGCTCATTCACGGCCACGCCGACACCCTGGACTGGTGCGCGCAGGTGGGGGCGGACATCGGTATGGAGCGGAGTTCGGCCATCTCGATGGATCTGGTCTACTCCGTGCGGCTGTGCGCCGACGCCATCGACATGCTCCAGATCGCCCTGGGGTCCTCGACGGTGAGCCTGCGCAATCCCATCCAGCGGTTCGCGCGGGACGCCCGTGTCATGGCGACGCACCGGATGTTCCGGCTGGAGGAGATGGCCGAGATGCGGGGCCGCTCGATCCTCGGCGTCGCCCAGCCCGAGTTGCACCACCGCAACGCGCACCGCACGGCTGATGTCGCCCGGGCCCAGGCCGCGGCCGACGCGGCCGCCGGAGCACCGCGCTCCTGACGGCCTGCCGATTCCCCGGATCGCCCACCCTGCCGCGCCGCCGCAGACCCGACACGCCGCTCGTCGTCGGCGACGGCCGCCCCCCTTCCACCGGAACTCCGTCGGCACCCGTGGCTCACGGCGCCTACCGCGACCGTGACCACCCGCTCCGGAAGGACACGCGATGACGCGTACTCCGCCCGTGCCCCAGGACGTCCAAGCCGCCTCGGCGGCCGCACCGGAACGCCTCGGCGCCCGCGCCGTACTCATCCTGCTGGCCCTGGTCTGGCCGGCCCAACTGTTCATGCTGGCCGGCATCCTCACCTCGGTGTCGGCCGCCTCGATCGCCCAGCACTACCACACGACGCAGATCGCCTGGTTCACACTGGTCTACGCACTGGGCGGGGCGTTGTTCACCCCCTTCGTCACCAGGGCCGGTGATGTCTTCGGCCGCAAGCGTGTGCTAGTAGCCGTCATCGGCGCCGGTCTGCTGGGGGACATTCTGCAGGCGTCGGCGTCGAGCTATGAAGTGATGCTGGCCGGACGCCTGGTCGCATCCCTGTATCTGCCGGTGACCGCACTCGTGGTGTCCGCCGTCCGGGACCTGTTCCCGCCTCGTCACGTGGGCACGGCCACCGGCGCGATCGGCGCCGCCATGGGCGCGGTGATCGTGCTCGGCCCGCTGCTGGGCGGGCAGTTGCTCGACCGGTTCGGCTTCCGCGCCGTGCTCTGGACGATCGTCGCCGGTGTCGCACTCGCCCTGCTGCTGGCGGTGACACTGGTGCCCGAGCTTCCGGGCACCGGGGAGCGGGCCGGCTTCGACTGGGCGGGCGGTCTCACGCTCGGCGGGGCGGCCGCGATGCTCAGTTCCGCCCTCGGCATCGGCGGAACGGCGGGCTGGACCAGTGGCCCCTTCCAGGGGACGCTCTACATCGGAATCCTGCTCACCGTGCTCTTCGTCCTGGTGGAACGCCGGGCCGCGCGGCCGCTGCTGGACGTACGGCTCCTGGCACGCCGTGATCTCGGCACGGTCCTGGCCGCCACGGCCGTCGGCCAGGGTGCGGCGTGGACGGGCGGCACGCTGATCATCTATCTGGCGCTCTACCCACGGATCCCCGGGGTCTCGGACGGGCTCGGCTGGTCCGCCACCCACCAAGCGCTCGTGATCATGCCGTGCGGCCTCGTCTTCCTGCTGGCCGGTCTGCTCGCCGGGCGGCTCGCCGGCCGTGCCGACCCAAGGCTGCCCTGGCTGTGCGGGCTGTTGCTCGCGGCCTGCGGCCTGGTGGCGCAGGCGTACTTCCACGCGGACGAGGTACAGGTCATCCTCGCCGGCGTCCCGAGCTACCTCGGCGCCGGCATGGTGATGGCCTGTTCACCGATCCTGCTGATGAGCGTGGTCGACAGGTCGGCGCAGGGTGTGGCGAGCGGTATGCAGCTCACCGCGGCCAACCTGGTCACCACGCTCAGCACGCAGTGCATGTTCCTGGCCCTGGCCGTGGGCGGCACGGTCCTCAAGGGAACCGCGTTCTACCGCGACTCCGGCTACCGCGCCGCCTATCTGACCCTGGCCGCCTTCATGGCCGTGGCCCTGCTGCTCTCCCTGCTCATCCCCCGTATCCGGCCCGCGTCCGAGATCACCGCGGGCCCCACCCCGCACGGACCCGAGCCCGTCGTCTGACGGGACCTCCCGCACCCATGACTCCCCACACGTAAGGAAGAGTCCATGACCACCTCCGCACAGAACTCCACCGCCCTGCCGGACCCGGCGCCCCAGGAGGGCACCCAGCTCATCGGCGGGCGATGGGTCCCGGCGCGCGGCGGGGACCGTATCGCCGTCCTCAACCCGGCGACCGAACAACCGTTGTCGCACGTACCACGCGCCACCGGAGCCGACATCGACGACGCCGTGGCGGCCGCGCAGGCCGCGCAGCCCGCCTGGGCAGCCACCGACCCCGGCATCCGGGCCGAACTCCTGCGCCAGTGGGGCCGGTTGACGATGGAGCACGCCGTGTCCCTGGAACTGATCGAGTGCATGGAGGTCGGCAGGCCGCTGGGCCAGGCCATTCCGTTGTTCCTGGCGCTGGACTTCGTGGCCGGCCAGGTGGACAAGGTGACCGGCCTGACCCTGCCCGTCCACTCCCCCGACGCCCTCGGGTTCACCCTGCGCGAGCCGTACGGCGTCGTCGGCTCGATCATCCCGTGGAACGCGCCGGCGGCGATGTTCGTCGGGGACGTCGCCCCCGCCATCGGTGCGGGCAACACCATCGTCGTCAAGCCGGCCGAGGACGCTCCGCTGGCGGCGCTGGCGCTGGCCGCCCTCGCAGAGCGGGCGGGTATCCCGGCCGGCGTCATCAACGTCGTCACCGGCTACGGCCACGAGGCCGGCGCCGCGCTCGCCGCGCACCCCGGCATCCGCCGGATGAGCTTCACCGGCTCGCCGGCCGTGGGCGCGGCGGTGATGGCCGCGTGCGCCAAGAACCACACCCCGCTCCATCTCGAACTGGGCGGCAAGTCCCCCCAGGTGGTGTTCGCCGATGCCGACCTGGACGCCGCCGTACCGGCCATCGTCCGGGGCATCACGTTCAACACCGGCCAGATCTGTATGGCCGGCACCCGACTGGTGGTGGAGGAGAGCGTCCGGGCCGAGGTGGTGGACCGGATCGCGCAGGCCCTCGAAGCGGTTCGCATCGGCCGCTGGGACGAGCAGGCGGACATGGGCCCGCTGATCAACCGAAAGCAGAAGGAGCGGGTGATGGGTTACATCGAGGTGGGCCGGAAGGAGGGCGCCACGCTGGTCACCGGTGGCGGCGACCCGGGTGGCCTCTTCGTGGAGCCGACGCTGTTCGACGATGTCGAGCGGAGCATGCGCATCGCCCAGGAGGAGATCTTCGGTCCGGTGCTCTCGGTACTGCCGGTGGCCGACGAGAGCGAGGCGGTGGCCGTCGCCAACGACACGGAGTACGGCCTGGCCGCCTACCTCTGGACCCGTGACACCGGACGCGCGATCCGGGTCGCCAAGGCCCTCCAGGCCGGGCAGGTGACCGTGAACGCCGGGGACTCGTTCCAGGTGATCGGCGCTCCCTTCGGCGGCTACAAGCACAGCGGCTTCGGCCGCACCATGGGCGCCGACTCCGTCCTCAACCACACCCAGTCCAAGACCGTGGTCATCAACGCCTCCGCCGTGCCCGGGGGCCCGATGATGCCCCCGCCCGGTGCGGCGATGATGTCCCCGCCGCCCGGCGGGCCGATGGCTCCTCCGCCCGGGTTCCCGCCTCCGACGGCGGCCTGACGTCGGGAGCGATATCCATGAGGGGGGCCGCCATGGACGTGGCGGCCCCCTTTCGCTGCCCGAGAAGCCCGCGTGACCGAGCGGCCGGAGCACTACAGCCCCGCAAGTGGTACGGCTGTCCGCGTGTCCTCGGCGCAGTTGTCCCCTCCGGGAGTCGAAGCTTCCCCCTCCGGAAAGCGAGGATGATCGCCCGGCCTGGTCCAGGACCGGCTCGTACTGGACAGCGGTGGCGAACAGGCGCCGCGCCGCCGGCCGTCGCGGGCCCTCGCACAACGAAGAGGCCCGCCTGCTCCACGGCGCTCTCGCCGTGGAGCAGGCGGGCCTCTCAGCCCGTCGTCAGCCGACCGACACGGCCTTCGGTCCCTGGCCCTGGGGCTCCGTGTCCGGGGCCGCCGCCCCGCCCTCGCCCGGGTCGTCGTCGGTGAGGCGCTTCTCGGGGAGCAGGAAGGCGAGGACGATACCGACCACGAAGAGGGGCACCAGGTAGCGGAAGACCGGGGTGAGGGCGTGCTGGTAGGCGCCGATGACCGCGTCCTGGATCTTGGCCGGAAGAGAGTGGACCAGGGTGGGGGTCAGGGAGTCGGTGCTGCCGACCACCTTCAGGTCGCTCTGCGACAGGCGGGAGGCGAGCTGGTCGCTCAGCCTGCTGGTGAAGACCGCGCCGACCGCCGCGGTACCCATCGTCGCGCCGATCTCGCGGAAGAAGTTGTTCGCGGAGGTCGCGGTGCCGACGTCGCTCGACGGGAACGCGTTCTGCACCGCGAGCACGAGCACCTGCAGCATCAGACCGATGCCGGCACCCAGCAGGAAGAGGTACGCGCAGAGCTGGGCGAGCGGAGTGTTGACGTCGATGGTGGAGAGCAGAAGGGCAGTGACCGCGACGACGGTCGATCCGATGATCGGGTAGATCTTGTAGCGGCCGGTCCGGCTCATCACCTGTCCGACAGGGATGCTCGCGCCCATCAGACCCACGATCATCGGCAGCAGCAGCCAGCCGGACTCGGTGGCGCTGACGCCGTAGACCATCTGCAGGTAGGTCGGCATGTAGCTGACGACGGCGAACATACCGACACCGACCACGATCATGCCGATGAGCGTGGCGATGTTGAAGATTCGGCTGTGGAACAGGCGCAGGGGGATGATCGGCTCGGTGGCCCGGCTCTGCGAGAAGAAGAACAGGGACCAGGCGGCCACACCGGCGGCGGCCAGGCCGAGGATCAGCGGGTCGCTCCAGGCGTAGTCGGTGCCGCCCCAGTCGGCGACCAGGACGGTGCAGGCGACCGCGGCCGCCATGAGGGTGATACCGAGGTAGTCGATGGTGACCTTGGCCGCCTTGCGCGGCAGGCGCAGGACCAGGGTGCACAGGGTGAGCGCGACCAGGCCCACCGGCAGGTTGATCCAGAAGCACCAGCGCCAGCCGACGCTGTCGGTGAACCAGCCGCCGAGCAGCGGGCCGATGACGGCGGAGAGGCCGAAGATGGCACCGATGGGGGTCATGTACTTGGCGCGCTGGCGGGGCGGTACGAGGTCGGCGACGATCGCCTGCGAGGTGATCATCAGACCGCCGCCGCCCAGTCCCTGGATGGCCCGGCCGACGATCAGCATCGTCATGTCCTGCGCGGAACCGGCGATCACCGAACCGGCGAGGAAGACGACGATGCCGCCGATGTAGAGGTTCTTGCGGCCGAGCAGGTCGCCGAGGCGGCCGTAGATCGGCATGGCGATGGTGGCGGCCAGGATGTAGGCGGTGGTCACCCAGGCCATGTGGTTCACACCGTGCAGTTCGCCGACGATGGTGGGCAGGGCGGTGCTGACGATGGTCTGGTCGAGCGCGGACAGCAGCATCACGGCCATCAGGCCGGCGTATATGAGGCCGAAGCGGCCCGGCCCGCCGGAGGAGGTCTGCTCCTCCGACGAAGGTGCCGCGGGGACGGTGTCACTCATCGGGTCTCCGAGTTCGGGTCATCGGGTGGGTGGCGAGGCGAACGGCCCTGGGACCGGCCGCGTCTCTGGGCGTGAGGAGTGTGTGCAGGAGGTCTGCGGAGCGCTCCACGTACGGCACGGCCGAGTCGTCGCGCTCCGGTGAGTCGTCGGCCGTCCAGCGCTCCAGGCCGACACGGACCGCGGCCAGCGCGAGAGCGGCGACCATGCTGGGCACCTCGTCCTCCGGTCGCTGCCCCAGGCGTTCCGCGACCGCCTCCGCCACGGAGCGCTGGAATTGGTCGAAGCGGGTCAGCATGGCGGCCAGGACGGTCGGATGGTCGTGCGTGAGCAGGAAGATGGCCTGCATCTCCTCGCGCCTGGGCCCGTGGGCCGCGATGTCGGCCACCAGCGCACGGGTCAGATCGGCGAGCACGTCCCTCGGGTGGGCCGGCCCGAGCGCCGCGAATTCACGCACGACCGCCCGGGGCAGGACGGCGGGGCCGAGCACGATGGCGTCTTCCTTGCTCGGGAAGTAGTTGAAGAACGTGCGCGCGGAGACGCCGGACTCCGCACTGATCATGTCCACGGTGATCTTGTCGAACCCGCGGCCCCGAGCCAGGCGCAGCGCCGCCGCATGGATCTCGTCGCGCGTCTCACGACGCCGACGCTCACGCAGGGTTTCACCAGAGGGACTCATGAAACCTATTATTGCATACTCCGCAAGTTTTGCGGAATCGGCACTTGATGCGTACTCTGTAGACAGACGAGCGGGGCGAGCCGCAGGGATTGACCACCCCCGCGCCGCCTCCTAACCTGCGGGGAACTAGTTAGATATCTAATCAGTTCCTCGGATGCCCGGCCCGACGACAGCCGCACGCTCACGATGAACAGGAGCCCACCGATGGCCGAACCGATCCGCTTCCCCGAGATCTCACTTTTCCAGGGCTTCAACGAGCCCGTCCGGGCCGAGTCCGACATCCACGACCTGGAGGTGATCCAGGGTGCGGTGCCGGAGGCGCTCAACGGCACGCTGTACCGATGCGGGCCGGAGACCCAGTACCCGCCGCGCCTCGGCGTCGAGAAGGCCGACTTCGACATGCTCGTCGCCTACGAGGAGTACTTCAACGGCGAGGGCATGGTCCACCGGTTCCGCTTCGAGAACGGGCACGTCGACTACCGCAGCCGCTGGGTCCGCAACGAGCGCTTCCTCGCCCAGGAGAAGGCCCGCCGCTCACTCTTCGGCCGCTACCGCAACCGCTACACCAACGACGAGCTGGCGGCCGAACTCGACCCGACCACCTCCAACACGCACGTCGTGTGGCACTCCGGCCGCCTCCTGGCCCTCAAGGAGGACGGTCTGCCGATCGAGCTGGACCCGGTCACCCTGGAGACCAAGGAAAAGGTCGACTTCGAAGGCCAGGTCACCGCGCCCTGGCTGTCGGCCCACCCGAAGATCGACGCCCTCACCGACGAGATGCACACCTTCGCCTACCAGGCCAAGGGCGACGGCACCAAGGACATGGCCTACTACCGCATCGACACCAGCGGCAAGGTCGTCAAGGAGGTGTGGTTCGAGGCCCCGTACGCGGCCACCGTGCACGACTACGCACTGGCCGGCGACTACGTCGTCTTCGGCTTCTTCCCGCTGATCACCGACATGGACGTGGTCAGGGCGGGCGGTCCGTACTACCAGTGGCACCGGGACGAGAAGGCGTACTTCGCCGTCCTGCCGGTCGACGGCACCGCCGAGGACATCCGCTGGTTCAACGGTCCCGCCTTCTTCGGCTCGCACATCATGAACGGCCATGTCGACGGCAGCAGGATCGTCCTCGACGTGGACTACTCCGACACCGGGTTCATCGCCTTCCCGAACCACGACGGAGCCCCCTACCCGCCGCCCGCTTCGATGGACGACATCTTCCGCCTCTGCCGCGTCACACTGGACCTGGACGGCGGAGACGAGTTCGACCTCAAGTTCGAGCTGCCGCCGGGCCACAACACCGGCGCCATGTCGCGCTGCGACGACCGCTTCGTCGGCCAGCCCTACCGGCACGGCTACTCCCTGGTGATGCTCCCGGGCTTCAAGGTGGGCATCGCCCACATCGACCACGAGACCGGTGAGGTTCGCGCCTGGGACCCCGGTGACGGTTCCGCGAGCATGGAGCCGGTCTTCGTCCCCGCCCACCGGGAAGCCGCCGAGGGCGAGGGCTACCTGCTGGTCCACGTGAACCGCGAGAGGGAGATGGTCACGGATCTCGTCATCCTCGACGCCCAGAACGTCGACGGCGAGCCGGTGGCCACGATCCGGATCCCGACGCGCATCCGCCTGACCTTCCACGGCAGCTGGGTCGGCGACGAGGACCTCGCGGCCGGTACCTCCTACCACCGTCCGGGCTCCGCCTCCTGATCCCGGCCCCATGCCCCGGGGCGCCCGCCTGAGCGGCGCGGGCGCCCCGGTCAGCCTGTCTCCCCCGCCGCTCGGCGGCGACCCGGACCCCGTACTTCGACATACTCGACGAGGAGTAGAGCCATGACGTGGCTGAACGAATCCCTGTGGCAGTCCAGAATCCACCTGGGAGGGTGGGTGGCCGGCTCCGGCGAGGACCGCTCGGTGGTGGAGCCCGCCACCGGCAAGGAACTGGCCCGCCTGGGCACGGCCACGCCCGCGGACGTGGCCAAGGCGACCGCGCGCGCGGTCGAGGCCCAGCGCGCCTGGGCGGCCCTCACCTACGACCAGCGGGCGGCCTTGCTGCGCCGGGCCGGGAACCTGTTCGAGGAGAAGGCGCAGGAGATCCAGGAGTGGATCGTCCGCGAGGCCGGTTCGACCCCGCCCAAGGCCGGCCTGGAGACCCACACCGCCGCCGAGGAGTGCTTCGAGGCGGCCGCGCTCGCCTCGCACCCGTTCGGCGAGGTGCTGCGCAGCGGGCAGCGGCGGCTGAGCCTGTCCCGGCGGGTCCCCGCCGGAGTGGTCGGCGTCATCGCCCCGTTCAACTTCCCGCTCATCCTGTCGATCCGTTCGGTGGCCCCGGCGCTCGCGCTGGGCAACGCGGTGATCCTCAAGCCCGACCCGCGTACCGCCGTGTGCGGCGGGATCGTCCTGGCCCGGGTCTTCGAGGAGGCGGGTCTGCCCGAGGGGCTGCTGTCGGTGCTGCCGGGCGGTGCGGACGTGGGCGAGGCCGTCGTCACGGACCCGGCGGTGCGGGTCGTCTCCTTCACCGGCTCCACCCGCGCCGGGCGGATCGTCGGCCGGCTGGCCGCCGACCACCTCAAGCGTGCCCACCTGGAGCTGGGCGGCAACTCCGCCCTGATCGTCACCGCCGACGTCGACCTCGACAGGGCCGTCTCCGCCGGCGCGTTCGGCTCCTTCCTGCACCAGGGCCAGATCTGCATGACCACCGGCCGGCACATCGTGGACTCCGCGATCGTCGCCGACTACACCGCGGCCCTGGCCCGGCACGCCGAGGCCCTGACGGTCGGCGACCCGCACGCCGGGGACGTGGCTCTCGGCCCGGTCATCGACGCCGGGCAGCGCGACACCATTCACCGGCTGGTCACCGAGAGCGTCGAGGCCGGTGCGCTGCTCGCGGCCGGCGGCACCTTCGAGGAACTCTTCTACCGGCCGACCGTGCTGGCCAACACGCCGGTGACAGCGCCGGCCTACGCGGAGGAGGTCTTCGGCCCCGTCGCGCCCGTGGTGGCGTACGGCAGCATCGACGAGGCCATCGCCCTGGCCACCGACACCACGTACGGGCTCAAGCTGGGCATCCTCACCGGTGACGGCCTCAAGGCGATGGAACTCGCCGAGCGGATCCCGGTCGGCGCGGTGCACATCAACGACCAGACGGTCGCGGACGAGCCCGTCGCCCCGTTCGGCGGCCAGGGCGCCTCTGGTACCGGCGCCCGCTTCGGCGGCCCGGAGGCCAACCTGGAGGCCTTCACCGAGGTGCAGTGGGTCACCGCGCAGAGCGAGATCCCGGCCTACCCCTTCTGAGGTCCGGGCCGCCGCGCACCTGCCGCAGCCGTGCCGCCCGTCCCGTCCTCCGCCTTCCGGCGGATGCGCGGGACGGGCCCCTGGTTGGCGGCCGCTTTGCGCAGCAGATAGTCCAGGACGACCATCTCCTCGCGGGTGAGCGTCTCGAACCAGGCCTGTTCCGGCTGGCCGCTGAGCCACTTCAGGAACTCCTCGACCACGCCCTCGCCCTCAGGGGTCAGCGTGATCAGAAGCCGTCGTCCGTCGTCCGGCTGGGGAACCCGGACGACCAGCCGGGCCCGCTCCAGCGTGTCCAGGGACGAGGTCACGCTCGCCCGCGACAGGCTGAGCTGGTCGGCCAACTCGCTCGGGGCCTGGGGTCCGTTGAGCTTGAGCGCCGACATCATCCGGAAACCGGCGAAGGACAGACCGGCCGGGCGAGCGAACTCGGTCTCCACCTGACGCTCGATCCACTTCGCCACCTGGATCAGGCCATGCCCGAACGACAGCGCGCGCCACGACTCGGGAGGCAGCTGCCGGGCCAGCGACGAAGGCGGCGCCTCCCGGCTCAGCCGGACGTCCGCCAGTCGGGCCAGTGCCGCGATGTGATCGGCGTACTCCTGCCCGTCGGGTCGTCCAGCCGCCTCGTCGGCCACGGCCGCCTCCTCACTCGACACAGCCGTATCGGCGTCACGAACTCGACTGTCCCTTCCCCTTGCTGCCGGTGAACGTCCCACGCATGGCCGGAAACCGACACGGAGACTCTATCGGACAGGACTCCACCGCCTGACGGACTGTATTCGGCCAACGCCTCGCGCCCGGCGCCATCGGTACTGTTCGGGCGCCGGACGCACGGCAGGTTGTGCCACGGGTCAGACCACCCTCGCCGCGGTCGCGGCACGGCGCTTCGCCGCGCGGGCCCGGACCGCGGTGGCAGCGCCCAGCAGCACACCGGCTCCGAAGGCGCCGAGGACGGCGGGCGATGTCCAGCCCCAGTCACTGCCCTTCACGACTGCGAGGGTGACGAGCATCGGGCTGGTGGCGTCGAAAAGACGGCTCGGGACGTCCAGGTCCCTGAACTTGATCTCCCGGGGCGGGGCGTCCGGAACCACCCGCAGCAGCAGCACGGCCCCCACCGTCAGCACGGCAAGCCCCCACACGCAACCGCGCCAGCCCAGCGCGTCCACGAGGGAGGCGGCCACCGCGTTCGTCACCAGCACGAACACCCCGATCACTCCGAGGATGCTCAGCACCACCAGCGGGAACCGCTTGAGGGGGAAACAGTCCCGCATCGCGAACAGGCACATCGGACCGGCCGAGGTGTACAGGCCGGTCACGGCGTGCGCGGCCAGGGCGAAGCCGAACGTGGGCGCGAGCGCGGTGGCGACATGGCCGATCAGACCGAAGACACAGGCGACGTACAGCACCCGCTTCTTGCCGTACAGGTCACCCGCCTTCACGGCAAAGGGGATGCCCAGCAGGCTCGCCAGCGCGAACACCAGCGTGAACAGACCGGCGTGGGAGGTGGGCAGGTCGTCGACCAGGCTCCCCTGCAGCTTCCCGCTCAGCACCGCACTGATCACCAGCAGCATCCCGGGCCAGTTCAGCGCGAACAGCGCCAGAAAACGCCGGAACCCCCCTCCCGGCGGCAGCGGTACATGCACGACAGGCTCCGACAGAGGTGGTGCGGTGCTGACGGGTGGCGGCTCGGTGGTCATGGCGTTCTCCACGGGAGATTATGATTAGACTTCTAATTACTCCTGTGATTCGGCCTGGGTCAACCAGCGTGCACGGACAATCACCGGTCACACGCCGGAACGGATCACCGCCCCGCGGCATCGGGTTCCCACTCCGGATGGAACTCGATGCCGAATTCCAGGCCCGCGGCCCGGTAGTTCTCCGGGACGGCCGGGATCGGCGCCCCCGGGAGGCTCGGCGAATCCGTCGGCACGCCCATGGCGTGCACGAACCGTTCGAACCCGCCGGTGTTGATGCCCGCCATCCGCGCGGTTGCGGACCGTCCAGGACCCAGATGGTGTGATGGGCGTCGGGATGCAGATGCGCGGGAATCACATCGCCCTTCGGCCCTTCCAGGATCTGCAGCCCGAACTGCCCGCCGGTCTCGTCGCCGCTGAGCCGGACCGTGGCCACCTGGTCGAAGACGACCGAATGCTCTCCCTCCCCCGAGCGCAGCACATACGGCCGGGGCCGCCCGGGCAGCGCGGTCCAGGCCTCGTGGGTGCGGTTGTCCTTGGTCATGCGGTGCTCCTTGTGACGGACGCGTCGAGCCGAACCGAGTGAGGTGCCTGGTGCTCGGTGACCGACACCTGAACCGGTCCTCCCCGTGATCAAGACGCTAGGCCCCGTCGTGCCCCCACCCTGGCGTAGTCTCGGGCACACCATGAAGGAAAACGGACAGAACGCCGCGTCCGCCCGCGACCTCGCGATCGACGTCGTGCCCTTCCGGCCCACGGCGGGATCACCACCCGGCGCCGAGGTGATCGACTTTCCCCGACTCCTCGACCGCGCCGGGCGCCACGGTGTCGACCTGAGTCGGCCTCTGCGGCTCGGATTCCACGAACTGATCACCCTCGAAGCCGGGGAGCTGCACTGTTCGGTCGACTTCGGCGCCTACACCCTGCGCCCAGGAGACTGGCTCTGGGTGTGGCCCGGACGAGTGGTGCGGTTCGAGACCGATCCCGCCCGGTGCGACGGCCGACTGCTCGTCTTTCCGACCGGCTTCCCCAATGCGGCCACGGACACGCTCATCCATGACTTCGGACACCGCCGGCACCCCGTGATCACACCGGACACCGACCGGCATGCCGCGCTGACACAGGTGCTCGACGCCCTGGCCGCGCAGTGCGCCTCGTCCGCGGACCTCCCGGCGGACGCGCACCTGGAGACCACGAGAAGCCTGCTGTCGGTCATCCTCATCCGCCTCGCCCACCTGGCCGGTACACACGGTGAGCGGAGTCCGGGGAACGAGGCCTTCGAACGCTTCCGCCGGGCAGTCGAGGAGGGATTCACCCGCACCCATCGCGTCGACGACTACGCCACGCGACTCGGCTACTGCACACGGACGTTGACCCGGGCCACCCGGGCCGCGGCCGGTTGCGGCGCCAAACGCTACATCGACGACAGGGTGCTCCTGGAAGCCAAACGCCTACTCGTGCACACCGCGCTGAGCCCGGCCACGATCAGCGAACTCGTCGGCTTCTCCTACCCGACGGTGTTCAGCGCCTTCTTCCGTAAGCACACGGCCATGACACCCGGAGAGTTCCGGGCCCTGGCCCAGCCCTCCGCCCCAGGTGCAGTGGGAACATAGCGATGCGACCTGCCTCGACGGTGCTGCGGATCCTTCGGACCGCTGGCGCCGGGCCCCTCATCCGCCCACGCCACCGCCCATGGCCCGCCGACGCCCCGCGACAGCCGCCAGTGCCTCGCGGGCCTCGGCCTGCGCGTCGTAGTCGTAGAGCCAAGCGCTGTCGCGCAAGGAGTCCCGCGTGGTGAAAGCATGGTCCCGTTCCTTCTGCCCTTGACCGTCCGGGAGGTGGTTGACGGCGGCACGATCGTGACTGGCCTGCTGGATCTGTACGGTCCTCGGCACCCGGACCCGGGTGTACGCCGCGAGTGCCGTGGTCAGGTCCTCCGTTTCGAGGAGAGCCGCGGCCAGGGCACCCGCGTCCTCGATCGCCTGTCCCGCGCCCTGGGCGAAGAACGGCAGCATCGGGTGAGCCGCGTCTCCCAGCAGCGCCACCCGCCCGTGCACGTACTCCTGGAGGGGTGAGCGGTCCAGGACCGACCACCGGCTCACCTCGGTCACGGCATCGAGCAGGTCGCCGACCGGCGGGGCCCACCCCGCGAACTCCCGCCGGAAGTCCTCCGGTTCGCCCTCCGCCGTCCACGACTCGACCGTCTCGCCCGGCGACGCCGGGGTGAACGCCACGACGTTCACCGTCCGGCCGGCGGACACGGGATAGTGCACGAGGTGGCGTCCCGGTCCGAGCCACAGAGTCTGCGTGGGTGACAGACAGCGGTCGGGAAGACGCTCGGCCGGGATCATCGCCCGCCAGGCGCAGAGGCCGGAATCGCGTGCGGGGATGCGTCCGATCAGGGAGTCCCGGATCGGCGAGTGAATTCCGTCGGCGGCGATGACCAGGTCACCGAGAGCGCGGGGGCGCCCCTCGAAGGAGGCCGTGACGTGTGTCGCCGACTGCCGCACACCGATACAACGGTGATCTAGATGAAGGGTCCCCGGATCGATCGCCGACAGCAGGACATCGACAAGGTCTGCGCGGTGTACGAGCCAGGCCGCCTCCCCGTACAGATTCTCGCACTCCGTCATGTCCTGGGAGAACAGGACCGCTCCGTCCTGCCAGCGTCGGAACTCCCATCCGGTGCGTACCTTCAGCGCCCGGCGTGCCAGTGCGTCGGTGAGCCCTAGTCGGCGGAGCAGCCGGACCGCGTTGGGCGCCAGGACGATTCCGGCACCGACCGGTCGCAGGGTCCGGGCCTGTTCGTACACACGGGCCCGCAGGCCCCGATGCTGCAGAAAGGCCGCGGTCGCGAGACCACCGATCCCTCCACCGACGACGATGACGTCCATGCGTTTCACTGCGCTTTCTCTCTACGGCGACTGCGGGCCGGGGTGTTCAGGGCTGGGTCTCGGCCCGGGTCTCCCTGGTGGAGGGGCGCAGGACGCAGTCGAAGCGCACCTCACGGAACGGGTTGGGCAGGCCGAGACGGACGGCGCGTTCCTCGTCGTCGGTGACGGCGAAGGTCCGGATCAGGGACTCCTTGACACCGAAGACGACGTCGGTGTCGAGATACGGGTCCTCCTTGTCGAAGACGTGCGTGGTGACCGTTTCGTATCCCGGTGCCTCGACGATGAAGTGGATGTGCGCCGGCCGGAAGGGGTGGCGGTCGGCCGCGGCGAGCAGGCGTCCGACGGGTCCGTCGATCGGAATCGGATAGTGGCACGGCACGATGGTGCGGAACCAGAAGTCGCCCTGCCCGTCGGTGCGGAAGAGGCCGCGCAGGTTTCGCTCGGGGATCTCGCCCGGCTTCTGGACGTCGTAGAACCCCTTCGCGTCCGACTGCCAGACGTCGACGGCCGCGCCCGGGACCGGCCGGCCGTCCATGTCCCGCACCGACCCCGTGACCAGGCACGGTGTTCCCTCGCCCGTCAGGTTGATGTCCGCGCCGAGTTCCCGCTCGGGTGACACGACCAGGTGGAAGGGGCCGAGCACCGTCTGCTCGGTGGCCTCGCGGACGGCTCGGTGATTGATGGTCTCGACCAGCATCGAGACGCCGAGGACGTCCGAGAGCAGGATGCACTCCTGGCGTACGGCGTCGCACTTCTGTCCGGCCGCGGTCAGGAACTCGATGCCGGTCTCCCACTCCTGGTCGGTCAGCTGCACGTCCTTCACGAAGGCGTGGAGGTGTGTCACGAGGGAACCGAGGATGCGGCGCGTCCGGGGTGTGACGGCGGAGCCGAGACTCTCGATCACGACGTCCGCCGACGCGGCCTCGGTGAACAACCGACGGGGGGTGGGATCCATCTGCAACTCCTGAACTCGCTCGTGACTCTTCGACAACCGCACGGTGGAACCGCTCCTCAGTCGGTGGTCAGCAGCGACCTGACGTCCTCGTCGGATGCGGGAAGCGTGTACCACTTGCCCGTCGAACCGCCGTAGGGACTCCATTCACCGTTCTTCAACTCGAGGAACTGGCCTGAGACGTTGGGCTGTCCCCAGGTGAAGGGCTTCGCCGTCAGGCCGTCGGTGGAGACGCTCTTCATCGACTTCAGGGCCAGGCCGACGGACTGCCGGTCGATCGTGCCCTTGATCCCCTTCAGCGCGGTCACGAACAGCTTGGCCGCGGTGTAACCGGACTCGGCCGTGCTGTCGAGGAGGAATCCGTGTTCCTTCTGCAGAGCGCGGAACTCGTTCAGCGAGTCGGTGTCCAGACTCCATGGCAGGAACTCGCTGTTGGACCAGTAGCCGTCGGCCCGGACCGACTTCCGCGTCTTCTCCGTGTAACCGGTGCCCAGCCCGAGCCAGACGACGGAACCGTCGGTCATCCCCTGGTTGGCCGCGGTCTGCATGAGGCTGACGTAGGTGGCCGCGCTGCCGCCGAGGATCACGGCCTTGCAGCCGTTCTGCCTGACCTGGGTGACCAGAGGGGTGAGGTCGCCGCCAGTCCACTCAAGGACCTTGCGGAACTCGCTGCCGGTGAGCTTCTTCAGGATCCGTTCGAGGTTCTCCAGCGCCTTCTCGCTGTCGGAGCGGCTGTTCCACATGGTGCAGACGTCGTCTCCGCCGAGGTTGCGCATCATGAAGTAGGCGGAGACGGCGAGGCTCAGCTTCGGGCCGTTGTTGAGCGGGGTGGCGTACGGGCTTCTCCAACAGGCCGAGTCGGCCGACTGCCCGTCGAGTGCGTACACCTTCTCCGCCGCCATGAGCCGGCCGATCTGAGTGCACTGGTTGCCGTTGGAGCCGCCCACGAGGGCGACCACCTTGGTCTGGTCGACCAGCCGTGTGCCCACCTGGGCCGTGGTACCGGCGTTGGAGGCGGAGTCCTCGACGTGGTACTCGATGGGCCGGCCTGCGACACCTCCTTCGCTGTTCACCTTCTCGAAGTAGGCCTTGGCCGCGTCGCAGGCCTCGGTGAAGTTGTACAGGCCGGTCATGTCGCACATGGCACCCACCTTGATGGGCGCTCCATGGGCCGTGGAGGTCCCGGTGGAGCTGTTCTGCCCGCCGCAGCCGACGGCGAGCAGGGCGACGGCGAGCGCCGCGGCCCGCAGACGTCCACGGACGCCGTGCCGTTCCCGCGCGGCGGTCGTCGCCGCCGTCCTGTTCCAGATCATCGCTTCCTCCGCTCTCACGTCCGCAGATACGCGGAGTGCAGTACCTGGTCGTCGGACATCAACTCCTGGCAGGCGCCCTCGAAGACGACCGTGCCCTTTGCCAGCACGTAGGCCCGGTCGCCGATGGGCAGGGCCAGGTGCGCGAACTGCTCGACGAGCAGCACGGCCAGCCCCTGGTCGGCCAGCTCCCGTACTCGTGGCAGCAGTCGGCGTACGACGGCGGGTGCCAGCCCCAGGGACACCTCGTCCAGCAGCACGGCCTGCGGTCGGGACAGAATCGCCTGGGCGATCGTGAGCATCTGCTGCTCACCGCCCGAGAGCAGCCCCGCGCTGCGCTGACGCAGTGGCGCGAGTTCGGGAAAGAACGCGTACGCCTCCTCGACACGAGCGCTGGGCGCGGCCACCAGGAGGTTCTCCTCGACGGTGAGGCCGCCGAACACCGGATGGCCCTGCTGCACGTGGCACAGACCGGCTCGGGCCCGCCGCCCCGGAGACAGCCGGGTCAGGTCCCGGCCGGCCAGGAGGACCGTTCCGGCGCGTGCGGGAGCCAGCCCCGACAAGCCCTCCAGCAGGGTGGTCTTACCGGCTCCGTTGGCGCCGAGCAGGACGGTCACCTCGCCGGGGGCGGCGATGAGGGAGACTCCGCGCACCACTGTCGTACCCGCGCGTTCGACGACGAGGTTCCGGCACGTCAGACCGCCGTCACGGGGTTGGTTCACCGCTGTCCTCCAGTGCCGAGATAGGCGGCCCGGACGGCCTCGGCGGCGAGCACGTCGTCCGGGGAACCGGAGGCCAACACCGTGCCGTGGTCCAGGACGGTCACCAAGGTGCAGGCGGTGCGGACCACGTCGATGTCGTGCTCGATGAGCAGCACCGAGGCGCCGAACCGTTCGGGAACGCCGCGCAGGGAACGTGCCATGTCGGCGGACTCCCGCTCGCCCAGTCCGGCAGCGGGCTCGTCGAGGAGAACGATCTCGGGCCGGGCGGCCACGGCGGCGGCGACCTCCGTCTTGCGTCGCGCGGGAACGTCGAGTGTGCCGACTACCCGGTCGAGGGGAGGGAGGTCGAACAGGTCGCCCAGCGCCTCGACTTCGTCCCGGGGCAGGGTGCGGCCCGTGACGAAGTTCAGGTAGCGGCCCACGGTCAGGTCGTCGGCGATCCGGGTCTGCTGGAAGGTCCGGCGCAGTCCGGCGCGGGCCCGCAGATGAGGCGGGCGTCCGTCGAGCGGTGTGCCGGACAGGGTCACCGTGCCGGTGGTCAGGGGGACGAACCCGGTGGCCGCGTCGAGCAGGGTGGACTTTCCCGCACCGTTGGGGCCGATCAGTCCCACGACGGTGCGGGGCGGTACTTGGAGGCTCACCTCGTCGAGGGCCTTCACGGCGCCGAACCGCACGGTGAGCCGGGACACTTCGAACACCGGGGGTTCCGGTTCGGCGCGGGCGGGCCGGCGCGGGTGTCCGGTCGGGGGCGTCGCCTGGATCGTCGTCACCGCCGGTTCCCCGCCGGTGACCGGGGATTCCCGCTCCCGCCTGGCCACCGCGCGCCGGGCCCTGCGCTCGGCGCGCCGGGCCTGCTGCTGACCGGCCACGCCCTGGTCGCCCTTGCTCAGGATGTGCATCACGGCGAGGCCGAAGAACACCCCCGACCAGTCTGCCGGGATACCGAGACGCAGCAGGAGTTCGGAGAACAGCGCGCCCAGCAGGCCGGCCGTGACGGCTCCCTCGACCCGGCCCGCGCCCGCCAGCAGCGCGATCACGACGATCTGCAGGGAGGGCGAGACCCCGAAGGAGGGGCTGTCGACCAGGCCGCTCTGACCGACCATCAGGACGCCGGCCACGGAGGCGATGGCGCCTCCGACCACGAACACCGCGAGCTTGGCCCGGAACACGCTGGTGCCCGCGGCCGCGGTGGCCCGCTCGCTCCGCAGCATGATCCAGGAGGTTCCGCCCCGCCCCCGCATCACGAGGGTCACGGCGACGCCGATCACGACGAGTACGGCGAGGGCCAGGAGGAAGTAGGCCGACTGCGACTGCGCCCCTCCCGGGCGCGGCACCGCCCGTCCCTCCCACACCCCGGGAACGGGGAACCGGGCCAGCAGGGGCTCGGTGACCGACGCGAGGGCCAGCGTGGCGATGGCGAGGTACATGCCCCTCAGACGGACGGCGAGCGCCCCGACCACCAGGCCGGCGGGGACGGAGAGCAGGGCCGCGGCGGGCAGCACGAGGAGGAAGGGAACGGAGTGCTCGACGGTCAGCCAGCCGGCCGCCCAGGCTCCCATCGCCGCGAAGCTCATGGGGCACAACGCGAGCATTCCGGCACGGTTGAAGACCAGTCCGACGGACAGGGCCAGGAGGGCGGTGGTGACCGCGTTGACGCCCAAGTAGCCCCAGTAAGGGGGCGATACGACACCCAGCACGGCGGCTGTCACCGTCAGCAGGGCGGGGAACGCCCACTGCCGGGCCGTCGGCCGGGCATCGGTCCACGCGGCGGCTCTCTCCCACATCTGCCGAAGGGGCGTCGTCATGTCGCGCCAGGCGCTCGGACGAGGCCCGGTCGGCGCTGCCACGGCCTCGGCCTCGGCCGTCGACGGTTCGCCGGGGACCACGCCCCGCGGGTCAGCGTGCCTCATTCCACACGTCCCCTCGCCGGGACCAGAGCAGGACACCGAGGACCAGCGCGACGCTCACCAGCGAGTTGTACGCGGCAAGGCTGCTCGCCATGATCACGCTTTCCAGGACACCGATGGCGATGCCGACGGCGATGGTCACCCCGAAACTGCGGAAGCCGCCGATGAGAGCGGCGGCCAGAGCGGGGAGAGCGACAGTGCCCAGGCTGGAGACGTCGCTCTGTTGGGTGGGAGCTATGACGATCAGGGCGAGGGCGGCGAGCGCCCCGCTGAAGGCCCACAGGCCCACGTTCAGGATGCGCACCGGCGCGCCCAGCAGCTCCGCGGCCGGGGCTCGCTCGGCCATCGCCTTCAGCCACACCCCCAGCCGGCTGAAGCGCAACAGCGCCCACATGCCGGCTCCGGTGACCGCCGCCAGGGCCAGTGCGAGCACCGTGTTGGCGCTCACGATCACGGAGGCGACCTCGAACCGGGCCGCCGGGAGGAGGAAGGGGAAGACGAGGCTGTCCGTGCCGTACAGACGCAGCGCCAGCGCGGAGAAGCTGACGGCACACGCGATGGTCACGGCCGAACGGATCAGGAGGGATTTGTCGGCGAACCACCTGGTCATCAGCCAGCCGACCGCGGCCGCCAGTGCGGCGCTGAGCAGCAGGCCGGCCGGCAGGGCCAGCCACATCGACCGGCCGGAGTCGTACCAGCCCTGGAAGAGCACGGCGCCGAAGACCCCGATCGCGCTCTGGCACAGACTGAGCACGCCACCCATCTGGTACAGCAGCACCAGTCCGACGCCCATGAGGGCGTATGCGGCACCACCGGGCAGACCGGCGACCGCACTGGCCGGGAGTCCCAGCCCCGACAGGAAAGACCCAGACACCACCACGTTACGTACTCCTTGAGAAGCGGAGCGAGCGCGGCACCCACGCCGTTCGGAGCGATGCCGTGCTGCGGGCAGCAATCGAAGCGACATCCGCCACAGCCGTCGCACACGTCATGCCCAGACGCGTGCGGAGACGGCCGGCGGCTCTTGGCGGACCTCTCGCCGGCCTTCGGCAAGGAGGCTCATCTAGTCCTACTTTGCAGAACAAGCATCTCGCGATTGAGGACAGTAGCTATGCTCCCGGAGTATCGTCAACGCTTGTGTCAACAATCTGGCCGACACGTCCGGCGGTACGGGGCCAGATGACGGGCCGTCCACAAGACAGGCCGCACGACATCGGGCCCGGCAGCAGACGGGCCGAGCCGCCCACCTCGCATCACCGGCGCGCGACGAACCATCCGACTCTCCGACGGAACCGGACTTGCACATCAGCACGCACCGCGAAGACCGCCTGACACTCCTTGAGTTACCTGGAGCCGACGAATGCCCCGCGACGCCTTACCCGGACCCCCAAAGAATCCGGATGCCGTTTATCTCGCCCCGAACATCGCCCTCATCCTGACCGGCATCGCCCTCGGGGCGGACGGAAATGTTCTGGGATATCGCCTCTTCGCCTCGGCGGACATTCCGCTGGGGCTTCTGCTCTGCCTCACGCAAACAGCAGTCCTGCTGCGTACCGCCTCTCTCTTCGAGAGGCGCAGCCGCAGAATTCCAGCATCATCCGACATATCAAGCGAAATCACCGAGTCCAATATGAGACATCACAGACGAACAGGTGACGAGAGATGAGCCACATGAGCATCGCCCTGGCCTCCGCCACCACGGACCAGACCTTCGTGGTTCTCGGCTTCATGCTGTTCATCACCATCACCCTCTTCCTCTCGGTCTTCTCCGGTCTCGACTCGGAGAGCCCGAAGGAGTTCTACATAGGGACTGAAAAGGCTTCTCCGATCACGAACGGCCTGGCCATAGCAGGCAGTTTCGTGTCGACCTCCCTGCTGCTCACCATCACCGGTGTGGTGGCCACCGTCGGACTCGACGGAATCACGATGGCGACCGACGTGCTCCTGTCGTTCGGCCTGCTCATCCTGCTCGCCAGGCCTCTCCAGCAGAGTCGTTCCCAGACGCTGGGGGACGTGTTCGCGCGCCGGGCGTCGGGGGCCGGGCCGCGCGTCGCCGCGGCGGTGGCCACTCTGGCCGCCGCCGGCCCGTTCCTCGTGGTCCAACTCATCGGCGCCGGCAACGTGACCGCCAACCTGCTGGGTTTCCCCGGTCTGGGAGCACAGCGGCTCTGCACCGTCGTCATCGGCGGACTGGTCGTCACCTGCGGAATTCTCAGCGGCGCCCGGGGGCTCACCTCGGTGCAGATCCTCGCCGCAGGTGTCACGCTCGGGGCGATGACCGCGGCCGCGTTGTCGGTGATCGCGCTGTTCCACGGAAAACTGAATTCGCTCTTCACGGCGGCGGACTCCGGAGGCGCCTATCCCGGTAGGTATTTCAGCCCCGGCGGACTCGGCTTGAGCGGCACCGACCGCGTCGACTTCATCGGAATCCAGCTCACCCTCGTCCTGGGCAGCGCGGCCATGCCGCACGTCCTCAACCGGATCCATGCCACAGGAGATCCGGTCATCGCACGGCGTGCCGTGAAATACGCGATCTGGATCGTCGCGCCCGTCTGCCTGGCGGTGGTCTTCCTGGGAATCGGTGCCGCGGCCAAGGTGGGAGCACGCTCGATCTTCTCCGGCAAGCCGAACGGCGACGACGCTCTCATGTCCCTGGCCCAGTATCTGAGCAAGGGACCCCAGCCGGTCATCGGAACGATCCTGTTTACGGCGATCGCCTGCGCCGTCTTCCTCAGCGTGCTCTCCGTCGTGGGAGGGAACATCGTCGCCGCGGCCGGGGCGATCGCCAAGGATGTGTACCGTCACGCCGCCCGGCCCGCTCAGCAGGACCCCGGAAGAGAACTCGCGGTCGCTCGCACAGCCGTGTTCTTCTTCGGCCTCGCCGGTATCGCGATCGCCGTCCTGCTCCAGGGGTATTCGGCGGGATTCCTGGCCCAGCTCACGACAACGGTCGCCGCATCGGTCGTGGCACCGGCCCTGCTGTACTCGTTCTACTGGAAGGGCTACACCCGCGCGGGACTCCTGTGCACGGTGTACGGCGGGACGCTCATCACCTTCGTGCTGTACGCGTTCTCCCCCCTGGTGTCCGGAAGTTCTTCCGCGCTCTTCCCGGACCGTGACTTCGCGTGGTTCCACCACAGCAACCCCGCCGTGATCTCCATCCCGGTCGCGTTCCTGCTGGGCTGGGGCGTCAGCACCCTGGATCGCCGCAGGGACGACACCGAGGGTGAAGTCCCGCCCGCGCGCGCTTCCTCATCCAGAGCCGGTCAGAAGACCTGGTGACCTGCGCGTGCGTGGGCGGGACCCGGTGTCAGGGGCCTGGTGTCAGGCGTCCTCCGGGAACGCCGTGTAGCCGGCATGGTCGAAGTCGGCGTGCACTCCGTCGCCCTCCAGGTCCTGGACCCAGAGACCGAGCATGGCGCCCGTGAAGCCCAGTGTCCGCATCCGGCCGTCGACGAAGTCGTTCGCGTGTTCGTCGGAGAGCACGGTGACGTCGAGCGCCGCGCCGAATGGCACCGATCCCGCACCGGTGTCGTAGGAGAAGCGCACCGCGCTTTCGTCGAGTTCCGCCCGCAGGACGAGGGGATGCCCCGCGGCGAGCGGAACGTGCGGCGGATGGGAGGTCAGGCGGCCGGCCTCGCAGCTGAGCAGCCGGAGAACCGCGGCGCCGGCGTCGTCGGCGGTGATGTACAGGAAGTGCCAGTTGCGGGTGTTGTAGTAAGCGGTCAGCCCGGCCAGGTGGTCACTGGACCGGGGGGTGAACTCGACGGATGTCTCGAACACGCATCTCTTCGCGGTCACGCGCCGGGCGACCAGGCTCGGCGCGCGCCGCGTGGCTGGTGACTGCCCGCCTCGGATCCGCAGACGGCCGGGACGTTCGCCGAGACTGAGCCAGTCCTCCGAGGCCGGGCGCCGCAGGGTGGACCAGTCGGGGCCGAGGACCGGCCGGTCGAAGTGGTCGACTGCGGCCGGTTCCGGGACCGGCGCGGGAGGAAGGTCCGGGAGCGGAATCTCGACCGCGGGTATGCCGCCCGTGATGCGCGGCCAGCCGTCCGCGCTCCAGTGCACCGGCTGGAGCGCGGTCTCCCGGCCCAGCACACAGCGACCGCGTTCGGTGTACGGGCGCGCGACGATGTGCGCCGCGTACCACTGCCCCTCAGGGGTCTCGACCAGGCTGCAGTGTCCGGCCTTCTGCAGGGGCAGTGAAGGATCGTGACGGGAAGTCAGCAACGGCCCGGCCGGATCGGCCTCATATGGGCCCTCGATCCTGGTCGAACGGGCCACTGTCGTCTGGTGGTCGTAGCCGGTGCCGCCCTCCGCTGTGACGAGGTAGTACCAGCCGTCCTTGCGGTAGAGGTGCGGGCCCTCGGTGACCCCGACCGAGGTACCCCGGAAGACGGTGCGAGGCTCCCCCACCACACGCCGGGCGGCCCGGTCGAAACGCTGGAGCTGGATTCCGGCGAAGTGGTCCCTGCCCGGACGCCAGTCGAAGCGCATGTTGAGCAACCAGCTGGTGCCGTCCTCGTCCGTGAAGAGCGAGCTGTCGAATCCGCGTGCGTGCAGGGGCACGGGATCGGACCAGGGGCCTTCGATCGTGGGCGCCGTGGTGAGGTAGTTGGGCAGGTCCTTCCAGCCTTCGCCGTAGGTGTCGACAACCGTGAAGACGAGGTGGAAGAGCCCGTCCACATGGGTCAGTCCCGGGGCCCAGATCCCCCCGGAGTCCGGCACTCCCGTCAGGTCGAGAAGCCTGCGGGTGTCCAGCACGCCACCGAGGCAGCGCCAGTTCGCGAGGTCGCGGGAGTGGTGGATGCGGACGCCCGGGTACCACTCGAAGGTCGAGGTGGCCAGGTAGTAGTCGTCACCCACCCGCGCCAGGGCGGGGTCGGGTTCGAATCCGCGGAGCACGGGATTCCTGAGCGTGGCGTCCTGCGTTCCGCCCGCCGCCCGGACCGGTCCTGCGTTGTTCACGTCTTCTCCTCGGTGACGGTTCGGCGCGACACCAGGCTGGAGTCGCGCACCAGTACTTCCGGACGCAGCACCACACGTTGGTGGCAGTGATCCGTGGACGACCTGGTGATCTCGTCCAGCAGCAGCTGCGCGGCGATCCGGCCCATGGCCCCTGCCGGTCTGCGGACCGACGACAGCGGCACCGCCGCCGCGGCGGCGTAGGCGATGTCGTCGTGCCCGATGACGGCGACGTCCTCGGGCACCCGCACCCCCGCCGCGAGCAGGGTCTGCAGCACGCCGAGGGCCAGCAGGTCGTTCACGCAGACCACCGCGGTGGGACGGGGCACGAGATCGAGGAACCGGGTACCGGCCGTCCGGCCCGCCGCGGTGTCCAGGCCGTCGGTGGGGACGTCCACCAGTGACGGCCGACCGGGCCCCCCGGCCTCCGCCATGGCCGCCAGCAGACCCTCTCGGCGGTCGCGGATCTGCCGACGTGCGATACGGCCACCGACCAGCGCCACGGTTCTGTGCCCCGTTCCGACCAGGTGTCGGCCCGCCAGCAGTCCGCCGAGCCTGTCGTCCACGGAGACGGAGCAGACGCCCGCGCCGGCCGTCGCCGCGTCGACCAGGACCAGCGGTATGCGCTGCTGCCTCAGTGCCGCGGGGTAGGCCGGCACCGGTCCCACGGGGGCGAGCAGGACACCTTCCGCTTTCCGCTGGGCCCACAGAGCCAGGCAGGCGGCCTGCCGCCCCGGGTCCCGCGCGCAGTTGACCACCGTGACGCGCATACCCGCTCGACGACAGACATCTTCCGCCCCCTGGACGACATCGACGAAGAAGGGATTGCCCAGGTCGGGGACGACCAGGCAGATGATCCGGCTGTGCCCGGACCGCAGTTGGCGAGCCGGCTCGCTGCGCACGAAACCCAGCTCCTCGATCGCGGCCAGCACCCGTTGCCGTGTCTTCTCCGCGACCACGTCGCGGTGGTTGACCACGTTCGAGACGGTCGCGACGGAAACCCCGGCGCGCTGCGCCACGTCCCTCATGCTCGCCACGGGCCGCCCCTCCTTCCCCGCGCTTCCGGGACGTCCGGATCCGCGTGCGTGCTTCCGCGGGCCCCGGGTGTCTACTGACGTTCGAGCGGTGCCCGGCCCATGTACCGGTGTTCTCCAGGACCCGCCTCCGCGCGGGTGCCGTCCGGGAGAAGGACCTCGGCGCGGGTCCCCGGTGGCACGGTGACATCCAGGTGGAAGCAGCCCTTCGCGATGCGCCACCCCGATCCGATCCGGCCGTAAGGGGTGTGCAGTTCGGCCTCGGCGAAACTCAGACCACCGCCCGGCGAGGGGGCGACTCGGAAGCGGCGGTATCCGGGTTCGAGTACGCGGATTCCCGAGGTGCGGGTGTGCAGGAAAGAGATGACCGCGCCCTTGCTGTAGTGGTTGAGGGAGGCGTGCGGTGTGCCGTCGTCGCCGATCCCCTCCCAGCTCTCCCAGACCGTGGTGGCACCCCGGTCGGTCATGGTCAGCCAGGACGGGGGTGTGCGCCGCAGCAGCAGCTCGTACGCGAGGCCGAGATGTCCGTGGTCCGCGAGGACCGGAAGCAGGTCGGGGGTGGCCAGGAATCCCGTCCCGAGGTGGGTGCCGGCGGCCCGGACCAGGGCGGCCAGCCGGTCGGCGGCGGCTTGGCGCAGGGGGCCCGGGAGCAGGCCGAAGGCGAGTGCCCGGACATAGGTCGCCTGGGTGTCGGGGGCGAGCACGCCGTCCGGGGCCAGGTACTCCGTCTGCCAGGCGCGCCGGGCGCCGTCGGCGAGGGCCGCGTAGCGGTCCGCGTCCTGCGGCCGGTCCAGCACACGTGCGGTGCGGGACAGCAGGTCGGCGGAGCGGAACAGGTAGGCGGTGGCGACGTCGCCGTGGTCCAGGCTGGGGTCGATGACCTCGGTGCCGCCCGGCTCCAGCCATTCGCCGAAGTGGTGACCGGTGTCCCACAGGAAGGCCTCGTGCTCGGCAGGGTGCGGGCGCGCGGCGCGGCGATCGGGGTGCCGTCGCTCCCTGGCACAGCGGGCCGCGTACTCGACCCAGGCGGTCATGGAGCCGTACTGCTCGCGCAGGATGTCCTCGTCGCCGTAGGCCTGCCAGAGTTCCCAGGGCACGATGACGGCGGCGTCGCCCCACCCGGCCGAACCGTCGAGGGCGTCCATGACTCCGGACGGACCGCGCGGGACGATGCACGGGACGTTGCCGTCCGGCCACTGGTCGGCGGCGAGGTCGCGGAGCCACTTCTCGCTGAACCCGGCGACGTCGTAGAGAAAGGCGGCGGTGGGCAGGTAGAGCTGCCAGTCCCCGGTCCAGCCGGCGCGTTCCCGGGTGGGGCAGTCGGTGGGGATGTCGCAGACATTGCCCCGCAGGCTCCATACGGCGGCCTCGTGGAGGCGGTTCAGGTCCTCGTCGTCGCACCGGAACCATCCGGTGCGGCGCAGGGCGGTGTGGACGACCACGCCCGTGACGTCGTCGGGGGTGAGGTCACGCGGGCAGCCCTCGACGCGCACGTAGCGGAAGCCGTGGGTGGTGTGGCGCGGTTCGAAGACCTCCCCGGGGCGGCCCGCGGCGACGACCCGGTCCTGCTGGTGCAGGGGGAAGGGCTCCCCCGTGACGTAGTGGTGCGAGGTCAGATGGTCCAGCGTCACATCGCCGTCGCCGTCCAGGGCTTCGCCGTGTGTGAGCGTCACCCGCGTGCCGGCCGGACCGGGCTCGGCGAGACGAGTCCAGCCGTTGATGTTCTGGCCGAGGTCGACGACCTGGAGGCCCGGACCCGGCCGGGTCACGGCGACCGGGCGGATCTCCTCGACACGGCGGACGGGCGGCGCGGGCGACGAGGTCAGACGGGAGAAGTCCGTGTAGCGCGGGCCCTCGCCGAGTCGCGCCGGGGCCCAGGCGGAGGCCTCGCGGCGCAGGTCCGACGTCTGGCCGCCGAGCAGGTCGGCCGCCGTCACCTGCCCGACGGCACTGCGCCAGCCCGGTCCGGAGCCGACGACCGTACGGCCGCCGTCGAGGTGTTCGGCGATCAACAGGGCGAGCAGTGCGACCCGGTCGCCGTAGGAATCGGGCTCCTGGAGCGCGCCGGTCAGTCCGCGGTACCAGCCGTCGCTCAGCACGACCGCGAAGTCGTTGACTCCCCCTCGTACGGTGCCGCCGACGTCGTACGTCTGCACCTGGAGATGGTGTCCGTACGAGGTGAACCCGGGCGTCAGCTCCTGGTCGCCGACCCGGACATCGTTCAGGTGTGCCTCGTACAGGCCGTGCGCGGTGACGTACAGCCGGGCACGGGTGACGGGGGCCGCCAGGGTGAAGGGACAGCGCAGGACGTAGGCGGGGCGCTCGCCGGGAGGTTGGATGTGGCTTTCGGCCGGCTCGATCCAGGTGGCCGCGCTCCAGTCATCGGCGTCGAGCAGGCCCCATTCCCACCAGCCGCGCGGCGACCAGTCGCTCTCCCCCGCGTCGGTCCATACCTTGACCTGCCATTCGACGCGGGTCCCCGAGACCGCTTCCGGGCCTTGCCACGGCACCAGCAGCTGCCGGTCGGATGCCACGGGCCCGCTGTCCCAGGCGAGGTCGCCGTCGGTGGCCCTGGCTCGGATCCGGTACTTCAGCTGGTGGGTCGTGCCTTGGGGAAGTTGCCAGGACAGCCGGGGCCGTCGCCGGGTGATGCCGAGCGGTTCGTCGAGGTGCTCGACGCGCAGGCAACGGGGTGCTCTCATTCTGGGTCCGTGCTCCACTAACTCGTGCTCCACGCGCTGACCGGGCCGGACGACTCCCGGACCAGGACATGGGTGGCCATCTTGATGTGCTGGACGGGGTGGTTCGCCCGGTGCAGTGCGAGCCGCACGGCTGTGCGGCCCAGTTCCTCGTGCGGGACATGCACCGTGGTCAGCTCGGGGTCGAGGTCCATCGCCAGGGGAATGTCGTCGTACCCCACCACGGACACGTCCTCGGGTACCCGCACCCCGGCCTGGCGCAGGGCCTTGAGCACGCCGGCGGCGATCATGTCCGTGACGGCGAAGACCGCGGTGAACTCCGTTCCCCGGGAGAGGAGTTCCAGGGTGGCGGCGTGCCCGGACGCGCGGGTGTGCACGCCCGGGACGACGAGTTCGGGGTCGAAGGGCACGCCCCGGCTCTCCAGGGCACGCCGGTAGCCGGCGACGCGCTCGGCCGCGGTGGTGTGCCCTTCCACGCCGAGCAGCACGATGCGGGTGTGTCCCTGCGAGAGCAGGTAGTTGGTCATGGCGAAGGCGCCGCCCTCGTTGTCGTACTCGACCACGGTCTCCGGGATGTCCGGGCCGAGCGAGGGCCGTCCGCAGAGCACCAGCCTGGAGCCGTCGGAGTCGAGCGCGTGCGCGAGCTTGACCATGCGTTCGGTGTACTCGGGGGTGAGGACGGCACCGCCGACCAGGATCACCGCCTCGGCCCGCTGCTCGCGCATCAGGTTGATCACCGCGAGTTCACGGTCGGGATCGCTGTGCGTGGTGCACACCAGGCACAGCCGGCCCTCGGCGGTGGCCTGCTGCTCGACGCCACGGGCGATGTGGGCGAAGAACGGGCCGGTCACGTCGGCGACCACGAACGCGACCGTGTTGCTGGTGGTGTTGCCCAGGGCCCGGGCGCTCGCGTTCATGACGTAGTCGAGTTCCTGCAGCGCCCGCTGCACCCGGATCCGGGTGCCGGCCGCCACGGGATAGGTGCCGCCCAGGACCCGGGAAACGGTCGCGGTCGACACGCCGGCGCGAGCGGCCACCTCCTTGACCGTGGCCCGCTTCCTCGCGTCGCCGGTCCCGTCGGCCGCTCGTTTCGGCATCTCTTCGCTCTCCCTCGTCCCGGGCCCGTCGTGACGGGTCGTCAGTGGCCGTCGGTATCCGATGCGGAATCACCCCGAGGACCGTGGTTCCGCCGCCCGACGAACCTCACGCGACGACGGCCAGGTCGGCTTCCCGCACGGTGTAGGCGGGGAGGGCGCCGGCGACCAGGCGTTCCACCTCTTCCACCACCGTGCGCCCCAGGCGCTCCAGCTCATTGCCGACCGATCCGGCGATGTGCGGCGTCAGGAAGACGTTCGGCAGCCGGTACAACGGGGAGTCGGCGGGCAGCGGCTCCGGCTCGGTGACGTCGAGCACCGCGCTCAGCCGGCCGCTGACGAGTTCCTCGGTCAGGGCCTCCGGATCGACGAGAGCGCCCCGTGACGTGTTGATCAGGACGCCCCCGTCCGGGATCATCGCGAGTCGTTCCCGGTCGAGCATCCGGTAGGTGGCCGGGATGTCCGGCGCGTGCACGGTGACGATGTCGCTGCCCCGCAGCAGGCCTTCGAGGGACAGCGGGACCGCCCCCAGCTCCGCCGACTGTTCCTCGTCCACGTACGGGTCGTAGAGAGCGACCCGCAGATCGAAGGGACGCAGCAGTTCCAGCACCCGGCGGCCCACGCGCGAGGCTCCGATCACGCCGACGCGACGGCCGAAGTTGCCCAGGCCCACCAGGTCGCGCGTGGGCGGGTAACGGTGCTCGGCGCGGAAGCGTTCGCGCGCGCCGAGGACGTCCTTGCCCGCGAGCAGGATGGCGGCCAGGGTGTACTCGGCCACGGGCAGCGCGTTGGCCCGTACCGCGCTCGACACCAGCAGTCCGCGCTGCCAGCACGCCTCGCTGACCAGTGATCGCACGCTGCCCGCCGCGTGCAGGACGGCCCGGAGCCTGGGGGCGCGCTCCAGTACGGTCGCGTCCAGGCGGGGGCATCCCCAGCCGGTGACCAGGATCTCGGCCTCCGCGAGCGCGGCCACCGCGTCGGGCGAGGCGAAGTCCTGGACCACCAGAGAGGGGTCTATACGTACCAGTTCCCGCAGTCTGCCGAGCACAGCGGACGGGAACAGCTCGGCAAGGTGCTCCGGGTTCATGGCGAACAGAGCCGCCGGTCGGTCAGCCACGCGACACCCCGCCAGTGGGTGTCGCGCTGCCGGCTGATGACGTGCACGACGAACGCATGAGGCTCCTGTGTTCTTCGGATGGGCGAGCCCCCGTACGACGGAAGACATCGCGTAGTAATCGAGTACTACGTAAGCAGACACCACGAGGGCAGTCAACGCCCGCCCCTCAAGTCTGAGAATCCAGCCCCCGACGCCCTCCCCATACCGTAAATATCACTACCAAACGGCCATGATCGGCTCCCAGGGGTTACGTCAGAGAAAGCCTTCGGAAACAAATACACGTCTGCCTCTTGTCGAGGAATCCACCTAGGTCGTACCTTCCTCGGCAACCGATTACTACGGGACAGATCGACCCTGGAGAGACGAATGCGCTACACCCGGATGACCGCGGGACGTCTGCCGTGACCCTTTCGCAGCAGACCAACACCAGCGCCGGCACGGACTCCCCGTCCCGCGCCGGACGCCTGCGCACCCTGCGGAAGACCGGCGGATCCGGCACCACACCCGTCGCGTCCGGCCGCTCACGCCCACCGGGCGGACGGCGCGGGAGAGGGATGACACCACCGTGGTGGTTCGTCGTACCGGGACTGCTGTTCTACGGGTACATCGTGATCGTCCCCAGCATCCGCGGCGGCGCCTACGCCTTCACGGACTGGACCGGGCTCGGCACCCACTTCGACTGGATCGGCTGGAAGAACTTCCGCGACATCCTCGACGACGACGCGGCCCGCAGTGCCATCGGCAACACCCTGGTGCTGGGGCTGGTCGTCACCCTCGGACAGCTCGTCCTGGGACTGCTGCTGGCCCTGGGCGTCCATGCCCGGGTCAAGAGCCGCCTGGTGCTGCGCGTCCTCTTCTTCGCCCCGGTCGTGATCACCCCGCTGGTGGCCGGTTTCGTGTGGCAGTATCTGCTCTCACCGACCGGTTCCCTCAACGCCTTCTTCAAGGCCGTGGGACTCGTGTCCTGGCAGCAGGACTGGCTGGGCGATCCCCAGCTGGCCCTCTGGTCGGTCTGCGCGGTCCTCATCTGGCAGCACACCGGCATCACGATGTCGATCTTCCTGGCCGGACTGCAGAGCGTTCCCCAGGACGTGCTGGAGGCCGCGCACCTCGACGGCGCCGGCGCCTTCCGCAGGTTCTGGTACGTGGTCCGCCCCTTCCTGTTCCCGGCGCTCACCGTCAACGTCTCCCTGACCGTCATCAGCGCGCTCAAGCAGTTCGACGTCGTGATGGTGATGACCGGAGGCGGACCGGGCAACGCCACCGACACCATCTCCACCCTCATCTACAAGGACGCCTTCAACCTCGGCCAGTTCTCCTACAGCGTCGCCCTGGCCCTGGTCCTGACCGTGTTCGTGATGGTGATCTCCGGTCTGCAGTACACGTTCCTCAACCGGGCCGGGAGGTCCTCGTGATCGCTCGCTACACCTGGCGGACCGGTCTGCTGGAAGCGGTCCTCGTCCTGACCGCCCTGCTCTTCCTTGTCCCGCTCTACGCGCTGGTCAACATCTCGCTCAAACCGGCCAACGCCACCTCGGGTCTGCTGACGCCGACCCTGCACCTCCACCTCTCCAACTACGCGGACGCCTGGCACACCGCGGCCCTCGGCCCCGCCCTCTGGAACAGCTTCCTGATCACCGCGGGAAGCCTGCTCATCCTGATCCCCATCGCGGCCCTGGCCTCCTACCCCCTGGCCCGGGTGACACGAGCCTGGTCACGGCTCACCTTCTACGGCATCGCCGCCGGGCTGATCCTCCCGATGCAGCTCGCCCTGCTGCCGCTCTACACCAACATCCGCGACCTGGGCCTGCTCGGCACCCCGTGGTCCCTGATCGTCTACTACGCGGGGCTGACCTTCCCGTTCTCCGTCTTCCTGTACACCGGTTTCCTCCGGGCGCTGCCCATCGAGTACGAGGAAGCCGCCGTCATGGACGGCTGTGGCCCGCTGCGGGCTTTCGTCAGCGTCGTCTTCCCGTTGCTGCGCCCGGTCACCGGCACGGTCGTCATCCTCAACGCCATCGGTATCTGGAACGACTTCTTCGCCCCGCTGCTGTTCCTGTCCGGCACCGACAGCCAGACCGCCCCGGTCGCGCTGTACAGCTTCGTCGGCCAGTACGTCTCGCAGTGGCCGATGGTCTTCGCCGGTCTCGTCGTGAGCGTGATTCCGGTGCTCGTCGCCTACCTCTTCCTCCAGAAGTACATCATCCAGGGCTTCGCGGGCGGCCTGAAGGGCTGACCCCGTGGTCCTCCTCCGCCGGCTCCCCTGCCCCGGCACTCAGCAAGGAGTAGTTGTGAACAAGGCAAGATCCCTCACGGCCGTGGCCGCCCTCGCCCTCGTCCCCGCGGGCACCCTCACCGCCTGCGGAAGCGGCTCCGGCGCCACCAACACCAGCACCGACGAGGGCACGGTGACCATGGTCACCGACACCAAGGCGGACGTGACAGGCCTGATCGCGGCCTTCGAGAAGAAGTACCCGAAGATCAAGGTGAAGCTGTCCGTCCCCGCCGCGGGCGCCATCATGACCCAGGTGCGCACCCAGCTGACGGCGGGCACCGCGCCCGACGTCATCCGCGTCTGGCCGGCGGGCGGAAACTCCCTCAGCATCCAGGAACTGTCCAAGCAGCACCTCCTGAAGGACGTCTCCGGCAGCAGCTGGACCAAGGACCTCACCGCGGCCAACAAGTCGGCCATGTCCGTCGACGGCAAGGTCTACGGCGCGCCCGTCACCGTCACCGGCATCGGCGCCCTGTACAACAAGCAGGCGCTCGCCGATCTCGGCGTCGGCGAGCCGCAGACCTTCAGCGATGTCCTGAACCTGTGCGCCAAGGCGAAGGCCAAGGGCAAGTCGGCGTTCTCGGTGGGCGCCAAGGAGTCCTGGACCACGCAGATGTACACCTACGCCCTCACGTCGAGCCTCGTCTACGGCCCCGACCCCAACTTCGGCACGGAGCAGGCCGCGGGCAAGACCACGTTCG
Organism: Streptomyces sp. NPDC058464; assembly: GCF_042721035.1. Classification (NCBI taxonomy): domain Bacteria; kingdom Bacillati; phylum Actinomycetota; class Actinomycetes; order Kitasatosporales; family Streptomycetaceae; genus Streptomyces; species Streptomyces sp. NPDC058464. The sequence continues at coordinate 36,493 of NZ_JBHXMA010000037.1, forward strand.
CCGACTCCGGATGGAAGAAGGGCCTGGAGGAGTTCCAGGAGATGATCAAGAAGGGCTGTTTCCAGAGCAGCCCCAACGGGACCAGCTACGACGAGTCCATCAGCCGGGTCGCCAAGGGCGACTCCGTCGCGGTCGTCATCGCGACCAACGCCGAGGCGGCGCTGAAGCAGAAGGCGCCCAGCGGAACCCAGTTCGGCCTGTTCGCCCTGCCCGCCACCGACAACGCCGCCGACACCTACCAGGTGGGCGGCATCGGTTCGGCGTACGCGATCAACGCCAAGGCCAAGAACCCCGGCCTGGCCCAGAAGCTCCTCGACTTCATCGCCTCGCCGCAGGGCGTCTCCCTGGTCTCCACCGCGACCGGCTCGGGCAACGCGCTGCCGGCGGACAGCAGCTTCCACGCCACCGACGTGCTCAAGCCGATCCTGACCGCCCAGAAGAACGGCCGTCTGACCACCGCCCCCGACCAGTCGTGGCCGGACGCGACCGTGCAGGCCGCGCACCTCACCGCGCTGCAGGAGATGCTCGGCGGCGAGCTGGACGCCCAGGGCGCGCTGAAGAAGCTCGATGACGCCTACGCCAAGGCCGACAAGAAGTAGCGAAACCGCCACGGTGACCGGCCGGCCGAGGGCCGTGGCTCCGCTCCCCCGGAGCCACGGCCCGGCGGACCAGGGACTCCGCGTCCCCGTCGTCCTTCCCACCGTGGGCGCGCCTCCGGTGCACCTCTCACCGACATCGACGAGGAGAACCCGTGCCGGCTGCCCGCCTCTTCCACACCGATTCCGGAGCCGGAGCGACGCACTCCGCCGCGGTACTCCTCGTACACGGCTGGGGCGGCGACGGCCGGGAGTGGTCACCGCACGCCGAGGCCCTGAACGCCGAGGGTTTCCGGACGATCGTGCCCGACCTGCGCGGACACGGCCGCTCCCCGGTCCCGCACGCCGGCAACACCCCGGCCGAGATGGCCCATGACCTGGCCGCCCTCCTCACCGCACTCGACGCGGGCCCGGTGGTCGCGGTCGGGCACTCGATGGGCGGGCAGGTCGTGAACCTGCTCGCCGTCCACCACCCGCACACCGTGCGGTCGGTCATCACCCTGGACCCGGCCCACGGAGCGCCCGAGGACGAACGGGACTCGATGCGGCACAACCTGGCGGTCTACCGGGACCGGGGCGCGGCCGCCGCGGCCGCATTCGTGTCGGGGGCCTTCACCGCGCACTCGCCCTTGGGCCTGCGGACGGCGCACGTCAGGACCATGCTGGGCACCCCCGGTCACGTCATCGCGCAGGCCTACGCGGGCATGTACCTCGATCCCGGCGCGACCGGCCTGCGCCCGGAGACCGAGGCCCTGCTGCGCCGGCGCACCCAGCCCGCGCTCACCGTGTGGAGCTCGGCTCCCTTCGCCGCGTGGGAACGCACCACCCTCCGCGTGCCCGGTTCCCGCGTCGACCACTGGCCGGCGACCGGCCACTACCTGCACGAAGAACACCAGGACCGAACCATCAGGCTCATCCAGGACTGGGCCGAGACCAACGGAGAAGCTCCATGACCCCGCCGGCCATCGCCATCACCGCCGACACCGCCGCTCCCGGCACACCCCTGGCCCACTTCTGGAGCACCTGCGTGGGCGCCGGCCGGGCGGCCGAGGGACTGCGGGCGACCTGGCTGGAGCACCTGAGCACCGTGGCCTCGGCGGCCGGCTTCCGCTATGTCCGCTTCCACGGCCTGCTCCACGACGACATGTTCGTCCACCGGCGCGACCCCGAGACCGGCCGCGTCATCCACAACTTCCAGTACGTCGACGACCTCTTCGACCGGATCCTGGACACCGGGGTCCGGCCCTTCGTGGAGTTCGCCTTCTCTCCGCCGGACCTGGCCCGCGAGAAGGGCACCACCTTCTGGTGGAAGGCCAACGGCGCCCCGCCCACCGACCTGACGGAGTGGGCGGACCTGATCCGCGCCCTGACCGAGCACTGGATCGCCCGCTACGGGATCGACGAGGTGCGCGCCTGGTACTTCGAGGTGTGGAACGAGCCCAACCTCGGCCCCTTCTTCCGGGGTTCGCGCAGCGAGTACTTCGAGCTGTACGCGGTCACCGCGCGGACGTTGAAGGAGGTGGATCCGGAGCTGCGCGTGGGCGGCCCGGCCACCAGCAACTTCGTCCCCGACGGCCGGTTCGCCGGTGAGCACGAGGACACGTCCCAGCACGCCGTGGTCGCGCAGGCGGAGGATCTCGACGCGCTGGACTGGCGGCCGGTGTGGGTGGCGGAGTTCCTGGCGTACTGCCACGAGAACGCCGTGCCCGTGGACTTCGTCTCCTGCCACCCGTACCCCACGGACTGGGCACTGGACGGCCACGGCACCACGCAGCAGTACACGAGGGCGGCCGACGCCACCACCCGTGACCTGCTCACCCTGCGCCGGATCGTCGAGGCGAGCCCCTTCCCCCGGGCCGAGATCCACCTCACCGAGTGGAACTCCAGCCCGTCATCCCGCGATCACACCCACGACCACCTGCCGGCCGCGACCTTCGTCGTGAAGGCCAACCTGGAGTCCATCGGGCTCACGGACTCCCTCGCCTACTGGACCTTCACCGACGTGTTCGAGGAGCAGGGGGCGGGCGACACCGCCTTTCACGGCGGCTTCGGGATGATCAACTACCAGGGCGTCCCGAAGCCGGTCTTCCACGCCTACCGGATGATGCACCAGCTGGGCGACCAGCTCCTGGAGCGCACCGAGGGCGCGGTGGCGACCCGGGACAGCGCCACGGGTGCCCTTTCGGTGCTCGCCTACCACTACCCGCCGGAGGTGTGGCTGGCGCCGCCGGGCTCGTTCGGCGGACGGGAGACGGTCGAAGGCCTGCTGGCCACCGGTGCTCCGCGCCGGCTGCGGGCCGAGCTCACCGGTCTGCGCCCCGGCGCGAGCGTCACCGTCGAGATCCTGGACGCCGCCCATGGCAACGCCATGGCCGCCTGGGCCGGGCTCGGCTCGCCGGAGCCGCTGTCCCGCGACCACGTGGCGCAGCTGCGCAAGGCGGGACACGAGGTCGGCCTGGTCGTCCGTAGTGCCGACGACGAGGGCCGGTTCGTGTTCGACGAAGACCTGACGCCGTGGAGCGTGGTCCTCCTCCGGGAGGTCTGACCCCGCTCCCGGCTCCGCTTGCCCACGGCTGCCCGTCCCTCCCCGCCGGGCAGCCGTGGTGACACCCCTTCATGAGCAGACTCCACGGGACAGGAGATCAAGATGAACGACATGAGCCGCCGCTCGATCCTGAGAAGGGCCGGCGCGATCGCCGGCGCGGCAGCGGTCAGCGCCCAGTGGTGGGTACCCGCCGAGGCGGCTGCGGCGCCGCAGCCGGACCCGGCCGGCCGGTCCGGTTCCGTCCTCGACACCGTCGTGTTCGGCGACACCTCCTCCGAGACGGCGCACGCGCTGAGCGCCACGCACTCCGACGTCGTCGACGGTCAGCTCGGCCAGTCCGCCCGGGTGCTCAACCCGCTGGACCCGGCGGACTGGTGGGGCGGCACCACCAAGTTCACGCTCGACGTGGACCCGCAGAGCGCGAACTACGTCTCCGTCAAGTTCTGGGGCGGCGACTACGCGGACACCGGCGACGACGCCTGGCGGCTGCAGCTGTTCCTGGACGGCAAGGTCCTGGGCTGGTTCGACCAGTGCGTCGTCGACAACATCGACATGATCGACGTGGCGCCCCGGCTGCCCGGCCGGTTCTTCTGCCACACCCTGCCGCTCCCGCTCGGCGCGACCCGCGGCAAGGAGACGCTGGAGATCGAGATCCGCGCCATGGGCCGGATCTGGCCCTACGGCGACGCCAACTCCTTCTACCACAACATGACCAAGCCGTCCCGGGGGCTGTACCGCGCCTACACCCACACCGCACCGCACTTCACGCCCGCGGACGACGACGAGTTCGGCTCGGCCGGTGCCACCACCACCCGGACCAGCACCGACGACACGCAGATAGCCGCGGTCCGCAAGCGCGTCCTCAAGGACCAGGGCTCGCTGCTGTACGGCACCTCGGGCTCCGGCATGGACCCCTGGGGCTACGAGACCCTGCTGCGCGGCTACTACTGGTCGGACTCCCCCGCCTACCAGAACAAGGACGCCCTGGAGCTGGTCTGCCAGTCCATCGACAGCCAGTACCTGTCCTGGAAGAAGGACAGCACCGTGCTGACCGCCTCCGGCCAGCAGTGGGAGGGCTTCGGCCGGGTGGGCGTCGCGCTGTTCACCGGCTGGGACGACCTCCAGGACGCCCTGGACCGCAACGTCACCTCCGGGGCGACCGCGCTGAAGAACCTGGGCTTCGAGGGCGGCGGCGACACCCCGTACGGGTGGACCAGCCCCGGCTGGGCGAGCAACGGCAGCTTCTCCCGCGACACCTCGGTCTTCCGCTCCGGAACGGCCTCCGTGAAGCTCGCCTCCAACGGCGGCAACATGCTGCTCGCCCCCTCCAGCAAGGCGCTGACCGGCCAGGGCGACCTCACCTTCTCGGTCTGGGCCAAGACCGACGGCTCCGTCACCAACCCCCGCGTGAGCGTGCAGTTCTACGACGCCAACGGCAACCACGTCAGCGGCACGTCCGAGTACCACGTCGCCGCCGGCACCACCGACTGGCAGCAGATCACCAAGACCGTCACCGTCCCCTCCGGCACCACCCAGTACGACTTCTGGCTGGTCACCAGTGGCGGTGACAGCGCCTACTTCGACGACATCGAGATCACCGCGCCCGACCCGTCGATCACCACCGCCACCCTGGGCAACCTCGGCTTCGAGAACGGCGACGCGACCCCCAGCGGCTGGACCAGCCCCGGCTGGGCGAGCAACGGCTCCTACGCCCGCGACACCTCCGTGGCCCGCTCCGGAGCGGCCTCGCTCAGCATCACCTCCAACGGCGGCTCCATGCTGGTCTCGCCCACCGGGAAGGGCGCCACCGCCTCCGGCGACCTGACATTCTCGGTGTGGGCGAAGACGAACGGCACGGCCACCTCGCCCCGGGTGAGCGTGCAGTTCTGGGACAGCAAGAACGCCTACGTGTCCGGCACCTCCGAGTACCACGTCGCGTCCGGCATCACCGACTGGCAGCAGATCTCCAAGACCGTCACCGTCCCTTCCGGCGCCACCCAGTACCAGTTCTGGATCGTCACCAGCGGCGGCGACAGCGCCCACTTCGACGACCTCCAGATCACCGCGCCGCAGCCGGCCGCGAAGGCGCCGGTGGCCCGCCGGGACGCCTACAAGGACATGCTGCTCTCCAGCCGCGACTACTGGCGGCAGCACCAGCGCCACTACAGCAACCAGGCGATGTTCACCGCGCTCGGTATCTACGAGTGCAACCGCGGCCTGAAGCTGCTCTCCCCGGGCGACGCCTGGGACGAGGACGAGGCCATGCGCTGGCTGTACGAGTGCGTCGGCCTGGTCCCGTGGCGCGGCCCCGAGGACCAGGACGGCAACCCTGCCTGGACACTGGGTTCGGACTACCGGGTGATCACGCCCAAGGGACTCTCCCGTGAGCTGGGTTACGTCGCCGACTACGGCGAGACCTCGGGCATGCTGGCCCGCATGTACGAGTCGGTCAGCGAGGGCAAGGGCGGTTACGAGGACACCAAGCTCAAGAACCGCATGATCGAGATGGCGAAGTCCCGTTCCTGGTTCCGCTACCCGGCTCTGGACGCGGACGGCAACCAGACCTTCCGCATCGAGACGCAGATCGGCTGGCGCAACGAGCCCTTCCCCGGTGACATCGTCTACACCGAGCGCACCAGCTGGGACGACACCCCGATCTCGGCGACCGCCGTCTTCGGTGACTCCGACCTCGTCGGCTGGAGCCAGCAGATGGTCGCCGACGGCCAGTTCGCGCCCCAGCTGGCGCTGCTGACCAGCACCAGCCTCTACCAGCGCGTCGGTCTGAGCGCGTTCAAGTTCATCTCCAAGCACCTGCCCGCCTTCCAGCGCCAGGCGTCGTCCAGCAGCCGTATGCCGGGCGGCTGGGACCAGCCGGACTTCGTCTTCACCGACGAGGTCAACGCGTGCATCGCCATCAAGCGCGGCAAGGAGATCCTCTACTCCTCGCTGTACTACCGGGCCCGGCAGGGCGTGAACGACCTGGCCCGCGTCCACCTCGTCACCCCGGACTCGGAGAACTCGGCCACCATCCGGGAGACCTCCGTCTTCGACAAGGCGAACGCGGACACCTACACCGTCCAGGACTGGGTCTGCTGGGACTTCGCCATCAACGACTCGGGCAACACCTCCACCATCCCGGCCGGTGGCTGGACCTACTCCGGGCCCACCCTGCACCAGGCGATGGCCGGACAGACCTTCTACCTCGCCCCCGTCCCGGACGACGTCGACCCCGGCCTGGGCACCACCACACTGGGTGTGGAGAAGGTACTGGTCGGCAAGGCGCCGTTCTACGTCCTGGAGTACGCCGGCTACATCGTCGTCATGAACACCACCAGCGACCAGACCATCACCCACCGCCTGCCGGGCAACGGCTCGGGGATCAACCTGCGGACCGGCCGCCCGGTCGCCCTCGGGCGGCCGATCACGGTCCCGCCGCTGACCACCGTGGTGCTCTACGCCAAGCACCGCCGCGACACCTGCGACTGAGCAAGGAACCGACCCGCGCGGCCCGCCCCCACCGGACCGCGCGGGTTCCCGTGGATCCCCGCGGGGATCCGCCCTCCCCTCCCCCCCCAGTTCGGAGACGGTTCACGGAATGCGAGAGGACTACCGCACGGACGACGCCAACAGCAGCGACGGCCCGGGCAGAGGCCATGCCCGTCGGAAGTTCCTCAAGCTGACGGTCGCCGGTGCCGGGCTGGGCGCACTGGCGGGACCGGCCGTCCTGAGTACAGCCGGCCGGGCGAGCGCGGTCACCGCACCGCTGACGTCGTTCACCCACCCTGGCATCCTGCACAACAGCTCCGACCTCGCCAGGATCAAGAGCAGGGTCGGCGCCGGCACGGCCCCCTGGTACGCGGGCTACCAGCAGCTCGCGGCCAGCGGCTACTCCTCGTCGTCGTACTCGATGGCCGGTCCCTACGCGACGGTGAGCCGTGGCAGTTCTGGCTACGGCGGCAACGACGCGCTGTGGAGCGACGCCAACGCCGCCTACCAGAACGCCCTGATGTGGGTGATCACCGGCGACACGGCGCACGCCACCAAAGCCCTCCAGATCATAAAGGGCTGGTCCACGACCCTCACTCTGATCAACGGCAGCGAGGCCGAGCTGGCTGGCGGGATCTACGGGGCCAAGCTGGCGGCCGCCGCAGAGATCATGCACTACACGGCACCTTCCGGCAGCTGGACCTCGTCCCAGATCGCCCGGACCGTCGCGATGTTCGAGGACGTCTTCGTGCCGGTCATCGAGGGCTACGACGACAGCGGCTGGGGCTTGATGTGTCTGCGCGGCATGTTCCAGATCGGCGTGTTCTGCGACAACCTCACGGTCTTCAACGCCGCCTACAACGCCTTCTACACGAACAACTGCTGCTCCCTGGGCCGCATGATCAACTCCACTGGACAGTGCACCGAGAGCGGCCGCGACCAGCAGCACACCCAGCTGATCCTCGGCGCCCTCGCGGAGGTCTGCGAGACCGCCTGGATCCAGGGCCTCGACCTGTACGGCGCGGCCGACAAGAGGCTGCTGTCCGGATTCGAGTACAAGGCCAGCTATAGCCTCGGCAACAACGTCGACTTCACGCCCTGGGGCGGCTGCAAGGTCACGTACAACACCATCTCCAGCGAGAACCGCGGAGAGTTCCGGCCCATCTACGAGATGGGCCACAACCACTACGTGAAGCGACTCGGCGGCTGGGCAGGCTACACCTCCCAGGCCGCTGCCCGGCTCCGCCCGGAGGGCGCCGCCTTCCAGTGCGACCATCCGGGTTTCGGCACCCTCCTCTACACCCGCTGATTCTTCCGAAGGATTCGGCAGATCAGGTCCGCGCGGCGGGTCGGCCCGTGGCTGTGGGGAGCAGGTCTGCCCTCCACCACCGCGGGCCCGGCTTCGGTCTCTCAGTCCCCAAGGACGAAGATCGGCTTGTGGCCGGCGTGACCGGAGGTCAGGACTTCTGGGATCTCGTCCCAGCCGTAGGTCCCGCTGGTGACCAGCTCGGGGTGGAGCGTGCCGGCGGCCACCGCTTCCAGCGTCGGTGTCATGTTCGGTCGCGCATGCCCCTTACCGTTGTGGAAGTGGACTCCACGCTGATAGAGGGAAAGCAGGGGAAGCTGGACTTCGTCGAAATAGATCCCGACGCTGTTGACGTATCCCTCGGGCATGACCGACAGCAACGCCTTGCGCAGTCGCTCGGGGTCGCAGCTGGCGTCCACCGCGAGGTGGAAGTCCTTCTCCCGCTTACCGTTGACGTCCCGAACCTCGGCACCGAGCCGCTGGGCGACCTTCATCCTGACCGGGTCGTCGTCGTAGTAGACGGTACGTGCGCCCGCGCAGTGGACCGCGACATCGACGCAGTAGAGGCCGATGGACCCGGTTCCGCCGAAGACCGCGATCTTGGGATCGGTGATCCCGGCGACGGTCGGCATCACCGTCTCCCAGCCAAGCGCGAAGTTGTCGCCGATCGAGGCCAGATGCACGGGGTCCACCCCTACAGGCAGCTTGGCCAGATTGAAGTCCGCGTAGGGAACGCGGATGAGCTCGTCGAAGGTCCCGCCCCAGGCCCCGTTCACCGGAAGCCCGTACTGAGCGTCGCCGTGCAGGAGACAGCGGGCGGTGTGTCCGAGTCGGCACTGCGCACAGGTGCCGCACGCGATGTGCCAGGCGACGCCGACGACGTCCCCGACCGCGACGTCCGTGCAGTCGGGGCCGACCTCTACCACCGTGCCCACGCATTCGTGGCCGAGCGGGAACGGTCCGAAGCCGGAGAACGGTGTCTTGTCTGCGATGACATGGTGGTCGAGATCGCACGTCGTGGCCGCGAGCGGACGCACAAGCGCATCCGAGCCGTCCACGATGGTGGGGGCATCGACCTCGTCGAAGCGCAGTTGTCCGGGAGCAACGAACATCAAGCTCTTCATGGGAGAAACTCCTCTTTCGGTCAGACGGCGCCGGCGTCGAGGTCACCGACGACGACGGCTTCCAGGAAGACCACGTCCAGGGGGCGGGCCAGTGCCTGAGCCAGGGTGGTGCCGAGCTCCCGCATCGCGGCGCCCTTCATGTGCTCACCCAGCGCCTCCTGCGAGGCCCACTTCTCGATCAGGACGAACTCATCGGTGGCGCCGGCCTTGCGGTGCAGCGCGTAGCGCAGACATCCGGGCTCGGCGTGCACCATGGGCACCGCCGACTTCAACGTCTTCTCGACCAGCTCCTCCTGGCCCGGCTTGGCGACGATCGTCGCGACCAGGACTACCGGATCGGTCATGGGGTGACCCCTCTCAGGAATATAACACTCGTTATAACTATGTCAGACGGAGGACTCTGCTGTTCACAGCGCCCGAGTGATCCGCAGTTGCCTGCGGCCGATCTTTGCCCGCCGACGACTCGGTGATCGCAGCCACGAGTTCGCCGGCCCACACCTTCTTCCATGGCGCGACCATGCGCGGCGACGCATCTCGATCGCACGTCAGGCGCTCCGCATGGGGTCACCTGTGACGACGAGTGCCCTGGGGATTGCCCAGGCAGGGGATGGACGGTCCTGTTGACCGTGCTGGGCAGCGACCACCTGCCGGGCGAGCGTCGTGCCCCGCTCTTCTTCCAGGGGGTACGGCGCTCATGAGCAGGCGGCCGCGTGCGGCCACCGTCGGGTTCAGCACCGCCGCCATGTCGTAGATACGGAAGAACGGGAGGACGGCCGTCATCACGCCCTTCGGCACGCTGGTGGTGCCCGAGCGGTAGGGCGGCACGGCCACCCGCCCCGCCTGGTCGAACCGGTCGGGCGCCTGTTCCAGCGCGAGCGCGGGTGTCCGCCCGGCACCCAACAGCGGCGCCGCGCCCGCACCGAGCCCGGTACGTGTCCAGCGCTGCGGCGGCCGTCGGCTTCAGGGCGGTCACCGTCAGCGGGGTGCGCGCCGTGGTCACGGTGGCGGCGACGCACGGGATCCCGAGGAGAGCCACCGCAGATGCCAGATCATTCGCACACAGCAGCGCCCCCGCGTCGCCGGGGTTGATGCCTCGCGTCGCCAGGGCGACCAGGCCAAGGTCGTCGCACTCCAGAGCCATGGACAGAGAGACACGGACCCCTATCTCAGGCACCTCCACGTCGGCATGGATGCCGGTGAAAGTCATCGGCGCGCCTTCATTCCAGGGCCGCGAACGCGGCCCTGACGTACTCGGTCGTACGATCGCTGCCGAGCAGCCCGGCGCCCATGCGGTTCATGACGTACGAGATCGTGGCACGGCGTTCGGTGTCGATCACGACCACCGATCCGCCCCAGCCCGTCCAGAAGCAGATCCGTCCCGGCGGGAGATACGGCACCGCCGGTGACGGGAGCCCGAACCCGATGCCGAACCGGAGCGGCACCCCGAGCACCAGGTCCGTTCCGTCGGACTGCTGGCGGAAGATCAGGTCGATGTTCCGCGGCGACAGCAGCCGTACGCCGTCCAGCGTGCCACCGCAGGCGATGACGGAATGGATCCGGGCGAGCGATCGGGCGTTGCCGTGACCGCTCGCGGCGCCGATCTCGGCTCGGCGCCACTCGGGGCGCCACGACTCGTCCGCACCACCCAGGGGTCCGGTGAGGGTCTTCACCGCCACACCGTTCGGATCCGCGCCGGCGAGATCGCTCGATCGCGACGGCGGCGGGACGACATCGGCGACCCTGCCGAACTCGGAGTCCGGCAGGCCGATGTGGAAGTCGGCGCCGAGCGGACCCGCGATCTCCTCGGCGAGGAACCGGCCCAGACTGCGCCCGTCGGTCCGCCGGACCAACTCCCCCACCAGATGGCCGTAGTTGAGCAGGTGATATCCGGACGCCGTGCCCGGTGGCCACCACGGTGCCTGCCTGGCCAGCCTGGCCGTGGACGCCGGTACGTCGAGGATGTCCGTGATGGTCACCGGCCGGTCCCACCCCGAGACGCCGGAGGTGTGCGACAGCACATGCCGGACCAGCACCCCCTCCTTGCCGAGCGCGGCGAATTCGGGCCAGTACCGGGCCACCGGAGCGTCGACGTCGAGCAGTCCCCTGTCGACCAGCAGCAGCGCGGCCAGGGAGGTGATCGTCTTCGTGCACGACCAGACGTTCGTGATCGTGTCGCGCCGCCACGGCACCGTACGGCCCTGGTCGGCCCAGCCGCCCCACAGGTCGACCACCGGCTCCCCGTCGACCGTGACCGCGATCGACGCGCCGAGGTCCTTGCCCGAGCTGAGGTTCCGGGCCAGCCGGGCGGCGAGTTCCGCGAACCGTGGGTCGCAGACTCCGTCCAGGTCCGGTACGAGATCCAGGTCCGTCATGTCAGCTTCCCAGGCGGATGTCGTCGTCGGCCGTGCGCACCGACGCACCGGGCACGGCGCGCAATTCGCGACGGAGGTTGGCGCGCGCGATGTCGGCGGCGTCCAGCAGGTAGGTCTGATGCATCCGCCACGGGGGGCGGTGGCCCTGCCGGGGGAAACTCTGGACGCCCCGCTGCACGTAGCCGGCCGCCAGGTCGATCAGGGGCTCCTCGCGCACGCCGGGTTCGGCGGGCGGGGCCACCGCGGCGAGGCCGGAGCGCCGCATGTGGTGGAGGACCCGGCACACCAGACGCGCCGTGAGGTCCGCCCGCATGGTCCAGGACAAGTTGACGTAACCGAAGCAGAGCGCGAGGTTCGGGACGCCGCTCAGCATGGTGCCCCGCCACAGCAGGTGACGCGCAGGGTCTACGGCCACGCCGTCGACGCTCACCTCGATATGACCGAACGCCAGCATGCGCAGCCCGGTCGCGGTCACCACGATGTCGGCCGGCAGCACCCTGCCCGACCGCAGTTGAATCCCTTCGGGGACGAAGCCCTCGATGTGATTGGTGACCACCTCGACCTGTCCGCGCTTGATCGCCTTGAACAGGTCCGCGTCGGCCGTGATGCACACCCTCTGGTCCCACGGCGCGTATGACGGGGTGAAGTGCTCACGTACGGCGTCCTCGCCGATCCGCCGTGCGGCGGCGGTGGTGAGCAGGGTCCTGGCTCGGTCCGGGAACCGTCGGCAGTAGTGATAGAAGGCGTTGGAATAGGCGGCGTTGCGCGCGCGGATGACGCGGTGGGCCAGCCTGGCGGGCAGCCGCCGCCGTACCTTGGCGGCGAAGCGGTCCCGGCGAGGCAGCACGCTGATCCAGGTCGGTGTGCGCTGCAGCATGGTCACTTTCGCCGCGTCGCGTGCCATCGCGGGAACCACGGTGATCGCGGTCGCCCCGCTCCCGATCACGACGACACGCTTGCCCGCGTGGTCGAGCCTCTCGGGCCAGAACTGCGGATGGACCACCGTACCGGCAAAGGACTCGATGCCCGGGAACTGCGGGTCGTGGCCACGCTCGTAGTCGTAGTAGCCGGTGCACAGATAGAGGAACGAGCAGGTCACGACGGATCGCCGGGGGCCGTCCTCGCCGCCGCTCCGCTCGATCGTCACGCTCCAGCGGGCCGTCTCGCCCGACCAGTCCGCCGCGATCACCTTGGTGGCACATCGGATGTGGCGATCGATCCCAAACCGTTCCACGGTGCGCCGCAGGTAGTCGAGGATCTCGGCCCCGTCCGCCATGGAGTTCTCGCCGGTCCACGGCTGGAACGGAAAACTGAGCGTGTAGATGTCGGAGTCGGCCCGAACCCCCGGATACCGGAACAGGTCCCAGGTCCCACCGAAGGACTCGCGGGCCTCCAGCACGGCGTACGACCGGTCGGGACACTGCGACTGCACCCGGTAGGCGGCGTCGATACCGGAGATCCCCGCGCCGACGATCAGAATGTCGACATGGCCGGGCAGTGAGGCGGGGGCTGGGGAACTGGTCATGGCACCTGAGTGTGGAGCTGCTCCGAAGACGTTACTTGCCTCCGGGCGACAAGTTTTTAACCCTGCACGACACCGTGTGACCTGGAGGTTTTCCTGGCGTCACGGCGCACCTGAGTCGGTGTCCTGCCGAACCAACGGCGCACCGCACGAGTGAGCGAGGCCTGTCCGGCGATCTCCACCAGGGACGCCACTTGAGAGAACGGCATATCAGTCTTCGTCAGCAGTCGGTGTACCGCCGTCTTGCGCACGTCGTCGAGGATCTCCTGGAAGGACGTGCTCTCCTCCGCCAGACGCCGCTGCAACGTACGTGGATGCATGTGCAGCCACTCCGAGACCGTGTCGATCCGCGCGGGGACCGTGCCCAGCGCACGGCTGACCGCCGACCGCACCTCGCTCGCGACGCTCTCACGGGGGTCGGTGTAATGCGCCTCGAGGTATTCCACGACCATGCGCCGAAGCTCGGGATTGACCGGGGTGGACATCGGCTGAGCGAAGAGGGTTTTCGGTACGCGCAAAAGAGCTCGGCCTGCGTTGAAACGCACCGGTGCACCGAAGAATTCGGTGTACACCGATTCTTCGGCAAGCGGGGGGTGCGGCATATACACCGCGATTAGCTCATATCCCCCACTCATCGTGATGAGATTGCGGTGCAGCAGCCCTAGGCCCGCGTCTATCGTCTGTGGCTCATAAGGAATATCTGGGTGCAGCATCCGATACTCGACGGCTCCCACACCCGCATAGCGTTCGGGATCATCCTCACGAGAGAGACGAATTCCCTGGTTGTGCACGAACAGGAACCGTGACGCACAGTCCAGCCCTTCTCCGACCGTGTCGCAGTTCCCGACGGCGATGGCCAGCGGGCCGAGCATCGACATGTCCTGATACGCCGCCAGACGCAACCCGAAGTCCGGGCAGCCTAATTTCTTCGTGGCACCGCGCAGGATCCGCCCGGCCGTCACCGCCGCCAACAGTCCCTGATCAGAATCCAGATCACACGGCGAGACACCGAACTCAGCCAACAGCCCCGCTCCATCGCCACCGAGATCGTCAATCAGACGATCGATACCACGAATCGCAGCGGCCCGAATCTCCATCTGTATACACCAACCATATCGTCGAGCCCGCGTGGACCGAATGCCGTTCGCACCACGGGCGAGGGAACCGGATATCGACCGCTCACTCTCGACGAGTGAAGATCGGGGAATCAAACCGAGAGGCCGAATGAGTCGCACGAACGCAGGTACTCATACCCTGAACGGGCACAGCCCGCGCCCCTGCGTTCCGACCTACAGGTCGGGGAACAGTGCGCGTGCGCGGTGTGGATCGGGTACGACGAAAACAGCATCCGCGTTGACCAGGTCCGTGACGGGGTCCGCCTCGGTGGTGATCGAGCCGGTCACGGAGATCTTGCGGTTGTCCGTACCGGAGACACGCGCGACGATCCGCAGCGGTGTCTCCAGCGGGACAGGCCTGCGATAGCGGAGTTCGAGAGAGACCGTCATGCCGGGCGTCCCTTGGGCCGCACAGGCGCGGCCCATGAGTTCGTCCAGAAGCATGGCGCTCATGCCGCCATGGCCGTATCCGGGCGGACCCTCGTGGGCGACACCGAGTGTGCACCGGCCCATCAGCCCGTCGGCGGTCGGCGTGACGCGCACCGGCGGAGCCACCGGGCTCCCGGCTCCGGTCACCGGGCTGTACATGCGCACGCCACCGGGAAACTCGTCCACCTCGGGGATCTCCGCCCGCATCCGCCGCCGTCCAGCCAGCTGGGACGTGACCTGACGGACGGCATCCGCCACCCGATGAAGGGTGTCGGGGGTTGCGGCCGTACGCACGGTGGCCTCCACCAGACTGCGGAGTTCGTCACCGAGGCGGGTGATGGCCGCCTTCTGGTGGTCCAGTTCCCTGGCAGCCAGTCGAGCAGGACCGGTATCGGCGTCACTGGGCGGCGGATCGGTGAGGGGAATGCGCATCGGAATTCTCGGTGCTCCTGGAGAGACTGCGTGAAGAGATTTTCAGTCGTCGTCCCGGCCGGAGGACGAGCCTGCGGAGCGGCCCGGCGGACCGGCCGGTGGGACAACACGGACAACGCTTGTCTTCGACGGCCGCTATGACAGTCGCTATAGACGAGGCCACGCTATGGTATGACGAACGTTATAGGCAACCGAGCCCGAAGGACCGCGTACATGAAGCCCAGCCCGACGGTGCGTGAGCAGATCGTGGCCGGCGCGGCCGATATGATCGGTCGGCGCGGCCTGAACGCGACCAGCATCCGGGAGACGGCCAAGTACACCGGTGCGCCGCTGGGTTCTACGTACCACTATTTCCCCGACGGGAAGCAGCAGCTGGCCATGGAGGCCGTCCGCCACACGGGAGAGTGGACCGCCCGGAGCCTGCGCAAGGCGCTGGAGGCAGGGCCGGTCGCCGGGCTGCGGGGGTTCCTTGCCGTGTGGCGCAGGATCGTCGTGGACAGCGGCTTCCAGGCCGGCTGCCCGGTCCTCGCCGTCTCCATCGAAGAACCGCCCGTCGACGACGAGACGCCCCCCGCCCTCGCTGCCGCCGCAGATGTCTTCACCACATGGGAAAGTCTGCTGGCCGACTCGCTGCGAACACACGGGGTCGAACCGCGGCAAGCGGCCCAGCTCTCGACGCTGATCGTCGCCGCCGTCGAGGGAACCGTCGCGATGTGTCGCGCCAGGCGCAGCGCTCAGCCATTGGACGACGTCGCAGAACAGCTTGAGGCGATCGTCCTGGCGGCGATCAGGAACTGACCAGGCATGCCGCCCTCCGCGCATGCGCTGCACGGCGCCCTCCGTTCCCGTTTCCGGATGCGCCCGGGTCCACCCGGAAGACCAGCAGCGGTCCACGTGATCGACCGTGAGGCGACCGCTGCCGACAACGACCCGACGGCCCGGGCGGGGAGGCGGCCTGGGCCGTGATCTGCTCAGCGGGACGTCATGACATGGTGTTCCCCCTCCCCCTGCCCAGCGTGCAGGTATAGCCCGGCCGCCCCTTTTCGGGGACCGTGGCCGTGCCTGGCTGCCGCACCGTGGACTTCGGGGAGGCACGCCGAGGACGTACTTCGACAGCGCCGCGGTGGGCGGGGCGGACCGAGGATGGCAGAGGCTGGTGCCTGTGCCGAATGCCGGCGTGCCATCGAGTGTGACGTCGGTCAGGTCGGTCGCGCTGCTGCCGTGCAGGCGTGGAGGGGTTGCGGAGCAGCGTGTTGATCGCGTCGCGGAGCGGGTCGAGTTCTCCTCTCGTGTTTCACCGAGACTCCGGGCCATGTCCGCCGCGGCACGCAGCGCACCCGCAGGGTGGGCGTTGCTCAGGGTGTCGGCGAACGGGGGGCACTGGGCTCGGAGACAGCCGAGGTCGCCAGTGTGCCACCAGCAGTCGAACACGGTGGTCAAGACCGTGAGTAGCGTCTCGGGTTTCACCGGATTCTTCCTCAACGACCAGCAGGGCGCCAAGTGACCGCTCGCCGACGTCCGCGTGCGGCAGCGAACTACGCGATCAACCGCGAGGAGACAGTGAAGGCCGTCTACCGGGGTCAGGCTCAGGCGGTTCCGTCGACGCGCTCCAGAAGACCTGTCCGTACGACCCCGCCAAGGCGCGGAAACTACTGGCCGTGCCAGGTTATGCGAAGGGCTTCACGATCAAAGTCCTCGGCGTCCCCAGTACCGACGAACTCGCGCAGGCCATCGCTGGCCGGCTGCACAAGGTCGGCGTCAACCTGCAGATCTCCAGTCACACCATGGACATCGCACAGCAGCTCTTCTCCGGCAAGTGGCCCCTGAACGCGATCCAGCACCAGCCCACCGGTTCCTCCGCGCAGGACCTGAACACGAGCTTCACCGCATCGGCTGTCCAGGACGTCCACAAAGCGAGCCCCCGGGGGCTATACAGCCTTCCACGGTGCCAGGCGAACCGCCGGCCTTCGGCGTCATGCACCTGTACAACCAGGAGTCGCCCAAGAGCTGAGTCGCGCCGGGGTGCGTCGGCCCATCCGGGCTCCCCCGGTTTCCGCCGCCCCGGACCGGAGGGGCACCCCTCCCGCCTGAGAGTGACCTGTGAAATGCGCCGTCTGGTTTGGGCAAGGGGGTCTGCCTAGGGTCTGTGGAACCGGAATCAAATCATCCAAATTCCGGGTCACCAGATCCGGCCGCGTCGTGCGGCCTTTCGAAGGGACGCCACCGCCATGAAGAGAAGTGCGGCGCTCGCCGTCCTCGCCGCCGCCTCGCTCGGGCTGTCCGCCTGCGGCAGCTCATCGCAGTCGCAGAACGCGGCGGAGCAGAGCAGTTCACCGGCGGCCGCTCCCACCGGTGCCATGCCCACGGGTGCCATGCCCACCGGCAAGCCGACGGGCAGTGCGGCACCCGGGATGTCGACAGCGAAAAAGCTGCCCGACTTCTCGTCGTGGAAATTCCTGCAGGGTGGTTCGTGGACCTGTTCGCAGCAGCTCTACGGCTCCACGGTCACCGACACGATGACATGGGACAAGGAGCTCAACGGCGCCTACCTCACCGCCCACGACGTCCTCAAGCCGCCGAGCGGTGTCGGCGGCAACGCCATCGACACCACGATCAGCCTCACCTACAACTCCCGGACCAAGCAGTGGATCTGGTTCTGGCGGGACAGCACGGCCTTCTACGAGGTGGCCTCCTCGTCGGGCTGGCAGGGCAACCGGATGACCATGAAGACCTCGTTCGCCTCCGACGGTACGAGTGCGGTGAACGTGTGGGAGAAGAAGAGCGACAACAAGTTCGTGAACCACTTCACGGAGAAGGACGCCAGCGGCAAGACGACCGTCGACGTACCCGTGACCTGCACTAGGAGCTAGCGGCACGGCTTGAGTGCTGTCCCTCCAGGAAAAGTCGCCGACATCGCTCAAGGCGTTCCTGCTTCTCCTCCTGCCGCAGTTCCGCCTCCTCCACGTCGTTGCGTGCCACGGCGTGGAGGACTGCGCCGGTGGTCTCGGCGTACACCTCCATGATCCAGGAGGGAACCGACGCCTCTTCGGCCATGCTCCACGTCAGGTAGGCCTTCAGCCCGTCGACGAACACCAGGAGAAGGTCGTTGTGCGCCAGTTGGTAAAGCAGCCGCTCGACCGGCTGGATCGCGGCCAGCGGGCCGGCGCGGCGCAATTGCCGCAACCGCGCGTGGAGCGAGTCGATCAGCGTCTCGTCCTCGGACCTGCGGTTGCTCGCGGCGAGCGTGACCATCTCCACCATCAGGGCCTGCAGCGCTCGCTCGGTGTCCGGCAGCTCCGCCTCGCCCGACGCGAGGACGGCGCAGAGCCGACGGCTCAGGGAGACGGAGTCCGGCCGCCGCGTCACCAGGCCACCGCCGCGCCCGGGCAGCGTGACGGCCGTGCCCTCGTCCTCCATGATGCGGGCCGCCTGCCGGATCACGCTCCGGTCGGCGAACAGCCGATCGCACAGCTCCGCCTCATGGCCGAGCCGCACGCCGCGGCTCCATTCGGCCGGGGTGACCTGCCGCATCAGGGTGTGGACCACGTCCAGCGCGGTCATGGCGTTCACGCTCGACGACGGTGACGGCGGGACCGCGCCCGGTCCATTGGTGCGCTGGGCCACGGACAGGTTGTGCTTCTCCGTGTCCAGAAACAGGCCGCGCGTCTCACGCACGGCTGTACGGGTCCGCCCCTCCCGCAGATCGTCCTGGATCCGCTTGGCCCGTTCGGCGACCCGCTCCACCGACCCGGTCCCGCGGGCCGGCGGAAGCAACGGGATCAACAGCCGTGCCAGGCAGGCGAGCGTGGCGTTGCCACTCCGTTCGATCAGACCCGCGGCCCACTCCCGCAGCCACGCCGCCGCCTCGGAGCCGGTCGCCGGCTCGGCGCCGGTCCACGCGTCACCCGGTTGTCCGGACAGCAGCCGGACCGCGGCGGCGTGGACCGCTGCCCACGCCTCAAGGATCTCCACCGCGGTCGTACCGGTCAGGTAGGCGTGGTCGGCGACCGCGTCCGCCAGTTGCGCGCCACGGGGCCGGGAGAGCGCGACTCCGCCCCGGCGGCCCCGCAGCGTCCGGACGGACCCCCGCGCCTGGAGAATGCGTACGGCCTCCCGTGCCACATCACGTCCCACACCGAAACCCGCCGCGAGATCCGACTCGTTCCCGTACACCCTGCCGACGGGCCAGCCGTCGCGGATGAAGCGTTCTTCGAGGTCGCGTGCGACCCGGAGGGGCAGCTTGCACGAGCCTTCCGCCAGGCCGACGATGCTGGAATAGAGTTCGGAGAGGGCCACGGCCGCCCCGTCCGCCCGATCTTGGAACGTTGCCACGATCGCGACGGTAGACGGCCTGGCTGAGGACAACGTGAACGTCCGCTCAGAACTCCTTTGCCTCGGTGTTCCGGGGGTGGGGCCGGTTCCCCCGTCGCCGGGTCGTTGCCCTGGCGTCGTCAGATGGCACGTCGGTGAGCGCGCCAGAACGGTTCCCGTACGTCCTTCTTCAGCACCTTGCCGTTGGCGCTGCGGGGCAGCCGGTCGACGAAGACCACCGACTTGGGCGTGCGGATGCCGCCGAGCCGGGGTCGGCAGTACGCGATGAGCTCGTCCTCGGTCACCTCGGCGCCCTCGTTGCGCTCGACCACGGCGGTGACGGCCTCGCCCCAGTCGGGGTGCGGTGTGCCGATCACGGCGCAGTCCTGCACCGCCGGATGTGCCCAGACGACCTGCTCCACCTCACTCGGGTAGACGTTGAACCCACCCGAGATGATCATGTCCTTCTTGCGGTCGGTGATGTGCAGGAAACCCTCCGGGTCGAGGTGACCGACGTCGCCGGTGTGCAGCCAGCCGTCGACGATCGTCTCGGCGGTCCGGTCCGGGGCCTTGTAGTACCCCTTCATCACCAGATCGCCGCGCACACAGATCTCACCGGTCTCTCCGGCCTGAAGGATCCTGCCGGTCGCGTCGAGGATCTCCACCCGCGTCAGCGGGCCGGGCCGGCCGGCCGCCGACAACCGCGCGTCGTCGGCGATCTCCCCGTCACGGAAATGCTCCTCGGGGCGGAGGAACGCGATCGCCGACGGCGCCTCCGTCTGGCCGTAGCCCTGGAACATCACCGGGCCGAACACCTCGATGGCCCGGCGCAGCTTCTCCGTGGACATGGGTGCGGAGCCGTACATGAGGTACTTGAGCGAGGAGAAGTCCCGCCGCTCGATCCCCGGCATCTCCAGCAGGCGGTAGATCACGGTCGGCGGCAGGAAGAGTTCCGTGACGCGGTGCCGCTCGATCAGGTCGACCAGGGCGACCGGGTCGGGGCGGCTCATCACCACGACGGTTCCGCCGCGGGCCGTGCACGGGAGGGTGAGGGTGCCCGCGGTGTGGGTCATGGGCGCGGCCACGAGGTTCACGACGCGCTCGCCCGGCGCGTAGGGCGCGGCCAGCATCTGCTGCACGGCGCTCACCCCGAGGCCGCGGTGGGTGTTCATGACGCCCTTCGGCGCTCCCGTCGTGCCGCCGGTCGGCATGACACCGGCCACGGACGACGGGTCGGGAATGTGCTCCGGGAGGTCGCCGGACGCGTCGCGGAGGAACTCCTCCAGGGTGATGGCACCGGCGGTGGAGGCCATGACCGGGTCCGCGCCGAGCGACACGACGGTGCTCAGCTGCTCCAGTTCGGGCCGGAGCTTCCCGACGAGCGGCAGGAACTGCTCGTGGCAGAACAGCACCTCGCAGTCGAACCCCTCCAGGAGGCGGTGGATCTCCTCCGGCGGATTGGCCGGGTTGACCGGTACCCAGGCCAGACCGGCCCGCCACATCCCGAGCACACACGCCCACGCGACCGGGTCGTTCCCGGCCAGGACCGCGCCCTTGGTCTCCGGGGGGATGTCCCGCTCCAGCAGCGCGTTCGCCACCCGGCACGAGATCTCGCCGATCTCCCGGTAGGTGTACGAGCGCTCGCCCGCGACGAAGGCCACCCCGTCCGGGTCGGCCCGCCAGCCGCGGTCGAAGAAGTCGGTCACTGCCATGGTGTTTCCTCTCGTTTTCGCGCCGCTCAGGGCCGTGCCCAGCCCGCGCGGTGCAGGAGGGAGGTCAGATGGCCGAACTTCATGGACAGCAGGTGGTTCTCGCCGTCCTCGATGCGGGCGGCCCGCGCGTCGCGGAAGAGCTTCTCCACCGGGTACTCGCGGGTCAGTCCGTAGCCGCCGAACAGCTGGAGGGCCTCGTCGGCGACCTCGAACGCGAGGTCGGTGCAGGTGACCTTGGAACCGGCCGTGTAGTAGGGGTGCTTGCGGGGGGACAGGAAGGTGTAGTCGGTGGCCCGCCGGGAGACGGCCCGCATGGTCTCCACCTTCCGGGCCATGCCGCCCAGCCGGTACTGGACCAGCTGGTGGTCGGCGAGCGGGGCGCCGCCCTGACGCCGTTCGTGGCAGTACTCCAGGGCGTGTTCGAAGGCGGCCCGGGCCAGGCCCGTCATGATCTGCCCCATGGCGACACCGGCCGAGGACCAGGTGGCGGCGTGTCCGGGCCAGTAGCCGTCGCCCGCGGACAGGGCGAAGCGGAGCGGGACCCTGACGTCGTCGAAGTACACCTCGCCCTGCGGCAGGGCGCGCTTGCCGAGCTTCTCCAGCGGCCTGCCCCGGCTCACCCCGGGCAGGTCCAGGGGGACGATGACCTCGACGCCGCGCGGGTGGCCCTCCTCGTCGAAGAAGCCCTCGCCGTAGTCGGCGGCGATGGTGAGCAGGCCGACCTGGGCGACCGGGCCGTTGGAGACCCATGCCGAGCTCTGCCCGTTGACCACGATCTCGCCGCCGGACACCCGGGCGGTCAGGTTGCCCTTGTTGCCCTGGGGGGCGCGGGCGTGCCGCTCGGCCGGGTAGAGGCTCAGGCCGTCGGAACCGCGGTCGGGCTGGGTGCCGATCCAGCAGCCGAGACGGCCCTCGCACAGGCCGACGAGTTCCTGGTTGCCCGCGCGGGCGGCCATCATCCCCGGGAAGGCGCCGGCGCCGAGCGAGACGGCGAGCCCCGCGTCGCCCCAGCCGAGTTCCTCGACGGCGATGGCCTGCAGGCGCGCCAGGGCGGCGGGCGGTACGTCGTCGGCGGAGGCGTCGAACTCGATGCCGGACGCCGCCACGGTCTTGAGGAACTGCCAGTACGGCGAGTCCGGGGCGACCGTCTCCTCCGCGCTCAGCCTGTCCAGTGCCACCCCCGCCGGGCGCATCACCTCGCGGGCGAACCGGTGCATGGCCTGCTGGACGGCCCGCTCGTCGTCGGCGAGGGGCGGTTCGAAGCCGCTCAGTTCGACATGCGGCAGGCCGGGCCGTACCCCGGACGGGGTCTGTGTCCGCTCGGTCATCGTCCGGCTCCTCTACTTCGCCGCGGCGGCCGAAAGGACGCCCGCGATCGTCTCCGGCAGGTCCAGTTCGTGCTCGACGTCCTGGAGTCCGGCCAGTTTCGCCAGGTGCTCCTGGACCGCGGGGATCGCGAGCAGCGTCCGCATGGCCTCGTTCTCGACGGCGAAGCCGGCGAACTGGGCGTCGACCGCGCTGTTGTAGACCTTCGCGAAGACCTGGTTGACGGACGCCACGGACCCGGCGGAGCGGGCCGCGAGGCGCCGGGCGAGGTCGTCGACGTAGCCGCGTATGCCGTCGGCGGGCAGGGCGCGGTTGACGATGCCGTACGCCGCGGCCTCCGCTCCGTCGAAGTCCCGTGCGGACAGCAGGACTTCGCGGGCCCGGGCCGGACCGATCTGGAGCGCGAGCCGTGTGGTGCCGCCGCCCGTGGGCAGGAAGCCACCGCTCGCCTCGGGGAAGCAGAACCTGCTCCCGGGGGTGGCGAAGCGCATGTGGGTGGCGAGCAGGAACTCCAGGCCGCCGCCACGGCAGACGCCGTCGACCAGGCCGACGGTCACCTGCGGCAGCGCCTCCCACAGGGTGGTGAGCGCCTGGAGCACGTTGATGTCGTCGTACTTGCTCTGCGGCACGTCCGGGTCGTTCATGGCGCGGAACATGTCGTCGAGGTCGAAGTGCGCGACGAAGAAGTCGGGGTTGGCGCTGCCCAGGACCACCACGGAGGTCTCCTGGTCGAAGACCAGTTTTCCGGCGAGGTCGAAGAGCTCGCCGACCATCTCGATGGTCATGAGGTTGAGGGGCGGGTTGTCGAGGTCGACGTGGAGGATGCGGCCTTCGCGCCGGAGGGCGAGCGTGTTGTAGGTCATGACGGCTCCATCGGAAGTGGGGTGACGGGAGGTCAGGCGCTGAGGACGGTGATCGCGGCGACGGCTTCCTCACCGCCGTACATGCCGCCGCCGTTCTCCGCGAGGGCGATGCGCGCGTCGGGGACCTGCCGGGCCCCGCTCTCGCCGCGAAGCTGTTGCACGAGTTCGAAGACCTGGGCGAGGCCGGAGGCGCCCATGGGGTGCCCCTTGGACTCCAGGCCGCCGGACGGGTTGACGGGGATGCCGCCACCGAGCGTCGTGGCTCCGGACTCGGCGAGTTCCCCGCCCGATCCGATCGGGCAGAAGCCCAGCAGTTCCGTCTGCAGCAGTTCGCCGAACGCCGACGCGTCGTGGACCTCGGCGACGGACACGTCCTGCGGTCCGACACCGGCCTGCTCGTACGCCGTGCGGGCCGCGAGCGCGCTGACCGAGTTCTCCCAGTCGGACAGGGCGCGCGCGGTGCCGGTCGCGAGGACCGAGGCGAGGACGCGGATGGGGCGGGTGGCAGCGAGACGGCGCAGCCCGGCCTCGTTGCAGACCAGGGCCGCGGCGGCGCCGTCCGTCAGCGGCGCGCACATCGGGACCGTCAGGGGTTCGGTGACCGTACGGGCCGCGAGGATCTCGTCGGCCGTCATGGCCTTGCGGAAGTGCGCCAGCGGGTTGTCGACGGCGTGGGCGTGGTTCTTCTCGGCGATGAGCGCGAGCTGCCGCCTGGTGGTGCCGAAGGCCGACATGTGCGACCGGGCGAGGGCACCGTAGATGTCCATGAACCTGCTGCGCGGCACCGACTCGTCGGCCGCGCTGTCGCCGCCGAGTTCGCGGAGCACCGCCCGCACCCCCTCGGGGTCGTGGACGTCGACGCCGCCGTCGAACAGGCCCAGCATCTTCTTCTTGTCGTCGACGTTCGTCTTCTCCACGCCGACGGCCAGCACGACGTCCGCCGCTCCGGAGCGGACGTGCAGCACCGCCTGGTGCAGTGCCGTCGCGCCGGTGGCGCAGGCGTTCTCGACGTTGACGACGGGGATGCGCTCGAAGCCCATCGCGCGCAGCGCCATCTGGCCGGGCACGACAAGCTGGCCCTCCAGCACGGACTGGCAGGTGTTGCCGAAGTAGGCCGCCTGCACGTCGCCCGGTGCGGCACCCGCGTCCTTGAGCGCTTCGGTCACCGCGTCCCGGGTCAGGTCCTTGACCGAGGCGTCGCGCCGCACCCCGAACGGTGTCATGCCGACACCGGCGATCCACACCGGTTCGAGCGGGCTCACGCCGCGCTCTCTTCCGTGATCCGGGCGAACCCGTACGACTCCAGCGCGCCCATCAGCTCGCGGTGCCCGACCAGCTCGGCGGGCGAGCGGAACCCGGTTCCGTTGTGGGTGGAGCCGAGCAGCCGCATGGCCGTGTACGCCTGCATGAGACCGGTCATCTGGTAGCCGGTGCTGCTGTGGATGACGACCCGGGCGGTGGCCGTGTTGCCCCGGGCGGTGCACCAGTCGACGGACCGCTGGATCTGCCGGTTCTCGCGCGGCGGGCTGTCCGCTGTCATGCCGGCGGCCATCCGGTCCAGCACCGGGTACAGCGTCTCCTCCGGCAGCCACTGCAGGGAGACCTTGAACAGCCGCTCCAGGTCGACGACCCGCCTCCAGATGTCCTGGTTGTGCATCGCGACGAACATGCGGCAGTTGCGGACCCTGCGGTCGTCGCGGAAGAACACCGGCATCGCGGTGCCGCCCCAGTTCGTGCCGGTGACCACGTACCCCGAGCCGGGCACCACCAGGTCCTGCACGACGACGCCGTCGTACTTCCTGAGCCGGCCGTCCTCCAGGTAGTGCGCCTGCGCGCGGATCACGTCGAAGATCGACTGGGTGGAGCCGACGGTCGGGATGGCGTTGGCGTAGGAACCGAGTTCCAGGGTGTCCACGCCCGGCGTCTCCAGGCAGATGCGGGCCGCGATGTCGTGGAGCGCGTACTGGATGGACACCGCCGTCGAGGCCACGAGACCGGCTTCGGCGAACTTCGGGCCCCACTCGTCGAGCAGGCTCAGCATGTGGCTCTGCTCACCCGCGGTGTCGAGGTAGTGACAGCCCGCGCGCAGCGCCGCCTCCACGACCGCAGGAGCGTAGCGCAGGAACGGGCCCACGACGTTGCACACCACACGGCGGCCTTCGAAGAGCCGGGTCAGCGACTCGACCGAGCCGTCCACCTCGGCGATCTCGTAGTCCGCGGTCTCGATGCCGGGAACCTTGCTCATGACCTCCTGCACCCGGTCCTTGTTCCGGCCCGCGGCCACGAAGGGGATGCTGTACTCACGGAGGTATTCGGCCACCAGACGGCCGGTGGAACCGCTGGCTCCGTAGATGACGACCGGGCGCTTTGCGTTCACCGCTGGTCCTTCCCTGATGGGCCGAGGTCCCTGTCGGGGGCGGGCTCGGCGCGGATGACGGTGAGGAGAACTCTGTGCAACGAACGGCGGCGGCGCTTGTCCCAGAGCGCAAGCCGGGTTGTTCGTCAACGCAGCTCCTCTGCCGCCCGGTCCGTCTGACGGCACGGCCCCTTGCCGCCCACGTCTGGCTGGAATGGACTGCACAATGAAGGGGCACGGGGGTCAGCGACGTGCGGCACACGGAGGGTCCGGGATGACCGGTACGGGTAGGTGGTCGACCGACGGTCTGGCGCGCGGTCGCGCCTCGGACGCATGGTCCGAGAAGATGCCCGAGCTCCACCTCGCGTGGGCGCTGACCTTTCCGGAGCGGGAGCCGTTCCGGGCCGAGGTCCGCTACCGGCGGCTGGACGGTCTGACCGTCGCCGAGTTCCGGGGCGGTCGCTTCGCCGGCCGGCGGGCGGACGACGTCGCCCCAGGCGGCGGCGAGCCGCTCGTGGGTGTGCTGTTCAACCTCAGTGGCCGGGTCATGTGCCGCTACGCGGGCAGCCAGATGGCTGTCGGGCCCGATGAGCTGCTGTTGTGGGACAGTGACCTGGCCCACGGCTTCGAGGCCGTCGAGCCGCACCACGAGCTGTCCCTGCTGCTGCCCCGTGAGCGCGTTCCGCAGGGGCTCGCGGAGGCCGCCGCGCGGGCGAGCGGTGTCGTGCCAGCCGGTGCCGGCGCGGGTCTGGCCGCGATCGCCGGCGCGCAGTTGCGGGCCGTGGTCCGCGAGTTGGAACACCTGTCGGACGTCGGCCTCGCCTTCGCCTGCCAGAGCCTCTTCGACACCCTGGACGCGGCGCTCGCCCCCGCCGTGGAGCCGTCGCCCTCCCCCGGTGCGAGGGCGGCGCTGCTCGTCCGGACGCGCCGGTACGTGGAGGAGCACCTGGACGACCCCGGACTGTCCGCCTCGTCGATCGCCGAAGCCCTCGACGTGTCCGTCCGCACCCTGCATCTGGCCTTCGCCGGGACCGGCACGACCGTGGGCCGCTCGATCCGGGAACGGCGGCTCAGGGTCTGCTACCGGCAACTGGTCCGCGGCGCCGGCAACGCCACGGTCACGGACGTGGCATTCCAATGGGGTTTCAACGACACGGCGCACTTCAGCCGGGTCTTCAAGCAGGCGTTCGGAGTCACCCCCAGCAGCGTCCTGGCCCGCGGGCGGCGCATGCCGGCCGCCGGGTCCCGTTGACCACGCTCACGAACGGCGCGGCGTGCGCAGGGCCCGGGGACAGCGCCCCGCGCGCTCCGGGAGGACCTGAGTCGGGCAACCACGGGCATCTGGACCGGAGGTCCGCGCCCCACAGCTTCCGCCCCCGGCGCCGACGTCGTCCATCACGGACATCCGCGGCTACCCGGCCAGGCAACGCCGGACGGCCCGTCGGCCCGGCCCACGGTCCTTCGGCGACGGCACCTGGTGCCCGGGCTCCGGGGACGCCGCCGCGCGGGTCCGTCAGGGCTTGAGGATCAGCCTGAGGGGATCGCCTTCCTTGGTGTGCAGGCGTCGGACGGCGACGCCTGCCTCCTCCAGCGGCAGCACGTCGGTGATGGATCGGGAGAAGTCCAGGCGCCCGCTCGCCACCAGGTCCACGAGCTGTGGCACGGAGTCGAGCGCGCTGCCGAAGTGGCCGCGGATCTCGTGCTTCAAGTAGCTGAAGGTGGTGCTGTCCTGCACGACGAGGGGGCGCCCGGACAGTCCCACCAGGATCAGCCGACCCTCGGACGCGAGCACGGCCAGCGCCTGTTCGTGCACGGGGGTGACGCCCGCGAAGTCGAAGGCGACGCTCAGCGCCCGGCCCTTGGTGACGGCCAGGACCTGCTCCCTGAACGCCGGGTCGGCAGAGTCCAGGGCGAGATCCGCGCCCAGGTCCAGGGCCCGCCGGCGCGCGGCCGGGACCGGGTCGACCGCGACGATCGGAAAGGCTCCGACGGCCCGCAGCAGCTGCACGGCGTGGGCCCCCAGCCCGCCCACACCCCAGACGCCCACGGCCTCACCCGGCCGGACACCGGCGGTACGGAGGATCGCGTCCCACGGGGTGGACACGGCGTCCGGGATGATCGCCGCCTGCTCGAACGGGATCGAGTCGGGCAGGACGAACACGGACTCCACGCTCGCCAGGGCGTACTCGGCCCAGCCGCCGTCGAAGTCCACCCCGCGCGTGTGCATCTGTCCGTCCTTGATGTCCCCGGCCTGCAGGACGACCCGCTGGCCGACGCCGAACTCGGAGACGCCCGGGCCGAGTTCGACGATCGTGCCCGCGACCTCGTGTCCGATCGTGACGACGTCACCCCGGAGGTGCGGGGGTCGGCCCAGGGAACCGTCGATGAAGTGGACGTCGGACATGCACACTCCGGCCGCTCCGACCTCGATCAGTACCTGGCCGGGCCCGGGCGTCGGCCTGGGCACCGCCTCGACGGTCAGGGTGTGGGTGGGGATGTGCAGGCGAGCGGCTCGCATGAGGTCCATGATGCTGTCTTCTCTCCGGACGGTTTCCCCGGGATCCGGCAGGACCCGGTTCCGACCAGATCTACGCCCGGTGGCCGTCCGGCACCCGGGCGTGTTCCGTCAGACGGCACGTCGGCGCGGATGCCCGCCACGCAGCCGCACGACGGGCCGCCAGGTGAGGGAGAAGCGGGGCGTGACAGCCGTCAGTCACCCAGGCACGCCTCCAGCATCCGCGTGATCCGACGCCTCATCGCCTCGGCGACCTCCGGGGAGAGGCCGTCCTGGTTCCCCTCCGCGCCCTCGTCCAGGAGAGTGCCGAGGCCGAAAAGGCCGACGCCCATGAACAGGGACTCGATCAGGCGGACCTTCGCCTCCACCTCGTCGTCGCCTTCGAGGCTGGATCGCCAGGGCTCGCGGACCCTGCGTTCCAGCTCCCGGCTCAGCAGGGTCCCGCCGTCCAGGTCGATGGACCGGACGAGGGCGAGCGCGGGTGTCCTCCAGTCGGAGTCCCGCCAGTAGTCCATGGTCAGGTTCGCGAACTCGGCCGCGTCGGTCCAGCGGGGGCCGACGGTGAACTGGGACTGGGCCACGAGCTCGAACAGGGCGCGTTTGGAGACGAAGTACCGGTTGACCAGTGCCGGTGTCACACCGGCGTCGTCCGCGATCTCCTGGAGGGTCACATGGGCGTAGCCGCGTTCGGCAAACCGCCGTGACGCGGCCCGCAGGATGTCCTTGCGCGTCGCGGCCGAGTCCTTGGCGCGCTGTGCGTCGCGTCCCTTCGAACGAGCCGGCCGTGTCGTCTCCGATGGACCAGCTGAACTCATGCGGGCCAGTCTGCCACACCTGTGGTGCGCGGCCCGGCGGCCGCGGTTCCCCCGGCCGGGACCGTGGCGGGACGCGGGAGCCGGCGGGCGAGCGCCCGCAGGTCGGTGGACGGGTCCGCGAGCGCCTCGGGCGCGACCGGCACTCCCGTGTCGAGGATCGTCCGCGCGGCACGGACCGTCCTCGCCTCGTCGAGTCCCGCGACGGCGGCGAGCCTGCCCTCGCGCAGCCAGAAGGCGAGAAACCGGTCCGGGGTCGCGTCGCGCCGCAGGACGACCCGGTCCCCCGGGCGTCCTCGACCGAACATCTGGAGCGTCTTCCCGTACTGGTCGGACCAGAAGAACGGCAGCGTGTCGTCGGCCGTGGGACGGCCGGCCATCGAGGCGCCGACCGCGGCGCCGTGCCGCATGGCCACGTCCCAGTGCTCGATACGCTCCCGCACGCCGGTGCGGGGATGGACCCGGCTGGCCACGTCTCCGGCGGCCCAGAGCAGGGGGTGGTCGGTGCGGCCGAACTCGTCTACGGCGATGCCGCCGTGGCAGGTGGCGCCCGCGGCCAGGGCGAGCCTGTCGTTCGGGACCACGCCGACGCCCACGATCACCAGGGCGGCGGGCAGCCGTTCGCCGTCGCTCAGGACGACCTCCCGTACGGCGCCCGGCCCGGCGTACTCCGCCACGGTCCGGCCGGTGAGGACGCGCACGCCCCGCTCCCGGTGCGCGCGCGTCACCAGCTCCGCGACCGCCGGTCCCAGGGGGCCGAGCAGGGGCAGCTCGCCCGCTTCCACGACCGTCACCTCGATGCCCGCCGTCCGGGCCACGGCGGCGGCCTCGAGCCCGATGAAGCCGCCGCCGACCACCACCAGGGGACCGCCCCGGTCCAGGCCTGCGAAGATGTGCCGTGCGTCGGCGGCGGTGCGCAGCGTGTGGATGTTCGCCAGTTCCTCCCCCGGGGTGCCCAGGCGCCGTGCGGAGACACCCGTGGTCAGCAGGACCCGGTCGGCGGGCAGCTCCCACCCGCCGGTCAGCTCGACCCGTCGGCGTACGCCGTCGAGGCGCCGCACCGGGGTGCCGAGTATCAGCTCGATCCCGTGCCGCGCGTAGTGGTCCTCGGGGAAGATGGGGCGCAGGGCGGCTTCGGCGTTCTCCGCCTTCGACAGCGGTGGACGCTCGTAGGGCAGCGGCGGTTCGGCGTCGACCACGGTGACGGTGCCGTCGAATCCGGCCTGGCGCATCGCCACGGCGGCCGACACCCCCGCGATGCCGCCGCCGATGACTACGTGGTGGGTCTGGGACACGGTGGCCCTCTCGGTCGGAGTGCGCGGGCCGCCGCGGGCGGGCGCCCGCGGCGGCCGTGTCACGCACGGTCGGATGGTTGCCGGGGGTCGGGTCGTACCGGCCGGCTCACGGGTCCGTGGGCCGTCGGGGAGTCCCGACGCTGCTCACGTCGATGACGGCCCCCGTCATGGTGCGGGATTCCTCGCGGGCCGCCAGGAGGACGTAGGCGCCCACGTAGTCCTCGGGCCGGATGTCGAGGTGCAGGGCCGTGGAGTGCCTGAGCGACTCGCCGATCGAGGTCGCTTCCCGCAGGGAGGTCGCCGCCAGGCCCATCGACTCGGGGCCGCGCAGGTCGGTGGCCATGCCGCCGGGTGCGACCGCGTTGACACGTACCTCGGGGGCGAGTTCGTAGGCCAGTTGCTTGACCAGGCCGACACCGGCGTGCTTGGCGGCGACGTACAGCGGTCCTCCGTGGCGGGGGTAGAACGACGCGTTCGACAGGGTGAACACGAGGGAGCCCCGGGTTTCGCGCAGCGCCGGCCACGCGGCCTTGGCGCCGAGCAGATAGCCCTTCACGTTGACCGCGAACAGCTCGTCGAAGCCCGCCGCGAGTTCGTCGGGCCCCGTGTCGGGCAGCGACCGTGCGAAGTCCCAGAGGCCGGCGTTGCCGACGAAGGTGTCGAGTCTTCCCCGCCGGTCGACGGCGGCCTGACAGGCCCGGAGATTGTCCGCGTAGCGGGTGACGTCGCCCGCCACGGTGATCACCGAGTCACTATGTGCGGCTTTCAGCTCTTCGAGCTTCTTCTCCGAACGGTCGAGGGCCACGACGCTCGCGCCCTCGGCGGTGAACCGGTCGACGATCGCGCGTCCGAGACCCGAGCCCGCTCCGGTGACCACCACGGACAGGTCGTCGAGTCGCCCCATGGTCATCCCTCCTTCACCAGGTAGTTCGCGGGGAGCGCGACGAACACGACGCCCTCGGCACAGGACACCGGATGGGTGGCCACGGGCCGGACGGCCGGGGGTGACAGGGCCTCACCCGTGCGGAGACTGAACTTGGCCATGTGCAGCGTGCATTCGACGACGCAGCCCTCGACCCAGCCGTCGGCGAGCGAGTAGGTCTCGTGCGTGCAGGTGTCGTCGATGCAGAAGACCTCGTCCTCGGCGGAGAAGACGGACGTCGCCGGCACTGTGGGAAGCTTGAGACCCTCGTCGGGGACCAGTTCGTCCACGGCGCAGGCGCGCACCCAGGTCCGGTCGGGGAGTTCGGGCAGGGTCGGGGGAAGGGCGTTGCGGGTCATGGCGCTCACAGGAAGATGCTGAGGCTCGGCGCGAGGAGCGTGGTCTGCTCCAGGACGATCTTCCGAGCCGCGATCCGGTAGGGGTAGCCGCTGGTGGCGTCGGCGGGGCGCAGGGTGTCGAAGCGTTCGCCGACGAACCAGTCCTGGTGGCGTTCCAGGCGGCTCCGGTAGACGTAGAAGTTGGAGACGACGTCGAGT
Organism: Streptomyces sp. NPDC058464; assembly: GCF_042721035.1. Classification (NCBI taxonomy): domain Bacteria; kingdom Bacillati; phylum Actinomycetota; class Actinomycetes; order Kitasatosporales; family Streptomycetaceae; genus Streptomyces; species Streptomyces sp. NPDC058464. The sequence goes on from NZ_JBHXMA010000037.1 coordinate 68,089, forward strand.
TCCCCGGCCTCAGCGCCCGGCGCGACACGGACGTTGGTGATGAGCCGGCGGGTGCGGGAGGGCGGCTCCTCGGCCCAGGAGAGGCCGGAGGTATAGCGCCGGACCCGGCCGAGCAGGAAGTACTTGTCGTCGTCGATGAGGGCGGCCTCGTCCTCGGCGGCGATCTCCAGGTGGCGTTCGCGCTGGGTCTTGGTGGTACGGGTGGGAAGCCAGTAGTGGGTGTCGTCGGTGAACAGGCCGGCCCACTCGTCGTAGCGGTGCCGGTCGAGGAGTTCGGCCTCGGCGTAGAGGAACTGCTCGACCGTGTGCTGGGTCTGCGGGTCGGTCGTCCGGTACGCCGAGGGGGACGTCCGGGCGTGGTCGACGGTCGTCATGGCGCTCACACCTTCTCCGGGATCGCGGCCTCGGCGGCCTCTCGTGCCCGGTCCGACTCCTGGATCTGCTGCCAGCTCTTTCCGGTGACCAAGTCGTGCCAGCGGCGGTAGAAGCCGCGTGCGGCGGTCTCGGCGTAGACGTCGTTCGTCAGTCCGGGAAGGCCGTGGGCGTCGCGTTCCTCGTGGCCGAGGCCCATGCCGGTGTGGAACCGGTTCTGCCGGGCCTTGTAACCGCGCAGCACCTTCTGGATCTCGGTCCAGTTCTCGCCGTCGTCGGTCTCGAAGGAGCCCGCGGGGCTGAAGGTCCGCTGGGTCATGCCGCGTATCTCCGCCTTGACCTCGGCAGGGGCGTCCTTGGGCACATACGTCCAGGCCCAGACCTCGATCTGGCCGGGGCCGCGCGGATGCCACACCCGCATGGTCGAGAAGGCGCCGAGCCACGAGAAGGCCGGGAAGACGGTGTTGTGGCCGGTGACCCTCCGGGCCCGGTCGGCCCCGATCCGCCGGACGATCTCCTCCTCCCGGCTCTTCAGCCACGCGTAGGTGCGCGGCCCGTACTCCGGGCTCGGTGAGACGGGTTCCGGACGCTCGAAGGAACCCGACCCGTGTCCGCTGCCGCTGAACTGCCGCCCTTGAGCGTCCGGGAAAGCGAACCTGGACCGCACCGAGGGATCGTCGGTGAGGGCCATGGTGGCCGAGGCGTGCGAGACCGGTGTGTGGTACATGTCGCTGGCGAACTGCTCCGCGGCGAACTTCCAGTTGCTGTCGATGACCCACTTGGAGGTCCCCGGGACGAGTTCCAGGCCGCCGTCGAACCGGTCGACCACGGCGTCCAGGTAGTAGGCCATGTCGCCGAGGTAGTCCTCGAACTCAGGGGTTTCCTCCGACCAGGTACCGAAGTAGAACCCCTTGTGCTCGGCGATGCGCGGGACCTTGAGGGCGCCCCAGGCGCTCCGGTCGATCCGGTGGTGGTAGACCCGGTCCTCCATCGGTACGTTGACGAGGTTGCCCTCGAGGTCGTAGGCCCAGCCGTGGTAGGTGCAGGTGAAGGCCTTGCTGGTGCCCGCGTCCGAGCGGCAGATCCGCATCCCCCGGTGCCGGCACTGGTTGAGGAAGGCCTTCACCGATCCGTCGCGCTGCCGGACCACGAGCACGGGGTCCTCGCCCATGTAGGTCTGCACGAAGCTGCCGGGCTTGGGCAGTTGCGACCCGTGGGCGAGGAACAGCCAGGTCCGCCCGAAGACATGCTCCAGTTCCCGCTCGTACACATCCGGATCCGTGTAGATCCGCGGGTCGTTCCAACCCCGGTCGGGGTCGACCGCGCTGCTCAGGTCAATCATGTCCGCTCCCACTGGAGACGATGCGGCTCGTTCGGCGATCAGCCTGCGCCACCCGGACCCGCAGGCGAACCGTCCCGTTCAGAGGGGTGGAACAGTTCACCGGGTCCTGTCCCTCGGGTGACGGGTCCTGCTCCACAGGCGACCGGGCCGGTACCGCGGAACCCGCTTCAGACGGCGCGGGAGAGCTCCCGGGCCATGGCGATGAGCCGGGGGGCGTGACGTTTCAGGCTCTGCGCGCGCACGGAACAGACCGAGACGGCCGCCACCGCCGTACGGGTCCCCGGATCGAGGATCGGCGCGGCGATGCAGTGCAGGCCGTCCCGCAGTTCCCCCTCGTCGTGGGCCAGGCCCTCCCCGCGCACCCGGTCCAGCTGCTGTTCCAGCTGGGCGGCGGTGTGGATCGTGCGCACGGTGAACCGGCGGAAGGGGCCGTCCATGACGCGTGCGACCTGGTCGTCGGCGGCGTACGCGAGCATGGCCTTGCCCAGCGCGGTGGAGTGCGCCGGCCGGCGCGTACCGACCGCCGTGGGCGAGCTCCCGGTTTCGTGACCGAAGAGCTTCTCCAGGTAGAGCACGTCCGTACCGCTCAGGGTCGCCAGATGCACGGTGTCCCGGGTGCCCGCGTACAGCTCCGTCAGGTACGGCATCGCGCGGCGCCGCAGACCGGTGGAGCGGATGGCCGTGGAACCCGCTCGGTTCCCCACCTCGAACAGCCTCTCGGTGAGGCAGTAGCGGGGCCCGTCCTTCCGCACGAAGCCGGCCTCGACCATGATCGACAGCAGCCGGTGCGCCGTCGACTTCGGGACGCCCACCGCCCGGGCGAGCTCCGTCACGCCGAGGACGGCCTTCGGGCCCCTGAAGGCGTCGAGCAGGACCAGGACCTTGGCGGCGGAGGTGTCGGCATGGCCGACGGCGCAGTGGCCCGGCCCGGAGCCAGGGGGCCGGGAGTCCGATTCAACGCCGCGAACACCGGACAATACGCTCATCACTGCCGCCTCCATCGCCGACACCCAGCATGTAAATGGCCATTTACACGCTTCGACATGTACGCCCGCCACGGGTTGGGTGTCAAGCAGTGGCCGCAAGCGATCACCGGCCCCGCCCGCCCCGGATGCGGTCGCCCCCTCTCCCCCGGTCTTCACAACGGTGTGTGCCGCGATGTGGAACACCTCGCTGTCCAGACCCCTCGCCGTCGCAGCAGGCTGACCTCGATCGCCCCGCCCGGTCCCCGGTCGGTCAAGGGACGCCGACGGACCTGTTCGGCGGGTACGAGTGACGAAGGAGACTGTCGTGCCGCAGACGCTGACGGCTGAGGGAACCAGCCGCACGGTCCAGACCAAGAACTGGAAGATCCACTACAACGAGGCCGGTGAGGGACACCCGATCGTCATGCTGCACGGCAGCGGTCCGGGTGCCACCGGCTGGAGCAACTTCGGCCCCAACATGAAGGTGCTCTCGGACCGCTTCCGGGTGATCGCCGTCGACACGCCCGGCTGGGGTGCCTCCGACGCGGTGACCCCCGATGAGCGCGACCCCGTCGAAGCCGCGCTTCAGCTCCTCGACGCGCTGGGGATCGACAAGGCGGCGTTCGTCGGGAACTCCATGGGCGGTATGACCTCCATCGCCTTCGCGGTCCGGCATCCCGACCGGATCTCACATCTGATCACCATGGGTGCCGGATCCCCGGGTCCCGCCTACTTCGGCGCTTCCGACGGCCCGTCCGAAGGCCTCAAGGTGCTGCTCAAGGGGTACCGCGACCCGTCCCCGGAGACGATGCGCGAGCTGGTCGAGATCATGACGTACGACGCCGCCTTCGTCACCGACGAGCTCATCGCCCAGCGCTCGGACGCGGCCCGCAAGCGCCCGGACCACCTCGCCAACTTCCTGGCGAGCGGACTCACCGGCGTCCGCAGCGTGCAGGCCCCGCTGGAGCGGATCGCGGCGATCCAGACCCCCACCCTCGTCTTCCACGGCCGGGACGACCGGGTCGTGCACTACGAGAGCGCGCTGCGGCTGGTCACGCTGATCCCCGACTCCCGTCTGGTGCTGATCAACCGCTGCGGCCACTGGCTGCAGCTGGAGCACGCGGACGAGTTCAACCGGCTCGTGGGCGACTTCGTCGCCACCCGGTGATCACGGCGACTCGCCCCGGCACGGCGGCACTTCACGAAGGGACGGAACATGGCCGAGGTCATCGGTCTTGGATATGTGATCGTCGAGGCACGCGACCTCGGCGCCTGGCGGGCGTTCGCCTGCGACCTGCTCGGCCTGGAACCGGCCGTGGAGACTCCGGGGCGCCTGCTGCTGCGGATGGACTCGAAGGCGTACCGCGTGGACATCCGGCACAGCGACACGGACGGTGTGGCCGTGCTCGGCTGGGAGGTGAGGGGACCCCGGGAACTGGAGGAGATCGCCGCCCGGCTGGAGAGCGACGGCTACTCCGTCAAGCGGGCGGACGAGGACGCGGCCAGGGCCCGGCAGGTGAGCGGCCTCGTCGAGTTCGACGACCCGACGGGCCAACGGCTTGAGCTGTTCTGGGGTCTGACGGAGTCGAAGGAGCGCTTCGTCTCGCCCACCGGAGCCCGGTTCGTCACCGGGGCGGGCGGCATGGGCCATGTCTTCCAGTTCACCGCGGACGGCGCGGCCCAGGGCAGGCTGTACCAGGAGCTGCTCGGCTTCAGGCTGAGCGACTTCATCGATTTCGGGCCCGGCCTCAGCGGCACGTTCCTCCATGCCAACGAGCGCCACCACTCGTTCGCCTTCGCCTCGTTCCCCGGACTGAGCGGCGTCGGGCACCTGATGTTCGAGGTCGACGAACTCGACCTCGTCGGACGGGCCTGGGACAAGGTCCAGGACGGAGCGGCGCCCGTCGCGGCGACCTTCGGCAAGCACACCAACGACGAGATGCTGTCGTTCTATGTGAAGACACCGTCGGGATTCCAGGTCGAGTACGGGTACGGCGGCAAGCTGGTCGACGACACGAACTGGGCGCCCGTCCGCTACTCGGCGACCAGCTACTGGGGCCATCGCAGGACCGACCCCGACGAACCGGACGTGTGAGCCGCCGGCTCCCGGCAGACGCCCGGCCCTGAACGGTCGGAGCCTGTTCTCTCCTCGCAGGCCCGCGGTGGCAGCCCTGCGGGCCCTGCACCGGAACGTCGCCGACCGCACCGGCGACAGGCGGGCCGCCGTCCGACGTGACGGCGGCCCGCGGCGTCGTGACGGGTGACCGGGGACAGGACACCCCCGAGTTCGGCCGGACCGGCCAGGCCTCACCTCCGGGCGGTCACTCCAGCGTGAGCGTGACGCGCAGGACCGCTGCCGGGGGCACGACCGGCGGCCTCTCCTCGCTCACGGGGCCACGGTCGATCCTGATGGCACTCGGCTCGGCGAAGGAGTTGGCTGCGTCGAGGGAGTCCCCGCCGATCACAGCCGTCTCCCGCACGCGCAAGGCGCCGGCGGGCGACACCAGGTTCAGGGGGTAGGCCTGATCCGGGTCGCGGTTGACTGCGAAGAGCTGAATCTCGCGTGCGGCGGAGTCGTAGCTGGCGGATACGTCCAGGTGCGCCACGTTCGGATAGTACGAACCGGGTCGTGCGGGCGAGTCGCACCACACGTCGATCGCCTGCAGGCCGGCGCTGGCGGCGAACAGTTCCTGCACATAGCTGATGCCCTGCCGGAAGGCACCTGAGCCACCGCTCTCCACCACCATGGCCGGGAGCGTGTTCACCAGCTGAGCCATGTTGGCAAGGCGCAGCACATCGGCGTTGCGCAGGAAGATGTTGAAGTAGGCACCGATCAGGAGAGCGTCCGACAACGGGTAGGTCTCAACCAGGTCGTCGCCCTGCGAACCGTCCGTCTTGTACCAGGCGTTGTACTCGTCCAGAGCGATCCCGATGCGGTTGACGGCCACTCCCCTGCTGTGGTTGACGAGCTTGATGTCCTCGCGGAGCAGTCCTATCGCGTCCTCCAGGAGCCTCATGTGCTCGGTCAGGAAGTCGTGGACCTCGCGGGTGCTCATCGACGGGTAGCGCGTCCGGATGTCGTCCTTGTAGTCGTGCCCGATGTAGTGGTGCATGGATACGTAGTCGGCGTACTCGTACAGCGCGGCGAGCACGTCGCGGTTCCAGTGCGGTTGAGGGAAGTCGATGGGAAAATGCGCACCCGAGACGACGAGGCTGATCGTGGGGTCGGCCGCTTTCATCGCCATGGCGAAGTCGCGGGCGCGCTGGATGTACTCCTCCGCCGTGGCGGTGTAGCCCTGCTCCCACGGGCCGCTGATCTCGTTCCCCAGAGCCCAGTAGCGCACGCCGTAGGGTTCGGCGTGGCCACCAGCGATACGGGCGTCGGCCCAGCGGCTGCCCGCTCGGCCGTTGCAGTACTCAACCCAGTCCCGTGCCGCTTCCGCGGTGCCGGTCCCCATGTTGACGCACAGATAGGGCTCGGCACCGACCTTGCGGCACCAGGCCACGAACTCGTCGGTTCCGACGGCGTTGGACGCGGGCCACGTGTCATCGGCTCGATAACGCGTCCGCGGCCTCTGTTCCCGCGGCCCTATGCCGTCCTTCCAGTGGTAGTAGGCCGCGAAACAGCCGCCTGGGAAGCGCACGTTGCTGACCTTCATCGCGCGAGCCGTCGCTATGACGTCGGTACGGAACCCTTCGTCGTCGGCCACCGGGCTATCGGGGTCGAAGAGCCCCCCATAGACGCACCGGTGGAGGTTCTCCACGAAGCTGCCGAAGACCATGGGGTCCACGCGACCTGTGACGCGTCGCGGGTCGAGAACGACATCAACCATGATTGTCCATTCGGGAAGTACGGTCTGCCACACGGGCCAGTCGGTCGACGGCGGTCGTCAGCCCGCCAGGCCGAGCGTGTAGCGCAGCCCACCCATCAGATGCGCCTGGAAATCCGGGTCCGCATAGGCTTCCACGGCGTGCCCCAGCGCGGTGTAGAAGACGCGCCCGCCGCAGGAGTCGTGGCACCATGCGAGCGGATGGTCGTGGCCCATGCCTCCACCGGCGTAAGTGGACTCGTCGGCCGATGCGAGAACACGGACGTGCGCCCGAGGACTGACGTCGAAGTCGTACCACTCATCCTCGAAGTCCCATACGCGGGGCAGGTGCTCGGTGGCCGGGTGGTCCTGATCCTCTACAAGAACCGTGCCCCGCTGGTACGGGGGATGTCCGGCGAAGCGCGCACCGACCAGGCGGCCGTAGTAGGGCCACGCGTACTCCGTGCAGGCGGCGGCATGCACGCCGGCGAAGCCGCCTCCCCGGCTGACGTGCTCGACGAGCAGATCGCGAGCTTCAGAAGTGAGGACCTCGCCGCTGGTGGAGGCGAATACGACCGTATCTGCGTCCGGCAGCAGCGACGAGAGTTCGTCCGGGTTCTCGGTGGGGCACACGGTCCACCCCTGCGCCTCCCCCATCCTCACCAGGAGCGCTACAGCCGACTCGATCGACTCATGGCGATAGCCGAGGGTCCGGGTGAAGACCACGACACGATGACTGTTCAGGGCTGGCTCCTCGATCGTCCGCACTGCGGCAGGCATTCCGCACCAGCGGTCCGCATCGGCTTCCTGGCATGAGTCGGGCCTACGGGGGGGTGCGTGGAGAACCGATAGATATCGATTACTACGATGCTACGAAACACTCAGGGAGCCTGGCAAGCGGACGGGGCACAGGTTGGCGATCAACTCGAATCAACTCACCGCCGGCCTCACCGCACAGTGACTCAAGGCATGGGATCCCGGCTTCGCAGCACTGTGACGGGCGGGCGATCGGGACGGTGCGCCGGTGAGAGGCAATGGCCATGATTTCGGCTGACGTACAGGCAAACCCTCACCGTCGCGTCATTCGTAACACTTGAGGACGAGATCGAACATCTCGTGATGGACACCGCAAGGTCGAGGTGGAGCGGCACTTGAGACCGATGACCCGCGCGCACAGGCCCGGAAGCCGGGCGCAATTCCAAGATCTTCAGAACACTTCTAGGGCCAATGCCGTGACTTTGTTGGTGATGTTGTCCGGGGCGCTGACGGTGGGGCCGCCGGATGGTTCGCTGGAGGAGTGCGGGGTGACCTTGGGTTTTGGGGTGTGGGGGCAGTGTCGTTACGGCCGAGGAGTTTCCAACGGATTCCGGTGAGGACGGTGCGGACAGCGCGGGCGGCGTGCCCGAAGGGCACTCCGGCGATGTTCATCCGGGACCGGCTCGATGTCCTCTTCGAGGACGACGAGTTCGTCGGGCTGTATCCCTGCGACGGCAAGCCGGGGCTGTCCCCCGGGCAACTGGCGCTGGTGTCGGTGCTGCAGTTCGCGGAGAACCTCTCCGACCGTGCGGCGGCGGACGCCGTCCGCACCAGGATCGACTGGAAGTATGCCCTCGGCCTTGAGCTGGAGGATCCGGGGTTCGACCACTCGGTGCTGTGCGAGTTCCGGGCCCGGTTGGCCGAACAGGAGGGTGCCGCCGACCAGTTGCTGCAGGTGATGCTGGACCGCCTGGTGGAGGCCGGCCTGCTCAAGCCGGGGGCCGGCAGCGTACCGACGCCACCCATGTACTGGCCGCGGTGCGCACCCTCAGCCGCCTGGAACTGGTCGGGGTGCGCACCCTCAGCCGCCTGGAACTGGTCGGGGAGACGCTGCGGGCGGCGCTGGAGGAACTGGCCGAGGCCGCCCCCGCCTGGCTGACTCCGCTGATCGAGCCCGAGTGGACCAAGCGGTACGGGCGCCGGGTGGAGATCGGCAAACTGCCGGGCGGGAAAGCGGCCGTGACCGCCCGGGCCGAAGAGTTCGGCAGGGACGGACAGAAGATCCTCACCACCGCCTGGGCCGCGCACAACCCGCCTCACCTGCGGCACCTGCGGCTTCTTCCTCAAGTGGAGATTCTGCGGCAGGTCTGGGTCCACCACTACTACTGGGACACGGACGGATTACTGCGCTGGCGGGACGGCCACGCGCTCCCGCCCGCCTCGCTGCGGTTCGACTCCCCGTATGACACCGACGCGCACTACTGCGTGAAACGGGACACCGCCTGGAGCGGATACCGGACACATTTCACCGAAACCTGCGACGAAGAACGCCCCGAACTGGTGGTCCATGTCGCCACCACCATCTCCACCGTCCAGGACATCGAACTGACCGACATCATCCACGACGAGCTCGCCGAACGGCAGTTGCTGCCCGCCGAGCACGTCGTCGACTCCGGCTACATCTCACCCGCACGCATCGAGCGGGCCCGGCGCGTTCACGGCATCACCCTCCTCGGCCCGGTCACCGCCGACCACAGCGTCCAGGCCAAGGCCGGTTCGGGCTTCGGCAAAGCAGCCTTCACCATCGACTGGGACAACGAGCAGGCGATCTGCCCACGCGGGCCACGAGCGTGTCCTGGACGAAACTGAACATCAAGGACCACACCTATCTGCAGGCCCGGTTCGCGGAAGCGGACTGCCGGGCCTGCCCAGACCGCGCACAGTGCACCACATCAGCCACCGGGCCCCGATCCATCGCCGTACTGCCTCGGCCGCTGCACGAGATCCAGATGCACAACCGGCTCGACCAGCGCACCGAGCAATGGCAGCGCCGTTACGCGATCCGCGCCGGCATCGAGGCCACCCTCTCGCAGAACGTCCGCGCCCACGGCCTTCGACGCTCCCGCTACCGCGGCCTGGCCCGCACCCACGTCCAGCACGTCCTCACCGCCCTGGCCTGCAACGTCACCCGAGTCTCCGACTGGGTATCCAGCACCCCCAGAATCCGCCGCCGCACCACCCGCTTCCACGCACTGTGCCTGTCCGCAGCCACCACATGACCCCGCCAACATCACCAACAGAGTCCCGGGCGTGTATCGAATATGGATCTTGGGCGGTGTTCGGGTCGCGGCGTGGGGAAGGGCTGCTGCCGCGACGGAAACCTTCCCGACGAGGTGGCAAGCATCCAGAACGCGTCTTTCCCCATACGTGTTCGCGACCCTGGCCGATTGTGCTTCCAGGGCTACCCCGAGCGGACGGGGGCGAGGGGGAGCGTCATGCAGGGACTGGGTGATCGACGCGTGTCTAGGACCCCTCAGCTACTATACATCGAGCGTATACATTCCATGTATAGTTCGGGAGCATGACTCCTCTGACCGCATCTCGCCGCGACACCCCCGTCACCGTGCTCACCGCGACCGCCGCCTTCGGACTGCTGCTCGGCTGGGCAACGTACGCGCTACACGGGACGACACCCCTGTTGGAGCAGGCGACCAACTCGGTGTCCACCTGGATTATCTGGACGGCCGCGGCCGGTGCGCTGATCCGTCCACGGTCGCTGGCCGTCTGGGGCGGGGCGTTGATGATGCTCGCCACCTGCTGCGGCTACTACGCGGCGTCCGCTCTTGGAGGCACCTTCGGGAGCGGAGGGCTCGGAATCGCCGCTGTGTGGTCACTGGCGGGGCTGATCGGAGGGCCTCTGCTGGGATGGGCAGGGTGGACGGTGCGACGCGGCCGGGGTGATGTGCGGGCGGTAGCCGCAGCGGTTATCACGATGGTGGTGCTGGGTGAGGGGCTGGGGCTGGGGCTGGGGCTCCATTACTGGGGAGAAGCGGTCGTCTTCCTGGCCGTTGGTGCGCTGCTCACCGCCCTCCTGACCGTCTACTTGGTACGCGCCGGGGTGCATCGCTACTGGCTGTGCGCCGTGCTCGCTCCCGTGGGCGGTCTCGTCTTCTACCTCGCCGAGAAGGGCATCCTCGACGGCCTGCTCGAATCGGTATGACTTCGGCCAACCCCTCACTCGTCGAATGGGCTGGTCACAGCCACTCGTTGATGGCCGCTACGAGGACGGTCGCCTCGTAGCGGACCGCGAGCTTGTCGTACCTCGTGGCCACGGCTCGGTGTCTTTTGAGACGGTTGATGCCGCACTCGACTGCATGCCGAGCCTTGTAGTCCTGCGGGTCGAACTTGGGTGGCCGGCCGTCGCGCGAGCCGCGTTTCTTGCGGTTGCGTGCCTGGTCGGCCTTGTCCGGGATGGTGCAGCGGATCCCGCGCCGCCGCAGGTAAGCGCGGTCCTTCCGGGAGGCGTATGCCTTGTCGGCGCGCACGCGATCTGGTCGGGTGCGCGGTCTGCCCGGGCCAAGACGCAGGACGCGGATCTTGTTCAGGACCGGCTCGAACTGCGGGGAGTCGCCCCGCTGTCCGGCCGTGATCACGACGGACATGGGCTTCTGACCTTGTTCGACGGCCAGGTGCAGCTTGGTGGTCAGGCCGCCACGCGAGCGCCCGAGCCCGTGGTCGTCTGGCTCGACGCCGCCGGGCGGCTCCTTCTGAAGTTCCCCTTTTTCCTCGCCCCGGCGGCATGCTGGTGGGCCCGAACGACGGTGGAGTCGATGTTGATGTCCCAGGTGATCAGCTCTTTCGCGTCAGCCCGGGCCTGGAGCGCGGTGAAGATCCGATGCCAGGTGCCGTCCCGCTGCCACCGACGAAACAAGTCGTACGCCCGGCCCCATGGCCCGTACTCGGCGGGCAGGTCCCGCCACGGGACTCCGGTACGGACCCGGAACCGTATGCCGTCGATCAGCTGCCGCCTGGCCCACGTCGGCGGCCGTCCGGGCTTCTTTCCCTTCGGCAACAGCGGTTCCAGTACCGCCCATTGCGCGTCCGTCAGATCTCCACGCGCCACGAAGCAAGATCATCTCACGTTAAAGATCCACTTCCGATACACGCCCTAGATGAAGGCTCCGTCCCGCCACCGCAGTGTCTGGTCCAGGTGGCGGTCGAAGACGCCGACGAGGTCCACGGCCGGATCCAGCAGCCACTGGATCTCCAGGCCGTCCATCGTGGCGAACAAGGTGCGGATCTCCCCTTCGGCCTGCTCAGCGGTTGCCGGCGGGATCTCTCCGTGGGTGGCGGCGTCGAGAAAGCGCTGAACGAGAGTCGTCAGCAGACCCGCGTAACGCTGCTGGATGAACGGACGCGCGGGGTGCTTCTCGTCGGAGGATTCGCCGGTGAGCCGGATGAACAGCTCCGGCAGGCCGCGGTGCTGGGTGTGGTAGCGCATCACCGCCCGCAGCTGGTCGAAGGCCGCAAGACCGATGTGTCTCGTGCGGGTGAGGCCGGCGGTCTCACCCGCCCACCACTGCAGGACCGCGGAGAGCAGGTCCTCCTTGTTCGAGAAGTGCCGCAGCAGGGCGGCGGGGGAAACTCCGACGTCCGCGGCGATCTGCCGCATGGACGCTCCGTTGTAGCCGTGTTCGGTGAAGGCCCTCGCGGCGGCGGCCACGATCTGCTCCCGCCGTTTGATGCCGCTGCGGTATGGCTTTGTTCAGGAGTTCCGGCTCTGGTCCACTTCTAAGTGAGCCAGAACCGTTTCTCGTGATCAGAGCCACGTGGTGGCTGCCGAACTCGCTGATCCGGCTGTTCTCGACCACGGCGATGACGTCCGCTTCATGGGCGGTGTGCAGCCGGTGGGCGGCGCTGGTAGCCAACCGGCTGACGTCGCCGGCGCCGCCGGTGCGAACGGAGGACCGGGCCGGGTGCTGGGCGGTGGAAGAGGTCTTCGGGATCGAACCCGGTCTGCCCAACGATGATCGAAGCCCTGCCGTCACGCCCGAGCGCCGGATCACTCACCCGGGACGGTCACCCGTGGGCACGCTGCGGACGGCGTGCCGCAGCCGCGCGCGACCGGGGTTCAGCGCACCCCCAGGCCGAAGCGTGCCAGCGCCTCGATGGTGTCGCACGCGGCTTCCCGGTCGAGACCGGAGTCGAAGTGGTACTGCGCGTTGACCCCGAGCGCCATACCGAACAGCGCGCTGGCAAGGTCCGTCGGGTGCGGTGCGTCCGGGGAACCGTCGCGCAGCGGACGCAGGGCGTCGGAATACGCCTGGCACATGCCCGCGAGGCCCGCCGCGTAGGCTTCGGAGTAGGGGCTCCACGCGCCACGCCTCGGAGTGGCAGCTGTGAACGACACGCATCGCACCCCCCTTCACTAGAGCCCAGTGGGCGTCGAACACCTGTGAGAGCGAGGGCTCCTATCCCGAGAGCCAGGCCCTGAATTCCTCAGTCGCACTCGCGAACGCCTGGGAGATGACCGCCGAGATCAAGGCATCCTTCGACTTGAAGTGCCACGAGATGGAGCCGCGGCTGACGCGCGACCGCTCGCCTACCGCCTGCAGAGAGGTGGCCTGCGGTCCGACGCACGGTGACCGTGGCCGCGGGACAGTCTGTCCTGGAAGCGGTGAACGCCGCCGGCGCGAACGCGCCGTCCACCTGCCGGGAGGGCACCTGCGGTTCCTGCGAGGTACGCGTGCTCGCCGGCACACCCGATCACCAGGATTACGTGCTGACGCCCGGGGAACGCGATGTCGTCGAGTTCATGACGGTCTGCTTCTCGCGTGCCGGCACTCCTTCGCTGGCCCCGGATCTCCAGCCCGTCTCCGGCCCAGGTCTCCCCCTGACAAGGCCGGAGGCTCAGCCGCTCACCCGCACCATCACCGCGCCGTGGGCCGGGACGGCCGCCTTGACGGTCCCGGTCGTGGTGCTCTTCGCGCCGGTCCATAGATCGGTGATCGTCCGGGTGCCGGAGCCGGTCTTTCCTATGGCGGTGAGGGTGGTGTAGATCGACTTCGCCGTGTCGTTCTGGTTGAAGAGCACCACAGAGACATCGCCGTTGGCGAGCGGCTTCGCCAGGACGTCCAGGCCGTCGGCGGAGGAGACCAGTGTGCTCTGCTTGCCGAGTGAGTCCTGGTCGACAGCGATGACCTGTTTGTTGGTCAGGATCGACAGCGTCGTCTGCGAGGCGTCGACCAGATTGCTGCCGGAGATCAGTGGGGCCGCCATCTGCGCCCAGAGGCTGAAGAAGGCGCGATCCTCGGTCGCCGACATCCCGTTGCCGGTCTCCAGCATGTCGGGGTCGTTCCAGTGGCCGGGGCCCGCGTAGCCGGCGAGCTTGACGTTGGCCTTGTAGATCTCCAGCATGCGGCTCCAGTTGGCCTTGATGTCGCCGGTGGTCCGCCAGGAGTTGCCGTAGTCCTTGCCCCAGGCCCACACGTCGTCCTCGCCCCAGCTGCAGATGCTGAAGACGATGGGACGGCCCGTCGCGGCCAGCGCGTCCCGCATGGCCTTGTACCGGGTCTTCGCCGCGACCTTCGTGCCGTTGGGGCAGCTGACCTGGGCGCAGCCTTGACCCGCGTAGCAGTTGTCGTACTTGAGGTAGTCCACGCCCCACGAGGCGAAGAGTTTCGCGTCGGCCTCCTCGTGGCCGAGGCTGCCGGGCTTCTTCGCACAGGTCTGCAGGCCGGCGTCCTCGTAGATGCCCAGCTTCAGCCCCTTGGAATGCACGTAGTCGGCGACCGCCTTGATCCCGTTGGGGAACTTGGCGGGATCGGCCTGGAGATTGCCGTTGCCGTCCCGGGTGCTCGCCATCCAGGAGTCGTCGATGTTGACGTAGACGTATCCGGCGTCCTTCATCCCGGACGAGACCATCTTGTCCGCGGTCTTGCGAACCAAGGCGTCCGTGATGTTCTGGTCGTAGGCATTGAAGTTGTTCCAGCCCATCGGCGGGGTCCTGGCCAGCCCGTTGTCCAGGGCGCGAGCCGGGGTGACCGAGGTTCCCCAGAGGGCGGGGGCGGCGACGAGGAGGGTGGCGGCCGCGAGGGCCAGACCCGTGCGCCGCCGGGGACGGGGGTGCGGGGTGCTCTGCTGCATGCGGGTGTCCTGTCTGTGAGGAGTGGACGGGCGGTCCGGACTCAGCCGGTGGCCTTGGTGGTGATGAAGTCGTCCGGGCTCGTCGTCACCGGCGACTCGACGTAGAGGTCCTTGTACTCGTCCTGGATCCCCGCGTTGTGGACCTGGATCGCCAGGGGACCGACGCGCGCCGCGGTCTTGTCCGTGAACTGGATGACCGGCGTGGTCTTCTCGCCCGCCGTACCGCAGGCCATCTTCACGACACCGGTGGTCTGGTTGCCGATGATCTCGCACTGGTTCCAGGCGCCCAGGTCGAACTTGGCGTGGGAGTAGTGCTTGTAGAGGCCCGTACAGCCGTTGTTCTTGCCCGGGCGGTAATCCCAGCAGTAGCCGTCCGGCGGCTGGAACTGGACGGCGCTGAGCGCGTCGCGGATCGGGTTGGTGGTGCCCCAGAACAGGACCGTGGGCTCGTGCCCGGTGCCCACGACCTGACGCACCTTGAATATCCAGCGGAACGACCCCACTTGCCGCTTGTCGTAGTAGATCCAGCCACGGGCGTTGCCGGTGGTGTGCAGGGCGCCGCCCTGCACTGTGAAGCCCTTGGCGTCCGAGGCGGTCCAGCCGCCCAGTGTGCTCCCGTCGAACATCGACACGAGGTTCTTGTCGCCGTAGGGCGGTGCGGACAGGGCGGCGGTCGGCGCGCCCAGGGGAAGGAGGCCGACCGCTGCCATCGTGGGCAGCGTGGCACTCAGCGCGGAGGTCAAGGTGCGGCGGTGGAACATCGTGCCTCCAGGGTGGAGTAGTCGTCACAGGAACAAAGAATGACGCGATCATGACAATTACGACAATGCGGGGGCAGGACGGGAGAAAGGGCGGCCCCGGAGCCCCGCGACCGCCGGGTTCCGCGACTCGGACGGGAACTTGCGCAGTAGGCAGGATGGGACAGCCGATGTCGGATGTCGAGAGGGATGACAGCGCTTTCCATGAAAGTGTTGTCATCGCCTCCATAACTCACTGAAATCCGACCCGCGCCTAGCCGCCAGTAACCCGCCGCCATGAAAAACTCCTGGCCAGTCCGCGAAGGGCGCACATCAGGAGACCTCGGTATCAAAATTCGGCAGCCCCTCGGAAGTCTGCGTTGACCCGAGTAACCGAAAGCCATCACGCGTCATTCGAAACCACTGTGTCGGCCATTTCCGTTCCACACCGTTGACGCTCTCGCGCTCATCCACTTTCGTTGTCCTCCCCCACAGGATGACGACGCGGAGGAACGGTGCCGAACACCGCGGCGCACGAGCGCGAGATGGAGATTCTCCGTCTGCTGGATGTCCAGTCCAAGGTGACGGTCGCAGACCTGAGCATCCGGTTCACGACCTCACCGGTGACGATCCGCAAGGATCTCGAAACCCTCGAACGGCAGCGGCTGCTGCGCCGTATACGCGGCGGCGCGGTGCGTACGGACTGCGGTGACGAAGGCGCCTTCGAGATGCGGTTGCGCCACCGCGCCGAGATGAAGCGCGCGATCGCCAGGGAGGCGATGCGACTGGTGCGTGACGGTGACGCCATCGCTCTGGACTGCAGCACGACCTGTTACTACCTGGCCGAACTGTTACGCGTGCGGAAGGGCCTCGTGGTCGTGACCAACGGCCTGCGGGCGGCCGAGGTGCTCGCCGGGACGGCGACGGTCATCCTCACCGGTGGCGTGCTGCGCACCTCCTCCTGGTCACTGGTCGGCGAGGACGCCGACTTCCCGGTCCGCGGCGGCCCTCTCGCCCGTGGCTTCTTCGGGGTCCGCTCACTGTCGCCGGTCCATGGGCTGCTGGAGCTGAGCAGCGACGAAGCCGCCGCCAAACGCCGGCTCGCCAGGGCCTGCCGGGAGACCTACGCGCTGTTCGACTCCTCCAAGGCCAACCGGTTCGCGCTCTGTTCGTTCGTCCCGGCCGACCGGATCACCGGGCTCTACACGGACAACGGGTTCGTCGAGCCCGCGGCGGCCGAGTGGCAGCGGCGGGGCGTTCCCGTCCAGCGCGTGGTGTTCGGCGGGGCGAGGTGACCGGTGTGCACGACCATGTGCCCGGCGGCCGGGCGCCGCCCCGGGGATACACCGGAGTGCCAGGCCTCCGCCGCCGACGCGAACTCCTCTTTCTCGGACTTCGGCACCGGACTTGATGCGGTACGGCCTCCGGCACCCCTGGAGTCGGTCAGGACTCCCGCGGCCCGGTTCGCCCTACGCCGGATCACCGACCAGCCGGGCGTCCGGGCCGACATCCGCGGAACCCGCACCCCCGGTCAGGGTCGTGCCAACGCCGAAGCGGGCCACGCCGCCCGACTCCCCACGGCACCCTTCGCACCGTACGCGCCATGTACGACGAACCGATCGTCCGGGAGGCGGCCCGCCGCTAGGGAGGGGGCCGCACCCGGTACGAGCCACCCGCACTGAATCCGTCCCCCATCCCGTCCAGGGAGGAAACGTGGAAGAAGCATCGAGTTCGCGGACCGTCCGGCGCGCCCGCCGGGCCACCGGATCGCTGGCGCTGGCCCTGATCGCCGCGACGGCCTCCTGGCCCCAACAGGCCACGGCGGCACCGGCCTACGCCGGCTATCTCTTCGTCTATTTCACCGGTGAGGGCTACTCCGACGGCGAGCAGATCCACTACGCACTCAGCAAAGGCAACGATCCGCTGCACTGGACAGAACTCAACGGCGGGAAGCCGGTGCTCTCGTCCACCGTCGGCACGAAGGGCGTCCGCGACCCCTTCGTCGTCCGTGCCCCGCAAGGCGACCGGTTCTATCTGCTCGGCACCGATCAGCGCCAGTACGGCAGCAACGACTGGGACACCCCGCAACGTCACGGCAGCAAGAGCATCGTGGTGTGGCAGTCCACCGACCTGGTGAAGTGGACCGGCCAGCACCTGCTGAAGGTGGCGCCCGACAGCGCGGGAAACGCCTGGGCGCCGGAGGCCAACTACGACGAGAGCACGGGCAAGTACGTCGTCTACTGGGCCTCGAAGATCTACGCGGCGAACGACCCGGACCACACGGGCACGACGTACAATCGCATGCTCTCCGCCACGACCGCCGACTTCACCTCGGTCAGCACCGCGAAGACCTGGTACGACCCCGGGCACTCGGTCATCGACGCGACGGTGATCAGGAACAGCGGAACCTACTACCGGCTGACCAAGGACGAGCGGGACGGCGGCACCTGCGCCAAGTTCATCAGCGAGGACAAGTCGGCCGCCCTCCTCGACACGAGCTACACCCATGTCGCCGACTGCATCGGCAAAGGATCGATCACCCGGGGCGAGGGACCGCTGGTCTTCAAGTCGAACACCGAGAACAAGTGGTACCAGTTCATCGACGAGTACGGCGGCCGGGGTTACGTCCCGTTCGAGACCACCGACCTGAACTCGGGCAAGTGGACCAAGGCGAACGACTACACGCTGCCGAGCCGACCGCGCCACGGAACCGTGCTCCCGGTCACCCAGGCCGAGTACGACCGGCTCCAGGAGCGGTACAGCTGAGTCATTACGCAATGCTGACGTGGCCGCCGAACCCATCGCGTCCCGCTTCACGCGTGAACGAACCTTTCTCCCGGCCGTCATCGAGTGGCCATGACGGTGCGGCCCCGAGGCGACGCGCATGAGCAGGCACCACAGGCGCAGGTCGACACTCCGTGCCTTCGCCCGCGGCGCCGACGGCACACTGACCGCCGCGGGTACGTACCAGACCGGCGGCATGGGCGGGGACCAGACCGACGCCCCCACGGACTCCCTCGCCTCTCAGGGCTCGCTCGTCCACGACCCGGCCTCCGGGCAGCTGCTGGCCGTCAACGCGGGCAGCGACACCGTGACGTCGTTCCGCGTGCAGGGGACACGTCTCACCGACCGGCACATGGTGAACTCGGGCGGCGACTTCCCGTCGTCCATCGCGGTCTCCGGGAATCTCGCCTACGTGATGAACGCGGGAGGCGCGGGCAGTGTCCAGGGTTTCCGACTCACGGACAAGGGCCTGATGCCGCTGAGCGGTTCGACCCGTTCGCTGGGTCTGCACGACAAGAAGGTTCCCCTGTTCTCCAGCTCGCCCGGACAGGTCGCCTTCTCCCCCGACGGCAAGGATCTGATCGTCACCACCAAGTCCGCCGACACGATCGAGATCTTCCCGATGGGGAGGGACGGGCGCCCCGCCGACCAGCCGGTGGTCAACGCCTCGGCCAGCCAGGTGCCGTTCGCGATCACCTTCGACGCCAGGGGGCGGATGCTGGTCGCGGAGGCCGCGAAGTCGACGGTCAGCACCTATCGGATCATGATCGACGGCAAGCTTGAGGTCGCGCAGGAGCCGTTGCCCAACGGGCAGAACACCCTGTGCTGGGTGGAGCGGGCGGGTGACTTCTTCTTCGGCGGCAACACCGGCAGCTCGACCGTCACCGGCTACCGGTCCGACCGGCACGGCCGGCTCACGCTCGCGAACGAGGTCGGCATCGCGACCCCGCCCTCGGCCCAGTCCCAGGGCGTCATCGACCTAGCCGTGACGAAGGACGGCAGGTTCCTCTACGTCCAGAACGCGACGTCGGGGACGGTCGACGGCTTCCGCGTCGGGGCGAACGGCTCCCACACGAAGATCACCACCGTCACGGGACTGCACTCCTTCACCGAGTCCGGGATGGAGGGCATCGTCGTGGTGTAGGGAAAGCGGCCCCCGCGATGACGTTGCCCCGGCCCATCGGCCGGGGCAACGAGCGTTGGGGCAAGGGCACGAAAGGACACGAACCGGGTGCCATCGGAAAGCGCCCCGGGAAGGGCGCGGCCTCATGCCGACGGAGCGTGGGGGGGGGACGGGAGCAACGCGGGGCGGCGCCCGGACCAGACTCGATACGGGGCGAGGATCTCCGCTTCCGCACGGACTGCTGTCACGCGCGGGGCCGTGCACCCGTCACGCGGTCCCGGCGGGTCCTCGGGACAGACGGCGGCAGGAGTCGGCGAGCGTCGCGACACACGAGCGGAGCCTGCGCAAGGTCATAGTAATCGAGTACCAACATAAAACGACCCCAACTCGATGAGATGACGAGCCCACCGGACCGACCCCAGCCACACATAATCGGCAGCCACAGACACCTCGGTTGCAGCATCATCCCAGCTCATCAGCGAGTCGGCGACACAGAACGACTTCCGCTCGTAACAAATCCGATGCACGCCTCTTGCGCTTCCCGCGGCCGTCGACGTACGTTCCACGGCAATCGATTACCATCCAATGCTCCCAGGGTCGGATGAGCCGCCGGCCCGCCGCCGTACCCCCACACACCGGCACGCCCGACCATCCCCCGGGACGCCTCGCGCCCGCTCAGCCGCTGTCACTCAAGGAGCACAGCCATGGCCATGAGATACCGATGCCTCGCGCTCGTCGGAGCCGTCTGCGCACTCGCCCTGACCGTGTCCGCCTGCGGTGGAGGCGGTGGCGACAAGGGGGACGGCTCGTCCGGTCCCGTGACGCTTGAGGTGTGGACCGACAAAGAGGGCGTGAAGCAGGCCGTCGAGGCCTTCAACGCCGCCCACAAGGATGTGCGGCTCAAGTACGTCAACGTCCCCGGCTCCGAGTTGGTCAACAAGGTCACCAACGCCCACAAGGCGGGAGACGCGTCCAAGGCCGCCTGCCTGGTGCTCAACGACAACCGCAACGGCGGCATGTTCCTGTCGCAGGGCATCGTGAAGGACCTCACCGACTCGGTGAAGTCCTATGAAGGCCAGTACGCCAAGGGCTCCTTCGTCAACCTCAGCATCGGCGGCCGAATCTACGGCGTCCCGGCCCAGCGCCAGCCGATCTTCACCGTCGTCAACGCGGCGCTCTTCAAGAAGTACGGCCTCACCGCTCCCACCTCCTGGGACGAACTGATCGCGGTCGGCGAGAAGTTGAAGCAGCACGGCGTGTCCGTGTTCAACCTGGCCGGGGAGGACCCCTCGACCTTCATGTACATCGCGTGGCAGGGCGGGGCCCACTGGTACAAGGTCGAGGGCGACGCGTGGAAGGTGGACTTCACCGACCAGGCCTCCCGCAACGCCGCGCGCGTCATGCAGGAACTGCTCGACAAGAAGCTGGTCTCCAAGATCAGTTACGCCGACTACGCGGCCATGATGCGGGACTACGAGCAGGGCAAGATCGCCGTCCGGCAGCTGTCCACCTGGCAGCTGGCCAGCTTCGAGCAGAACATGAAGAAGAGCCTCGGTGTCTGGGAGGCGCACGACAACCTCACGGTGCCCGGCCAGTCCACCCCCACCTCCGCCTCCGACACCTCGGGCTACATGGTGCCCTCCCTCTGCAAACACTCCGAGGAGGCGGTCAAGGCGGCCGTCTGGCTCACCACGCAGTCCAAGCCCCTCAACGCGATGGCGAACACCACGACCGGCAACGGCTGGTACCCGGCCGTGGAGAACACGGACGCGTACATCGACGCCGTCACACCGAAGAAGCTGATGGGCAAGTACGCCCCGGGGCTCAAGTCGGTCATCAAGGACAACGACACCTACGCGGACGGCTGGGAGTACGGCCCCGACTCCACCGCGATGTACGAGGAACTGGCCGACCAGTGGGGCAAGGCGATGAACGGTCAGCTCACCGTCGCGTCCATCCTCGACCACATGCAGCAGTGGACCGTGAACGACCTGAAGCAGCGCGGGATCAACGTCGTCGAATGATCCGGATCAGCCAAGGGCGGCGCCCGCCGACGGGGCGCCGCCCGACCCGTCCGCAGACAGACGCACCCAGGAAGTGCCATGGTCACCTCAGCAACGCACGTAGCACCCCAGGGAACACCCACCACACAGACCCGACCGTCCCGGGGATCCGAGCCGCGCCGCCGGACTCCCCGCTGGCGGACGCTGCGCGCCCTGAAGGGGATGGGCTTCGCCGCCCCGTTCTTTCTGGGCTTCCTGCTCACGTTCGTCGCGCCACTGTGCTACGCCCTGTGGGAGAGTTTCTTCACCATCCGTAGCTCGGGCCTGGGCATCGGCGGGCAGACCGTCGAGTTCGCCGGGTTCCACAACTTCGCCCGGGGGCTCGCAGACAAGGCGTTCTGGGCCTCGGTGCTGCGCGTGCTCGTCTTCGCCTGTGTCCAGGTGCCCGTCATGCTCGGCCTCGCGGTGGTGATGGCCCTGCTGCTCGACACCGTCCCACGGCGCACCGCGAACCGCTTCCGGCTCGCCTTCCTCGTGCCGTACATGATCCCCGGCATCGTCACCGGTCTGATGTGGCTCTACCTCTACAGCCCGCGGCTGGGCCCGTTGCGCGGTGTGTTCTCGGACCTCGGCGCGGAGGTGAACTTCTTCTCGTCCGGGCTGCTCTGGTTCTCCATCGGGAACCTGCTGACCTGGGCGCACATGGGGTTCAACATGCTGATCGTCTACGGTGCCCTGCAAGCGGTCCCCCGGGAGGTCTTCGACGCCGCGCGGGTGGACGGCGCGTCCGAGCTGCGGATCGCGCTCTCCGTCAAGCTGCCCTTCGTGCGCGGCGCGCTGGTCTTCACCGGGATGCTCTCCATCATCGGCACCCTGCAGCTGTTCAACGAGCCACTCCTCTTCCGGCAGGCCGCCCCGGAGACGGTGACCAAGGACTACACCCCGATTCTGATGATCTACAACCAGGCCTTCGACAGCACCGACTACAACTACGCCGCCGCTCTCTCCGTCCTGCTCGCCGTCGTGGCGGGCATCGCCTCGTTCCTCTTCTACTCGTTCACCAACCGGAGGCAGCGGTGACCCTCACGGACAGGACGGCCCGGCCCGGCGGGGCGGCGGCCGGGCGCGATGCGGGGTCGCACGGGAAGGCCCTGCCCCGCAGGCGGCGCCGGGCGGCGGAGAACGCCGAGAATCTCCCGGTGGGCCATCACCGTTCACGTACCTCACAGTTGCTCGTCCTGGCCGGGCTCGCCCTGTTCGCGGTGTATTCCGTCGCGCCGGTGTGGTGGCTGCTCGTCTCCGCCACCAAGGACCAGCACGGACTGCTGTACTCCACCGGTGTGTGGTTCTCGCACTTCAGACTGGCGGACAACATCAGGACCGTTCTCTCCTACGACGACGGCATCTTCGTGCGCTGGCTGCTCAACTCCCTTCTCTACTCGGGGGTCGGTGCGGTCGTGTGCACGGTCGTCTCGGTGGCGGCGGGCTACGCCCTGTCACGGTTCGAGTTCCCGGGCCGGCGCCTCGGCATGGGGCTGGTCGTCGGCTCCTTCCTGCTCCCGGGAGCGCTGCTGACCCTCCCCATGTACCTGCTGTTCTCCAAGATCGGTTTAGTCGACACCGTCTGGGCGGTGCTCATCCCCACGTTCGTCAGCCCCTTCTCGGTGTACCTGTCCAAGGTCTACATCGACGGATCCGTACCCGAGGAACTGGTGGAGGCGGCGCGCATCGACGGCGCGGGCGAGGTGCGCATCTTCGCCACCCTCGTGATGCGGCTCATGACCACCGGCGCCGCCACCGTCTTCCTGCTCTCGTTCGTCTCCAGCTGGAACGGCTTCTTCCTGCCGCTGACCATGCTGCAGGGCGAGGACAAGTGGACGCTGAGTGTCGGGCTTTACGCCTGGAACGCGCAACGCGCCAGCACCGAGGTGGACCTGACGGCCCTGGTTCTCACCGGCGCACTGCTCTCGGTGGTACCCCTGGCCGTATTCATGATCGCAATGCAGCGCTACTGGAGGACAGGAGTGACCCTCGGGGCGCTGAAGTGACGGTGGCGAACCGCCGTCCTGCTGAAAGGAACGTGCAGACATGCAGCGGCCGCTCGCCGACACCCCCACCCTTGCCCAGGTGGCCCGTATGGCCGGGGTGTCCGTACCGACCGCCTCCCGGGTGGCCAACGGCCGGGAACACGTGGCCCCGGCCACCCGGGTCCGGGTCGAGGAGGTGATGCGGCGCACCGGCTACCGGCCCCGGCCGCGGGCCTCCGAGACCCTGGCGACGCCCCTGCTCGATCTGGTGGTGCCTCACCTCGACAGTCCGTGGACGGGGGAGATGCTCCGCGGCGCCGAGCAGGCCGCCGCCGATCGCGGTCTGGGCGTCGTGGTCTCGGGACAGCGCGGGGGAGCCGCCGCCGGGCCGGGGATGCGGCCGCCCAGCGGCTGGCTGGACCGGGTACGCGAACGGGGCACGTCAGGTGTCCTGTTCGGACTCGCGGAGCTCACCGCAGCCCAGTACATGTGGCTGACCCGGAACGGGGTACCGTACGTCTTCGTCGACCCCGGTACCGAGCCGCCGGCCGGCGTACCCGCGGTGGGCGCCGCCAACCGGGACGGCGGCAGACAGGCCACCGAGCACTTGCTCGCGCTGGGCCATCGCCGGATCGCCGTGCTCGGCGGCCACCCTCACACCCTGTGCAGCCGGGCACGTGTCGACGGCTACCGGTCGGCGATGGCCGCGGCCGGTGTACGGCATCGACCGGAGTTCGTCCGCCACGCGAACTTCGACACCGGGCTCGCGGAGCGGACCACGCACGAACTGCTCGGTCTGACCGTCCCGCCGACCGCGATCTTCGCGGCCTCGGACCAGATGGCCGCGGGAGTCCTGCGGGCGGCCGTTCGGCGCGGACTGAGGGTTCCCTCGGAGCTCAGCGTGGTCGGCTTCGACGACATCGCCGCATCCCACTGGCCCCTGCCCGGGCTGACCACAGTGCGGCAGCCGATCGCCGACATGTCCGCCCAAGGCGTGCGCATGCTGGCCCGCATGGCCCGTGGAATGCCTCCCGAGGACATCCGCGTGGAACTGCCGACGCAGCTGGTGGTCCGTTCCACCACGGCGAGGCCGCTCCGCTGATCGGCGACGGCGACCGACGGATGCCGTGCATCAGGCCCACATCATTCCGGGTGACCTCGTCGATGACGGCGCAGGCGTCCTTCCCGACACATGCAGGCCCGGCCCCGCTCCGGGGCGACGGTCGCCCCCGAGATGACATAAGTCGCTTCCTGATTGCAAGGTGCAAAGTCTTGTTATTCAGGACAGTTGACCGCAGCGGCATGCGCACCCAATCGGCTACCGGGGGCACGCCTCCTCATCCACCGGACGCAATGACGGCCAAGGCCGCCGAGAGACTGCGCGGCGCGTTCACCCATAGCGGTCGAGTCGCTCCACAACCGGGACGACGTGACGGCGGACCAGACGCGTCCACCAGACCTGCTCCCGCCCCGCATCCCCGACATGCCACCACTCGACCCGCCGAGCCGCCACTTCGGCAACAGTGCCGGACGCCGCGACTTTCCGCCTGGCGCTCTTCGACACCCACGACCAGATCAAGGGCGTCCTGGATCCCGCGGCATCCTCCCGCCGAGGAATCTCGCCGCCCGGCCGTCGCCCGCCCCGCGCCTACCGGAGGCACCCTCCCGTTGCGCACAACCCTTGACATGACACACCCACTGGCCCCAGTGTCCCGCTTTACGGGATGTCACTCCCACAAAACAGGACAGCAAGAAGGGCGACGAGGCCATGTACGACCTGCGCGGAAAAACGGCATTCGTCACCGGTGGCGACAGTGGCATCGGATTCGGCATCGCCCAGGCGCTCGGTGAGGCCGGGGCGACGGTCGTGATCTGTGGCCTCGTCGAGGAGACACTGCGTGAGGCGGAGGAGAGGCTGGCCCGGACCGGCGAGGCCCGGGCGGTGACCCTGGACGTCCGCGACCGCGGGGCGTTCGCGGACGTCGCCGACCTGCTCGACCGGGACTTCGGCGGCGTGGACGTCCTGGTGAACAATGCCGGTGTCGGCTTCCTCTCGTCCGCCGCCGAGGCGACCTTCGAGCAGTGGGACTGGGTCCTCGACATCAACCTCACAGGTGTCTACAACGGCGTCCGCACGTTCCTGCCCCGTATGCTCGCCTCCGGCCGTCCCGGCCACATCGTGTCCACCGCCTCCATCGGCGGCCTGCTCGGCGCACCCGGCGCGGTGTACTCGGCGGCCAAGGCCGGTGTCATCGGCCTCATGGAATCCCTCGCGGTGGAACTGCGGGACACCGACGTCAAGGTGTCCGTCGTGGTCCCGGGGATCACCCGGACCAACATCCACCACGGTCCGCCGCCTCCGGGCTCCGCGCCCGCCCGGACACCGGGCGGCGCGACGGAGGACGCCCTCCACGCGGCCGCGATGGACCCGAGAGAAGTGGGCGACCGCGTGCTGAGGGCGATCCTCGACAACCGCTTCTACGTCGTCACCCACCCGGAACACCGGGAACTGCTCTCCCGCCGCTTCGAGGCCATCCTGTGCTCGGTCCCGGACGAGGAGCCCGACCCCCGCCGCGCCACGGTCGAGCGCTCCATCCTGGCCAACCCGGTCTACGACGACGTGGTCGCCCTCGCCCACCGGGCGCGGTCATGACGCCCGGCCCGTCCGTGGCGGGGAGCCCTGATGCGCCCCCGTCCGTGGCCAAGGGGCTTGTCCCGTCCTGGTCCGAGACCCAGGGCCAGGTCGTCCTGATCACCGGGGCCGGCTCCGGGATCGGCCGGGCGGCCGCCGAGCTCTTCGCGGAACGCGGCGCCCTCGTGGTGGCAGCGGACCGCTCCGAGTCGGGAGCCGAGACCGCCGAGAAGATACGCGCCGCCGGTGGCACGGCGTGTTTCGTGCGGGCGGACGTCTCCGTGGAGACCGAGGTCGAAGCGATGGTGGCCATCACGCTCGACCGGTACGGAGCCCTGGACGCCGCCTTCAACAACGCCGGTGTCGCGCCACCCGTCGGACCGCTGGAGACGATCGGCGCCGCCGACTGGGAGCGTGCCCTGGCGGTCAACCTGCGCGGTGTCTGGCTGTGCATGAAGTACGAACTGGCCGTGATGGTGCCACGGCGCGCCGGCTCGATCGTCAACACGTCGTCGGTCGCCGGGGTGGCCGGCTGCCCGGGCTCGGCCGGGTACGCCGCGGCCAAGCACGGTGTGGTCGGTCTGACCAGGTCTGCGGCGGCAGAGCACGGGCGGCACGGGGTCCGCGTGAACGCCATCGCTCCGGGACTGACGGAGACAGGCATGTTGCGGCATCTCAGGGACATCGAGCACCTCGACGTGGCCGGTGCCGCCGCCGGCACCCCCCTCGGCAGGATCGCCGAGCCCCGCGAGATCGCCGAGGCCGCCTACTGGCTGGCCTCGCCCCGGGCGAGCTTCGTCACCGGTCACGTCCTGAGCGTGGACGGCGGGGAGACGGCTGCACCCTGAGCCCCGTCCCGGCTCGTCGACCTCCCGGAGCCGCGCCCGCGAGCGCCCGGGACCAGCAAGGAGGAAACCCATGGGCCGCATCAACGGCGGCGAGATCGTCGTACGGATCCTGCGCCAGGCCGGCGTCGACACCCTGTTCGGCATCAACGGCGCCCACATCGACAGCGTCTACCAGGCAGCCCTGGACCACGGTCTGCCCGTGGTGGACACCCGGCACGAGATGAACGCAGGCCATGCCGCCGAGGGATACGCCCGAGTCCGCAACGCCCTCGGTGTCGCCCTGCTGACCGCCGGCGGCGGCTTCACCAACGCGGTGACCTCGATGGCCAACGCGCTCCTGGACCGCACCCCCGTCCTCTACCTCGCCGCGTCCGGGCCGCTCGCCGACGACCAGACCAACACCCTCCAGGCGGGCCTGGACCAGGTCGCGGTGGCCGCTCCGGTGACCAAGTGGGCCCATCGGGTGACCCGCACCGAACTGATCCCGCGTGTCCTGGCCCGCGCGGTCCGCACCGCGCTGTCCGCACCGCGCGGCCCTGTGATGATCGATCTGCCGTGGGACGTACTGACGGCGGAGACCGACGAACCGGACCTGAGCGGCGAACTGATCGGCCGGCCCGACCACGGCCCCGCCCCTTCCTCCACCGCCGTGGCGCAGGTGCTGGACATGCTGGCCGAGGCCGAACGTCCGGTGATCCTCGCGGGCTCCGAGGTGCCCCGGTCGCGGGCCGGTGGTGCGCTGCGCGCCTTCGCCGAGCGGATGGACGTCCCGGTGTTCGCCGACTTCGAGGGGCTCGGCTCGCTGACGGGCAGTCCACTCGGTTTCGGCCTGCTGCAGTCGCTCCACGGGCTGCCCGCCGGATCCGAACCCGACCTGGTGGTCATGGTCGGCCTGCGCTTCGGGCTCACCACCGCCCATGGGTCGGGCGCCCTCGTCCCGCACTCCGCCCGCGTGGTGCAGATCGACCCGGACGGCTCCGAGCTGGGACTGCTGCAACAGGTCGATCTGTCGGTCGTCGCCGACCCGCTCCCGGCGCTGCGCGAACTGGATCAGGAGGCCGCGCGCCGGCCGGCGACGGCGGACCGGCAGCGGCACGCCTGGAAACAACTGCTGCGCACACACCTCCGGCGCCGCCGCGACGCCGTGGCCGCCCAGGTGGTCCTGGACGACCGCATCCACCCGTACCGGGCGGTCCGCACCATCGCGGGCTGCGTCCCGGCCGGCTCGGTCGTCGTCGCCGACGGCGCCCTCACCTATCTGTGGCTGTCCGAGACCATCCCCGACGCGGCCCCGAGCGCCTTCCTCTGCCACGGATACCTCGGCTCCATGGGGGTGGGCATGGGCGTGGCCCTGGGAGCGCAGGCCGCCGACCGCGACGGCCACGTCGTCCTGGTCACCGGTGACGGCGCGCTCGGCTACAGCCTCGCCGAGTTCGACTCCATGGTCCGCGCCGGACTCCCCGTGGTGACCGTCGTACTGAACAACCGGGCCTGGGGCGCCACCCTGCACGCGCAGCAAGCTGCGCACGGACCGCACCGGATCGTCAACAACCGTCTGGAGAACGGCTGTTACAGCGCGGTCGCGGCGGCCCTCGGCGCGGACGCCTACCAGGTGTCGGACATCGCGGATCTCGCGCCCGCGCTGACCAAGGCACTGGCGGCCCGGCGCCCGGCCTGCGTCGAGGTGCACGTCAGCCTCGACCCCGTACCGCCGGAGGAGCGCGTGATCATGGGCGGCAGTCCGTTCTGAGCAGCGTGTCCGTGACCGTTCCACCGCGATCCCCACCAGGCCGCAGCCCACGAAGGAGTGGACCGTGCTGTTCGACTTCGGCCAACCCACCGACGGCATCATCCAGCTGGCCTTCGTCGTCGAGGACCTCGACACGTCCATGGCCCGGTTCACCGACAGCCTCGGGGTGGGCCCGTGGACCGTGTTCCGCGACTTCGCCGGTGAGGCCCCTCGCTACCACGACAGCCCGACCGAGGCACGCGCGCATGTCGCGCTCGGGTTCGGCGGGCACCTGCAGTACGAACTCATCCAGCCGGCGGACGACCTGCCCTCGGTGCACCGGGACGTCGTCCTGGAACGCGGCTACGGGTTCCACCACTTCGGCTGTGCCACCACCGAGTTCGACGAACGGGTGCGCGCGATGCGGGACAAGGGCTACCCACCCGTGTTCACGGACCGCGTCGGCCCCGGATCACGCGTGGCGTACTTCGACACCCGGGACGTCCTCCCCGGCATGACCGAACTCATGGAGGCGAGCCCGTCGCTCAATTCCATGTTCACAGCGATGTACAAGGCGGCCCTCCCCTAGCCGCCCCCTCCCCGTCCGCTCCCCGACTCCCCGCTCACCGCGCCTTCCCCGTTCCCCTCCCCCGTCGCACACCCGTCCCTGAAAGCGCAGGAGAAACCCCGATGAGCCGCATCAAGAGAACTCTGACGTACGAGCACCGTCTGGTCGCGATCTTCTTCCTCGCCTGGGGGCTGGTCTTCCTGGACCGCCAGGCACTGTCCATCCTGATGCCCCTGATCATCAAGGACGTTCCCCTCACCAACGGTGAGATCGGCCAGGTCAACATGTGGCAGACGATCTGCTACGCGCTGTCGGCGCCGACGTTCGTCCTGCTGGCCGACCGGCTCGGCAACCGCAAGCGCATCCTTCTCATCGGCATCGCGGCGACCTCCGTCCTGACGGCCGCCATGGTGGGCGCGCACTCACTGACCTACCTCATCGTCGTCCGGGCCCTGCTGGGCGCGGCCGAGGGGGTCGTCATGCCGATCGCGATCACGCTGGTCGCCATGGCGTCCCGGCCGCGGAAGCTGGGCCGCAACGTCGGACTCGTCTACGCGGGTGCGGCGGTCATCGCCTCCACCATCGGCCCCACCCTGGTGACCCAGGTCGCCACCGCGACGAACTGGCGGTTCGCGTTCCTCTTCATCAGCGTGCCGAGCCTGATCGCCGCCGTGCTGGTGTGGTTCGGCGTCAAGGACGTCGGCGTGCTGCCCGCCGCGAACCCGGCCGCGGCGGCGGACCGGGCCACCCTGGCCGCCGTACTGAAGAACCGGAACATCGTGACCTGCGTGGTCATCAGCGTCTTCGCGATGGCCGGCCTGTGGACCTTCAACTCGTACATCTCGCTCTACCTCACCGAGGTGAGCAGGCTGTCCGTGAACACCGCGGGCGTGGTCATGTCGGCCTTCGGCATCTGCACCATCTTCTGGCAGGTGTTCCTGCCCTACTCCTCGGACCGGATCGGCCGCAGGCCGGCCATGCTCGGCTACGCCGTGCTCGCCGGAATCACGCCCGCACTGCTGTTCCTGTTCCCCAAGAGCACGGGCAGTCTGGTCGTCTATGTGGCGATCGGCGGCATCATCCTGACGCTCACCTCGCTGTTCACCAGCATCATCCCGGTGGAGAGCGCGCCGCCCGCCCTGATGGCCACAGCGGGCGCGCTGATCATGGGTACCGGTGAACTGCTCGGGGCGTTCGTGGTGGGCATCGCGGGACGGCTGGCCGACAGCAACGGGCTGACGGCGGTCATGGGCGCCTCGGCCGCTTCCTATCTGGTCGTCGTCCTCGTGGCGCTGGCACTCAAGGAGACCCGGCGTCGGCAGAGTCCCGAACCGGTCGCCGCCGCGGCCGAGACAGCCGCCGCCTGACCGGGGACCGGCTCAGCCGGTCAGCAGCGACCGCAGAAGCTCCATCGACCTCTCGACATGGGGCACCGGCGAATCGTCGTCGGTGCCCTCCGAGCCGGATCCCGACCAGCGCTCCACCCCCGTGCGCACCGCGGTGAGGGCGAGGGCGGCCATCAGGCCCGGAACCTCGTCCCCGGGCTCCAGACCGAGCCGTCGGCCGACCACTTCGGCGACGGACCGCCGGAACCCGTCGAAGCGGGCCACCAGCGCGGTATGGAGAGCGGGATGCTCACCGGCGAGCGCGAACACGTCGCGCAGGTCCGCACGCGACGGCGGGTTGTCGGCCAGTTCCCGCACGAGCAGCCGGGTCAGGTCGGCGAGGACCTCCCTGGCCGGCGCGGGGCCCGCCGCGACGAACTCCTCGATCAGTGGCGAGGGCAGTTCCGTCGGCCCCGGCAGAACCGCTTCTTCCTTGTTCGGGAAGTAGTTGAAGAAGGTCCGGGAGGAGACGCCCGCCTCCGCGCTGATCATGTCGGTGGTGACCTTGTCGAAACCGTGCTCCCGGACCAGCCGCAGGGCGGCTACGCGGATCTCATGACGCGTTTCACGGCGCCTGCGCTCCCGCAGGCTCTCACCGGGGATGACCATGAACGGATTATTACACAGGACGTAAAGCATGCAGTGACTGCACGAATACGCCGGACGGGGTGGAGCCCGCGAGCCGGACATCAGTCGCGGCTTCGAGCAAGGCCGGAGGAATCACGGAGTCCCTGCGGAGCGATGAGCCGGCGGGCTGCGAGGGCCGCGGCGAGCCGCTGCATGTCCACGGGATCGGCGGGGTTGAGTCCGGTGAGGTGCGCCACGCGGCGCAACCGGTAGTCGACGGTGTTCGGGTGGACGTGGAGGGCCGCAGCCGTCCCGCGGCGGTCGAACCGGCTGGCCGCGTAGACGTCCAGGGTGTGCGCCAGGTCTGGATGGTCCGCCAGCGGTTCCAGCAGCGCGGCGAGTGCGGTGCGGCCCTCACCGGGGCGGGTGAGCTGGTATTCGAGAAGCACGTCGGGGAGCCGGTAGAGGCCGGGTGGGCGCCCGAAGGCCCGTACCACGTCGAGGACTTGGCGGGCGAGCTGGGCGGCGTCCTTGACGCCGTCCGGGGCCGCGAGTTCGGCGGTCGCCGTGATGTCGACGCCCGCGGCCCGGCCGATGTCCGCGACGAGGGTGCCGACGGTGCCCCAGTCCCAGGAGGTGCCCGCACTGTCCACGGGCACCAGTACGATGCCGCCGCCGTGGTCGAGCACGGACAGCACGGGTTCCGCCGTGAAGCGCTCCAGTGCGGCCCGCACCCGGCGCAGTTTGCGACGGCCGGCGATAGGGCCGCCCGGTCCCCGCTCTGCCTCGTCCGGATGCTCGCCCAGCCTCAGCGGCATCACCAGATAGAGGTCGGCCAGCCGGATGCCGGCGTTCGCCGCCGGTTCGGCCGGCGATTCACCTCGCAGCAGCACGGACGTGACCATGTCCCGGGCGTGCTGCTCCTGGTTGAGCATGCTCTGCCGTTCCAGGAGATAGCCCTCGCAGATCGCCTCGACGGCGGCACCGAGGAAACGCATCACGAGCCGGTTGGCGCTCAGGACGTCCGTGAGGTCGCCGGGTGCCGCCGGTTCCACGAGCGCGTCCCACAACTGCCGCATACCCAGGTGGTATCCGGCGATCACCGCCTCCAGCGGCACTCCCTCCTCGGCCCGCCGTGCGGCCGAGTCGACCAGTTCGGACAGTTCCTCCGGCAGCGGGTCCCGGCGCTCACCGAGCAGCCGGGCTACGAGCAGCAGGCTGTCCTCGACCACCCGGGCGATGTCGCCCTGGATCTCCTCGTCGGGAAGTTGCCGGTAGATCGGGATCGTGTCCACGAAGCTCAGCACGATCCGTCGGGCCAGCACGGGCACCATGCCCGTCAGCCGGAGATGGACGGGCTCGCCCCCCACCTTGAGCTCGGTCCTGGGAAGGTCCATGCCATCAAGCGGACTTTTGTGACCCGTCACAATAACCTCCCGGAATCTCTGCGAGAGCTCCCAGTATCCAGCAGGTCCGCCATGGCAGAGGCTGTGCTGTGGCACATATTGCCGAGACGCCGGTATCCCGACGGGGCCGGCTACAGCGCACTACGAGGAGGTCAACGGTGACCGAAGCGCTCTATGCCACCGAGCGTCCCCAGGAGCAGACTCTTCCGCGCCTCGTCCTGCGCAACGCGACGCTCTACGGCGACGCGCCCGCGCTGTCGTCCCTGGACGAAGCGGATCGTCCCACGATCACCTGGGCCGGCCTGCGCCAAGAGATCGCCGAGACCGCACGCGGTCTGGCCGCCATCGGGCTGGCTCGAGGCAACCGGATGCTCATCATGGCGGCCTCGTCTCCGGACCATCTGATCGCCGATCTCGCGGCGGTCCATCTCGGAGCGATCTCCTGCACCGCGTACCAGACGCTCAGCCCTGACCAGATCGTGTACCTCGCCCGGCACAGCGGAGCACGCGTGGTCGTGCTGGGTGGTGCGGACGAACTCGGCCGGTGGAAAAGGGCGTTGCGAGAGCTCCCGGCGATCCGGCGGGTCGTCCTGATCGATCCCGCCGCCGTGCCGGAGGGCGACGAACGGTACGTCTCCTGGGAGGAGCTGCGGCGCACCGGCGCCGCACTGCACACCGCCGATCCGCGGGTGTTCGAGGACGCCTGCGCGGCCGTACGCCCCGAGGATCCGCTCTCGATGATCTACACCTCCGGGACCACCGGCGACCCCAAGGGCGTCGTGCTCTCGCACCGCGGGGTGCTGGACCAGTCGTACGCCCTGCTCGAACTGCACGGTTGCCCCATGCACATGACGAACATCTCCTATCTCCCGCTGGCGCACATCGCCGAGCGGCAGGGTTCGGTCTACATGCCGATCGTGGGCGCCGGCCATGTGCACACCCTCGCCGACCCGCGGGCGATCGGCGCGGCGCTGCCGAAGGTTCGCCCGCAGCAGTTCTTCGGCGTGCCCCAGTTGATGGAGAAGCTGGCCGCCGGGCTGCGGCGGACCTGGGAGACCCTGCCGCCGGAGGCCGGCGCGGCGCTGCTCGACGCGATGGAACTGCGCAAGCGGGACTACGACCTGCGCAGCGCCGGACAGGACGTGCCCGCCGAGCTGACGGCCGGGATCGCCGAGGTGGACCCGGCGGTGCTGGCTCCCGTGCGGCGCTCCCTGGGACTCGACCGGCTCTGGTTCCTCAGCTGCGGTTCGGCCCCGGTTCCGGTCGAGGTGCTGCGCACCCTCGCGGGCGTCGGTCTCGAGGTCTACGAGGTTCTCGGCATGTCGGAGACGTCGGGGGTCTTCACCACCAACTCCGCCACCGGCTTCAGGGCCGGGAGCGTGGGCCGGGCGCTGGGCCGGACCGAGGTCGCGCTCGCCGACGACGGAGAGATACTCGTCCGCGGGGCGGTGGTGTGCCTCGGCTATCTCCAGGAGGACGGCAGGATCCGGCCGGAGGTGGACGAGAAGGGCTGGTTCGCCACGGGCGACGTCGGCTCCCTCGACGACGACGGCTTCCTCACGGTCACGGACCGCAAGAAGGAGATCATCATCACCTCCGGCGGCAAGAACATCGCCCCGGCCCAGGTCGAGAGCCTGCTCAGAGAACACTCGCTGGTCGCACAGGCCCTCGCGATCGGAGACCGCCGGCCGTACGTGACCGCGCTGCTGGTTCTCGATCACGAGGCGCTCGGAGCGTGGGCGGCCGGGCAGGGCCTGGCCGGCACCGAGCCGGCGCTGCTGGCCGAACGGCCGGAGATCCGGGACCAGCTGGCGCAGGCGGTGGCCGCCGCCAACGCCCGGCTGGCCCGCGTCGAGCAGGTGAAGCGGTACCGCGTGATCACCGACCCGTGGAGCGCGGCGACCGGCGAGACCACCGAGACCCTCAAGCTCAAGCGGCGGATCATCCACGAGCGATACGCCGCCGAGATCTCCGCCCTGTACACGGCGGACACCCACGGAAACACCCCGCACGAAAGCGAGCCGGTCCGTTGATCAACATGCACCACGCCCATCTCATGGCCACCGACATCGAGGAGACGATGTCCTTCTGGCGACACGGATTCGGCGCGAAGGTCGTCTACGACGTCGACTTCGCGGGTTCCCGGAACGTCTTCCTGACCCTCGGCACCGGCCGTATCCATCTCTACGACCAGCCGCCCAAGGTGGTCGGGCAGGGCACTGTCCACCACCTCGGTGTGCAGACCGACGAGTTGGAGACCGTGGTCGAGCGACTGCGGCGGCTGGGAGTGTCGGTCACGGACATCCGCCAGGAACCCACCGCGACGTATGCGATGGCCAAGGGACCGGACAACCTGCTGATCGAGATCTTCCAGCCCGATCCGACGCTCCTCCCGCCGGAGTTGCGTCACTACTTCGGCCTGGAGGCATGACCCACCGATCGTGTGCGTCCACGTCCGTCCGACGCACGCGATCCCCTCGTCGAGCGGCAAGGTGGCGTTCGGCGTCGAGGACTCCCGGCAGGTTCGTTCACGTGGACGGGGCGGCGACCTTGATGTGACCGCTGGTGTCCAGGTCGACCTGACCGTCGAAGAGTTCGGTCTCCTGGCCGCGCCTCCCTGGCGGTCGCACTCGTCACGCCAGGGACCAGTCCCTCCGGACGCCTGAAACACGACCGGTACCAGTTCACGCAGGGCACTGCCGAGGTGATCGAAGAAGTCAGACAGTGCTCTTCTGGGAGCCTGTGCCCTCCGGGCCCGGGCGACCATGCGCGGCTGAGGAGGCATCTCCCGCGAGTTGGGTGAATGAGGACATCCCGAGATCGACAGGCCGCCGGTTGCGGGCTTGTTCGTCGTCGAGCCGGGCGAGTTCGTCCAGGGCACCGGCAAGGCCGACATCGGGTCCTTCGTTTCGCCGAGCCGGCCTTCGCGTCCGGCTTCGGTGATCCGGGCGACGAGGTTGCTGCGGATCTCGGCCTGGCGCGGGCGCCGGGCGGGATCGGCCGGAGCATCGAGGAGCGCGTGCAGACTTCCTGGATCACGGTGGAATCCTGGTGAGGGGCGGAATCCTGGGCCCAGGCGCGATAACACCTCCAGCAGGCACCAGGCGCGGGAACCGGGCCGGGGCGGCGGCGCACCGTGCTTCTCCGAACTGCCGCAGGCCGTCACCGGGGCCTTCCCGGCCGCCAGTACCTCCCGGAAGTCGACGGCGATCGCTTCCACCGTCAGACCCTCGCGATCGGGGAGCCGGTGAGACTCGTACCGATCGCTGGACTCCACCAGCCGTTCCCGCCCAGGAATCACCCACGTCCCCAGGCTCCGCTCGGGCACATCGCTCATCGCGACCGGTGACCGTGGCGACCGTAGTCAGCGTCCGCCTCCTGAACTGCTCGATTCCCCACACGCGGGCGCAGCAGCCGAGGGACGGCTTGCGGTGTTCGCAGCGGCCGAGGACGGCGGTGTCCCGAACGTACCGTGCGCTGTTCAGGAGTCCCAGTGTGCCAACCTGTCCAGGGCCACGACGGTGCCGGTGAAGCCGTCGGTACCGAGGAGCGCCCGCAGTTCGGCGTTGAAGCGGTCGATCTCCGGCCTGGCCGCGGCCAGCGCATCGGCCCCGCGCTCGGTCAGCTCCACTACGACGGCCCGGTGCTCGTGTGGGTGCCTGCGTCTGGTGACGAGACCCGCGGCCGAGAGCCGGCGGACCAGCGCGGTGATTCCGGACTCGCGCTGCTCAAGGATGCCGGCCAGTCGCTGCTGGGTGATGCCGGGCTCGTCGCTGAGCGCCAGCAGCGCGCCCAGTTGCGCGGTGGTGATCCCGGCCGCGGCCAGCAAACGCCGGTCGGCACTGGTGCGCAGCTGATGCGCCGCACGCTGCAGAAGGAAGAACAGACGCTGGTCGGGCTCGGGCATGGACCGATCTTGACAGACGCGACGGCCGGGCACCATTCTCAGTTCAGTAGTGAATTGAGAATGGTGAAGTAAGGCAGGCAAGAACATGACCGACGTCCCCGACCTGGCCCTCGCCCAGAAGATCCTGGCGACCCAGCCCTTCAGTGTCCTCCTGGGCGCACGACTGGTGGCATTCGGTGACGGAGAGGCCGCACTGGAGCTCGACATCCGCGAAGAGCTCTGCCAGCAAAACGGTTTCGTCCACGGCGGGGTCCTCAGCTACGCGGCGGACAACGCGTTGACCTTCGCCGCCGGCACCGCGGCCGGGAGCCGCCCGCTCACCGCCGGATTCACCATCGACTATGTCCGCCCGGCACAGGGCGTACTCCTGCGCGCCCGCGCCCACGTGATCCGGGCCGGCCGCACGCGCGCCGTATCCCGATGCGACCTGACCACCGTCGCCGCCGACGGCGCCGTGGCCCTCTGCGCCGTCGCCCAGGGCGCCGTCTCCTTCACCTGACCCCTCGAACGGCATCCGGCACGGCGCACCCTGACCGCACCACGACAGCACGGAGAGGCGGAACCTTGTCCATCGTCGACGTGTGGATGCAGCATCCGACGCTGCGTCACTCCAACCACCAGATGTTCGAGTCACTGCGGCGGTGGACCGGGCAGGGCCTTCTCGAGGAGGCCCTGCCGGTCGAGGTGACCGTGTCCGCGCTGGAGGCCGCAGACGTGGAACTCGGCCTCGCGGCGGCCTGGTACGGCCCCGACGGACCGCTGATCAGCAACGAGGAGGTGGCCGGATTCGTCGAGCGGTCCGGTGGCCGACTGCGCGGCGTCGCGGGGGCCGACCTGGCGAACCCCATGGAGGGCGTGCGCCAACTCCGTTATGCCATCAGGGAGTTGG
Organism: Streptomyces sp. NPDC058464; assembly: GCF_042721035.1. Taxonomy (NCBI): domain Bacteria; kingdom Bacillati; phylum Actinomycetota; class Actinomycetes; order Kitasatosporales; family Streptomycetaceae; genus Streptomyces; species Streptomyces sp. NPDC058464. The sequence continues at coordinate 105,084 of NZ_JBHXMA010000037.1, forward strand.
ATTTCGTGGCGCTGCGGATCGTGCCCTGGCTCTGGGGCCTGCCGCCCACCGAACGGCTCTATTATCCGCTGTACGCGGCCTGCGTGGACCTCGGAGTCCCCTTCTGTACCCAGGTCGGGCACACGGGCCCACTGCGCCCTTCCGAGACCGGGCGCCCCATCCCCTATGTCGACCAGGTGGCCCTGGACTTCCCCGAACTCGTCATCGTGTGCGGGCACATCGGTTACCCGTGGACCACGGAGATGATCGCTGTCGCGGACAAACACGAGAACGTCTACATCGACACCAGCGCCTACACGGCCCGGCGCTATCCGCCCGAACTGGTGGAATACCTGCGCGGCCGGGGGCGCGACAAGGTCATGTTCGGCACCAACTACCCGATGATCACGCCGGCTCGGGCCCTGGAACACCTGGACGACCTCGGCCTGGACGCGAAGACGCGAGAGCTGTTCCTGTCGGGCAACGCCCGTCGCGTCTTCGGCCTGTAGCGCCCCGGCCGAACACGTCAGGCCAGCGCGGCCCGAATGGCCTCGGCCCGCTCCTCGGTGAACACCCCGCTGCCGAGCAGATCGAGGATCGACAGCACACCGCCGCGCGAGCCCCAGGCGCCCTCCTCGATGACACGGAAGTTCACCCACCAGGTCGGCGACGGCTCCGGCAGCCCGCAGGCCTCCGTCATGGCCGCGAGGACACGACGGATGGCCTCGCCGCGGACCTCGTCGGACCAGTCCGCGTTCATGACGGCCACGTCGATGACCATCACGTCCGCCGGCTCCGCCGCGTCGGCGAGCAGGATCCCTCCGATGGCGACCATGTCGGGCTCGCGCTCGACGAAGTGCACCTGGAATCCGACGCGGGCCGCCGGGACGAACTGGCCGACCTCGGGAACGAGTACGGCGTCGGTCAGCGACTCGGCGAGCCTGGCGCGCTGCTCCCGGCTCAGGCGGCCCTTCGGGGTGTTCACAGTGATGACGGTCATGACGGTACCTCCGGTTGACATGGTGTTGCGCGGCTGATGGATCGGTTGCGTCCGGCCGGGCCGGGACCCGGAACGGCCGGGCGGCACGTCACGACGTGGACACCATCGGCACCACGCCGGTGAGGCGCTCGGCCTCCGCCCACAGGCGCTGACCGGCCACGGCGTCGCGGGCCTTCGGGGTGACGTCGAGCGAGACCGTCGGCCCGACCAGACCGAGGCGGCCGCCCGGCCCGTAGTAACCGCCGGGGACGGTTTCGGAGCTCGTCGCCGCGTACAGCAGCGAACCCGCTCCCTCGGTCACGTCCTGTGAGGGCAGGAAGCCGAGCATGGTGAACAGCGAGCGCTTCGGCTTGTCACGCCCGAGGCTGGGGCCCGAGGTGAGCAGGTTGGTCCGCGTGTATCCGGGGTGCGCCGCAGCGCTCAACAGGTTCCAGCCCCGGTCGGCGGCGAGCGCAGCCAGCCGCTGGCTCAGCATGAGGACGGCGAGCTTGGACTGCATGTAGGACCGGGTGTCACTGTAGCGCCGGTGCTCCCACTGGAGATCGTCGAAGTCGATCCGCCCGTGATCAGCAACTCCGCTGCTCATGAACACCACCCTCGGCGCCCGGGCCACGAGCAGGGCGGGCAGGAGCCGGACCGTGAGGGCATAGGGGCCGAGGAAGTTGGTGGCCATCTGGAGCTCGAAGCCGTCGGCCGTGACGGTCCGGGCCGGAGGGGCCATCACTCCGGCGTTGTTGAGCAGCAGATCGACCGGCAGCCCGTCGGCGACGAGTCCGGCGGCGAACTCCCGCACCGAGGCCTGGTCGGCCAGGTCCAGACGGCGCACCTCCAGCAGCGCGTCCGGGTTCCGCCGCAGCAGCTCGGCACGCGCCCGCTCCCCCGCCGCGGGGGTCCGCACGGCCATGACCACATATGCCCCCGCATCTGCGAGCCGGCGCGCGGCCTCCTTGCCGACGCCGCTGTTGGCGCCGGTGACGACCGCCACTCTGCCGCCTTGGTCAGGCAGGTTGTACACAGCAACTCCCCTCTATCAGACCATCGGTCTCTTGCAGGAAAATTATCAGACCGGTGGTTCGATAGCAAAAGACCGGGAGTCTGTAACCTGGGACACATGACCACGCCCTTCCAGCGCGCCCGAAGCGAACCGCAACGCGCTCTGCGCCGGCAGGCGATCCTCGACACCGCCGCCGCGATGCTCACGGAGATGCCGGTCGCACAGGTGAGCCTCAACGAGCTGAGCCGCCGGGTGGGCCTGGCGAAGTCGAACGTGCTGCGCTACTTCGAGTCCCGCGAGGCGGTGCTCCTGGAACTGCTGGACACGGCCTGCCACGAGTGGCTCGACCACCTGGGCGCGGATCTCCGGAGCGGGGTCGACATGGACGCCGAGGCCATGTCGCGCGGCGACCAGGTGGCCGCGGTTCTCGCGGCCACGCTCACCGAGCGTCCGGTGCTGTGCGATCTCGTCAACGCCCAGGCCTCCGTCCTGGAACGCAACGTGTCGGCCCGGGCGGCCGCGGAGTACAAGCACGCCTCCAACGCGAACACCGCCGTGCTGGCCGGCCTCGTCCGCGAACGGATCCCGGAACTCGGCGAGTACGACGCACTGCGCTTCGCCGGAGCGACCTTCATGACGACCGGCGCCGTATGGATACACGCGCATCCGTCCGCGGCCGTGATCGCCGCGTACGAGGCCGATCCCGACCTGGCCGCGGCACGCCTCGACTTCATCGACGCACTCCGGCAGACGCTGGAGGTGCTGCTCTCCGGCCTGCTGGCCCGCGCGGCCCACGCCGACTCGGCCTGATCCGCATCATCCAGGGGTCCTTCATTCCTGTCCGTTGCCCGCTCCAAGTGCGGCACCGCTCCCGCCGCGGCCCCAGTGGACGGTTCACTCAGTGCAACTCATTTCGAGGCGACGACCACGGACTCACCCCTCGTCCGGCACGCTGCCGTCGTTCTTCCACGCCACCCCGCAGAACATCACCCTGGCCAGGGTCTGACACATACATCGCGGAGCCACTCGGCGACCTTCAAGCGCCGGACCGGTCGCGCAGCCGGACCATCAGCCGCCGCACTGTTCCCGCTGGCGGGAATTGGGTTTGAGCACCGCGGCCCGCCAGCCGTCGACATGGTCGAGGAGAGCGCCGATCGGCCTCTGTTCCGACGAGCGCACGGCCGACGGTAGGAAATTTGTCCCGGTTGTCACCCGATCTGTTCACTGTCTGTACGTGGACTACCGCTCGTCGTAGCCTGAGTCGGGGGCAGTTGTTCCCGCGTCGAGGGGCGATACGGAATCGGGGGGCCGGGTTGGGAATCCACCTTGTTGGCGGGGGCGAGCGCAGCGACGTGTACGGCGACATCTACGGCCCCTTCGTAGCCGCGGCGGCCAGTCGAGTGCCCAATCCCAAAATCGCCTGCGTCGTCGTTCACCCGGAGGGCGACTGGGGGACGTACGAGCGGGCCGCCAAGGCCTTGCAGGCGGCGCAGACGTGCAGGCCGGTTCCCGTGATGGCGACCGAGAACGACCCCTTCACCATGAAGCGCCTCCAGGACACCGACGGGGACGCGCTCTTCGTCTGCGCAGGACACACACCCACCTACGCGCAGGCGCTCTCCCCCTACGCTCGAGAACTGCGGGAGTGGCTGCGGACGGGTGCGCGCCCCTACGGCGGATACTCCGCGGGTGCCGCGGCGGCGGCGCAGGTCGGGATCGTCGGCGGCTGGTTGCACGACGGCATCCGGATCTGTCCGGAGGAGTCGAGCGAGGAAACGGACGAGCTTCTCATCAGCAGCGGTATCGGCCTCCTGGACTGGTCGGTCGAGGTGCACGCCACCCAGTGGGGCACCCTGTCTCGCGCCATCACGGCCGTGGCCTCACGTCTCGTGGAGCGCGCCGTCGCCATTGACGAGGACACCTTGCTCCACGTAGTGGGCTCTGCCGGGCTCGTCCATGGCCTCGGCAAGGTGCATCTGATCACGCGGACCGATCATGGAACGGCAATTGTTTCGTACCGCCCAGGTGAGCGAGTCAGTTTGGACCACTGAAGCTCGAAGGGGTGCATTCACTTGACCGAATTCCTTCCCACTGATTTACGGTTCGAACTGCCCGACGAGGCCGTCCATCGCCTGTATCCCCGTCGTCTCTTTGTCGAGCCGACACTGAACTGCGACGTCGGATGCACCTTCTGCAAGTACAGTCCTGTCCCCCGTGGTGTCGGCGATGCGCGCCGCATGTCTTTGCCGCCGAGCGCCCTGGACGCAGTCGTTCGATTCTCTGCGTCCCACCCCCTGGAAGAACTGATCATCACCGGAGGGGGTGAACCCACCTATGAAATGACCGTGGTCGCAGCCCTCTTGAACCGCACGTTCACGAAAAATGTCAGCCTCTACACCGCCGGCCAATGGGCGCGGACGGCCGCGGACGCGTCAGAAATGCTGCGCAGTCTCATCGACCTCTCGCGATCAGGTGTTACGCAACGCAGCCTGACGATTCGGCTCAGCGTAGACCGGTTTCATGCCCGGACCCTGGGCGACGAGATACTCGGCAATATCGTCTCGGCATCCCGCGCCCACATCGGGTGTGATTCCTCCGTGGATGTGTCATACGAAGTGCGTACGATCCTCGGGCAGGAGACATATGTCGAGGACCTGATTCGCAGGCTCGGCGGATCGCTTCGTGATGCAGGACGCGGGTCGCTGAGCGCACGGGTGGGAGACCTCACGTTCCCTGTGACAGCCCGGGGAATAGTGCCACTGGGAAGAATGCGTCTGTCGCGCGCCAGAAGGATTCAGGAAAAGACGGCAGCAGAACTCCTGGAAGCCTACGAGTACGAACTCGGCGGTGGCTGGCCCATGCTCTACAAGGGCGGATGGAACGCCGGTGTCCGTTGGAGCGGGGACGTCTATCTGTACGGCGGCATGCCGCTCCCCTACGGCAACGTCTCGCGAGACGGGACAGATTTCTCCACCTCATTCCGTCGGATGGCCGAGGATCCGCTCAACTACATCGGGGCCGTCCGGGGGTTCAAGACGGTTTGTGACCTGCTCTTGTCCGCCGGCCTGCTCACCCCCGCACTGATGGAAGACCTTCACGACCCGTCCACGTATGTACCGATCACACTCGCAGACCCCGGACCACGCATGCGAGCCCAGATCATCGCGGCGGAATCGCTGGCTCGGTCGTTCGCCGACGGAGATGAGTCGGAGGATCGGTCGGCACGGCTGATCGATACCGCGAAGAACAGCACGGAACCTGGCGTTCAAGTGGCGCTCGGCGGGCAGATGGGAACGCGGTGATGGCGGCGGAGAACAGCGGACCTGCAAACAGGCGCCAGTCGGTAGGTGACGTATCGGACTCCGAAGACATCGCAGTCGACCAGTACGCGGAGACCGATGGCGAATTCTCGCAGGCAGTCGGGAGCATCAGAGCTTCGCGCGGGGTGCGGATCAGACAACAGGTCGGTCAGTCGCTGGATCTCGCCAGCTCTCTGCTCGGCTCCGCGGCGTTGCATGACGTATCACTCGAAGAGGTCCGGGCGGCGCTGGGCAGCATCGGACAGGTGACCATCACCTCGGCAGATGCCGAGCTAGCAGCCGCGCAGGCGGAGCACTTGGACAACGGCAGCAGCAAGGTGTCGCGAGCGATCCAGGCTCTGGCCGCCGCTCTCACGGTGACGACCGGGGCGTTGGCCATCGGATCGCTGTCCAGTGTGGAAGCCATGGCGGTGGCCGCACCCATGACACTCCTCCTGACGCATCTCATCGAGCCGGAACCGGTCATGCGGTTCCTTCAATGGCTGGGAAGCAGATTGCGGGGCAATCTCTGAGTAACTCCGAGGCGTTTGAGGGCCTGTGATGAATCAGAGCAGCGAAGGCCACGGTTCCCGGTCCAGAGGGCCGTTCCGCCCGTTCGTCGCCTTGGACGCGGCTCCGTTCGCGTTCGCGTCCTGGCAGGACGCCGAAGGTGTGGTGGCGGACACGCTTCGCGGAGTACTTCGGTGGGGCATCATCTCCGGGCCGGTCGGAGCGGGGAAATCGTCGTTCTTCCAGACGCGTGCGCGAGCCGTGATCGAGTCCAACGGATGGCGGCCCGTCTACCTCTCCGCCGGACAGATCGCCGATCCGGACAACTTGCTGATAATCGTGGCCAGCAGCCTGGGGCGTGAACCAGGAGTGCAGCAGATTCAGCAGTCGGCAGGTGACGTCGAACGATCCAGTTCCGTCAACATCGTTCAGATGATCCAGTCCGCCACCGCAACCAGTGGTCCGGGGACCGACTCTGTTCTGGCGCGCCTCCTATCGCTGGTTACTGAGGGATCGGAGCGGGTCTGCCTCCTCATCGACCAGGCCGAGCAACTCGTGGTGGAAGAAACCGCGGAGCAGAAGTCGATCCTCACCTCGCTGATCGCGATCTCATGTCTGGAGCACTCCCATCTGGCCGTGATTCTCGGAGTCCGTGACCGTTACATGGGCGAACTGCTCGCACGGATAGCCCAAACGACGCGACCTGCCCAGTACATCGGTGTCATCAGGGGAGTCACGACCGACGATGCTGTGAAGTACGCGCAGTCCGCTCTGGCAGACACTCCGGTGCGTATTCCACCTCGCCGTCTCGCGGCGCTGTCGAAAAAGGTGGCGACGGAGGAAGGGCTGGTCTGGCCGGTCGCCTGGCAGGCGATCCTGGAAGAGGAGTACACCCGACGGCTGGCCGGAAACAGGTCTCAGCGGGAGGCGACGCCGGCAGAAGTACTTGCCAGGGCAGTGCGGGCTCGTCTGGAACCACTTGAGCGCTCGCAGGCCGAGGACGCGCTCGTGGTCCTCCACCAAATCGCGAGACTCAGTGCCAGCGCCGGCCCGCAGGCAGTCAGGTCGATCGCGGCGAGTGCGCCGGGTTTGACGGAGTATGACGTGCAACTTGCCATGGCCCACCTCGATGCCTTCGGTCTGGTACGCGAGATTCGGCCAGGGCGGTTCGGCCCGGCGCACGACAGCCTGCTCTCGGCGGCGCTGCTCCTCAGGACCGGTGGGTCGCAGGACGAACTCGAGATCGAACTGCTGGACCGGGGAGTCGGGGCCTGGCTCGGCCAGAACGAGACGCCGTCCAATGTGGTCCTCCAGCAACTTGAGCTCCAGCTGGCTTCCGGCGAGATCGCGAGCCCGCACTTCGTCTGCGTCGCGGCCATCTCCTTCGACAGGCTCTACCGCAGAGACGACCGACTCCTGCATCTCATCAGGCGCGTCGGACGTTCCATGGACTCGGAGACGATCCGCAGGGTGGTGCTCTCGCGGGCGGGCCGCCTGGGCAGGCCCGCCGAACTGGAGCCCGCGGAGATCTTCGCCCTGCTGGTCCCTCAGGATTCCGAAGGGGGGCTGAACGTGCTCCGCATCCTCACATCGATGAACGAGGAGGTGAAGTCCTTCAACGACTCACTCATCCGGCGGGCCATCGTGGACTCGGGAAATACAGAGTTGCTGGGACTCCTGACCGGAGAAACGCAGACCTGGCCCTTGCGGATCTGGAGGCTGGTGCTCGATTCCTACTGTGTCAGGGGAATGCAGTCTCCCTCGGAGGAAAACGCCTTGCGGCTATGGGCGAAGTGTCCCCCTCGCGCGAAGGGAAGCCTGCTACGGCTCCTGTCGGACCATCACTACCTATGGCTCCAAGACGAAGTCGGCGAAATCCAACGGTCCGAGGATTCCGAAATCGCGTCCTTCGGACTCCGTATTACTCTCACGAGCCGCGCGCACGGCTGGCGGGAAACCCTGGGTTCCTTCTTCACTTCCGCCGACGTGGACCTCAGGCGTCGTACCGTCTTGCAGGTTCCGGCCGTTGCGAGCCTGCTCGACGAGGGATACCTGATCCAGAAGTTCTCCTCCGAGCCGTCCGCTCTGGTGCGCGAGGCTTTCACGGAGATCGCCGCCGACATTCTGCCGCGCGATCGTTTCCCCCTTCTGCAACTGGCGCTTCAAGACCGCAGTGAGATCGTGCGGGAAGGGGCGACCTATGCTTTGCGCACCTCACTGCCGAAGGAGAACGCGCTGGAGTTGTTGCAACTGGTGGAGCGTGATCCCTCCCCTTTGATCAGGGAGGCGATCCTGCAGGTTGTGACGCATTACCAGGAGGCTCCCTCGGCTGAGTTCCTCCGTACCGAGGTACGCCTCGGACAAGGAACTGTACGCGCGGCAGCCCTTCGGCTTCTAGGAACTCTGAGGCCTGACGAGGCAGGAGCCGTTCTCGCCGACGTACTGACACAGCCGGAGTCCGACCGGGAAATGAGGATGGCCGCGCTGGGGGCCGCCAGCGTCATTCGTTCCGAGATGCTCATCGGGTCCCTACGTTCTCTGCTGAGCACATCGCACGACATGGAGGAGATCACCGCCTGCCTGGACGCGCTCGAATCGATCCGGTCCCCGGAATGTGTCACGGTCATCGCAGGGGCCTCCCGCCACAGCAGCGGTCAGGTACGGGAACGGGCCATCTACGCCCTGGTGCGCCTTGGGGGACCGGTCGCGACGGAGGCCATCGCCAGTTGCATCTTCGACCCGGACCCCTCGGTGCAGGCTCCCGCGATCTACGGACTCGCGAGACTCGGTGTACGGGACTACTCGGGTGACGTGCGCCGAATGGAAGTCCGTTCCGACTGGGTTCGTCGGGCCGTCGAGTTCTACCTGCGTTGATGCCGCTCCGGCCCGGCCGCACCCTTCCGATCGCCCACGTCGCCGAGACCGGCGTGTCCCGCGGCTGCCTGTCCAAGTGGAAGAACCGCTATGACCAGTACGGTGAAGCCCGGCTTCCGGATACGTCCGGTCAGATCGGACACTCCCTTCCCGGCCGGGTTGCCGTCAGCCCAGTGCGCGCGTGACCGCCGCTGCCGTGCCGTGCAGCGCCGCGACCCAGCCCGGCAGGTGGTCCTGGTCGAAACGGGCGCTCGGCATCGCGAGGGCCACCGCGGCCACGGGTGTCCCGTCCGGGTCCCGGACCTCGGTGGCGACCGCGGTGAGTCCGGTCTCCGTCTTCTGGTCGTTGATGGCGAACCCGCGCTTCCGGACCAGGGCGAGTTCGCGACGCAGCCGGGGCAGGTCCACTCCCGGATCGGCGGCGTACAGGGCGGTGACCTGATCCTGGTCCAGCGCGGCCAGCAGGACCTTGCCGCCCGAGGTGAGGTGGGCAGGCAGGACCCGGCCCGCCCGGCTGCCCACCCTGAGGACCTGGTCGCACTCGGCGGTGGCGACGAACCGGGCCTCGGCTCCGGCGAGGACGATCAGGTTGACCGACTCCCCCGTCCGGTCGACGAGTCGCTCCATCAACGGCAGCGCGGCCCGGCGCAGCTCCGCCACCGGCGCCAGGGTGGCGGCGGCCGGGCGCAGCACCTCCCCGGCCTCGTAACGGCGGTCGGTCCGCTGCTCGGCGAAACCCCGGTAGACCAGCATCGCGAGCAGCCGGTGGGCTGTCGACACCGACACCCCGAGCCGTGCCGCCGCGTCGCTGACCCCGAGCGGCCCTTCCTGCCTGAGCAGCAGCGCCAGGTGCAGCGCGTGGTCGACCGAGGCGATCGGATAGGGCGGTGCATTCTTCACAGCAGAAAAACCTATCCCACAGAGCGGGAAGGGGTGAAGGGTGGGGGACGACCGGCACCCGCAGGGAGTCGACGGCATGCCGCCGTCGAGAGATCGGGAGTACCCGCATGACACCCGTCACGTCACCTGTGCGCATCCAGGCCACCGACGCCTCGGACCAGCCTGAACGCACGCCCCAGCTGGAGGACTTGTACCGCTCCTTCGAACACCAGCTTCTGGTACCGCTGTGGACCGAGATCGGTGAGCTGATGCCGCCGAGTCCCTCGTCGCGGGCCGTGCCGCATCTGTGGCGCTGGCAGCGGCTGCGGCCGGCCGCGGCGCGGGCCGGCGAGCTGATCCCGGTCGGGCGCGGCGGCGAACGCCGTGCGATGGCCCTCGCCAACCCGGGTCTCGGCGGTCAGCCGTTCGCGACGCCCACGCTGTGGGCGGCCATCCAGTACCTCAACCCGAACGAGGACGCGCCGGTGCACCGGCACACCCAGCACGCCTTCCGGTTCGTCGTCGAGGGCGAGGGCGTGTGGACCGTCGTCAACGGGGACCCGGTCGCTATGCGGCGCGGCGACTTCCTGCCGCAGGCGGGCTGGAACTGGCACGGCCACCACAACCGCAGCGGGCACGCCATGGCCTGGATCGACGGGCTCGACATCCCGTTCCAGCACTACACCGGCGCGACCTTCTTCGAGTTCGGCCCGGACGAGGTCGAGACCCGCGAGGCCCCGGACCGGTCGCGTTCCGAGCGGCTCTGGGCCCATCCGGGGCTGCGGCCGCTCACCCGTCTGCGGCCCACCCCGTCCACACCGCTGCTCGCCTACCGCTGGGAGTACACCGACCGCGCCCTGTCCGAACAGCTGGCGCTGGAGGCCGAGGGCGAGCCGGTGACCGTGGAGCCCGGCCACGCGGCGGTGCGTTACACCAACCCGACCACGGGCGGGGACGTGCTGACCACCCTGCGCTGCGAATTCCACCGGCTCGCACCGGACACCGGGACCGCTCCCCGCCAGGAGGTCGGCTCCTCGGTCTTCCAGGTGTTCGACGGGACCGGCGAGGTCACCGTCGGCAACACCAGCTGGACCGTGGAACGCGGCGACCTCTTCGTCGTCCCCTCGTGGCAGCCGCTCGTACTGGCCACCGAGGACGGCCTGGACCTCTTCCGCTTCACCGACGCGCCGATCTTCGAACGGCTGCACCTCGACCGCTCGCACCAGGAAAGGCCCGGAGCATGAAGCTCGCGACCGTACGCACGCAGGACGGACACCGCACGGTCCGGGTGGAGGAGGGCGGGTACGTCGACATCGGCCCCGGGGACGTCGGCACCCTGCTGGCCCGCGACGACTGGCAGGCCGTGGCCGCCGCCGCGGACGGACCCGTCGTCCCTGTGGAGCCGGCGCGGCTCGCACCGGTCGTCCCGCACCCCGGCAAGATCGTGTGCGTGGGGCTCAACTACCGTACGCACATCACCGAAATGGGCCGGGACCTGCCGGAGTATCCGACCCTGTTCGCCAAGTACCCCGAAGCGCTCATCGGCCCCAACGACCCGCTGACGCTGCCTCCCGAGTCCGAGGCGGTGGACTGGGAGGCCGAGCTGGTCGTGGTCGTCGGCCGCCGGGTGCGGCGCGCCGACCGGGACACCGCGCGGGCGGCCATCGCCGGCTACACCGTGCTGAACGACGTGACGCTGCGCGACTGGCAGTTCCGCACCCGCGAGTGGCTCCAGGGCAAGACCTGGGAGGCCACCACCCCGCTCGGGCCGTACCTGGTCACTCCGGACGAGCTCGTTGAGGACGCCGAGATCAGCTGCGCCATCGACGCCGAGGTGGTGCAGAAGTCCCACATCGGCGACCTGCTGTTCGACCCGGCCGACCTGGTCTCCTACATTTCGACGATCGTCACCCTCAACCCGGGCGACCTGATCGCCACCGGCACCACCGGTGGGGTGGGACACGCCCGCAAACCCCCTCGCTACCTCGCCGACGGTCAGACCGTGGTGACGCGCGTCGAGGGCATCGGCGAGCTGGTCACGCCGGTCCGCCGGGGCGAGGCGTCATGACCGAAGCGGCTCCGACCGCGTACCTGCGCTGGATGGCGGAAGGACACGAGTACTTCCTCGCCTGCCTCAAGGAGCTCGACGACGAGCGGCTGGAGGGGCCGAGCGCGCTGCCCGGCTGGACCGGACGGCACCTGCTCTCCCACGTCGGCCACAACGCGCGGGCCCTGTCCCGGCTGGCGCACTGGGCGGCGACGGGAGAACCGACGCCCATGTACGCGAGCCCCGAGGCCCGCGTCGAGGAGATCGCGGCGGGCGCCGCCTGGCCCGTCGCGACGCTGCGCGACTTCGTCGTGGCGGAGCAGGACCGGCTCGGCACCGCGCTCGCGGGCATCGCGCAGACCGGCTGGGACGCACCCGTCGTCACCGCGCAGGGCCGCACGGTCCCGGCGCGCACGATTCCCTGGCTGCGCTGCCGCGAGGTCTGGATCCATGCCTGCGACCTGCCGGACGGCGGGGACTTCACGGCCTTTCCCGGCGACTTCCTCGACGCCCTGATCGCAGACGCCCTCGACCGCCGCCGGTCCGTCCAGTCGCTCCCGCTCACGGTCCGGGTCACCGACCGGGACGCGCGCCCGGCGGACACGGCCGGCGAGTGCGTCGAGGGCCGCGCGGCCGACCTGGCGCGCTGGCTGACCCGCGGGGCGGCGGCACCGGATCTGCGGACCACCAGCGGGGCGCCCCTGCCGCAGCTGCCTGCCTGGCTGTAGGACCGTAGACACACGTTCGCCCGTGGTGGGGGGGGGGGGGGCGGGGCCGCGCCCCCCCCCCCCCGGCCGCGGTGACCACGTGGGCGCCCCCCCCCCCCCGGGCCCGGCGACCGACCCAAGTGGAGCGCCCC
>NZ_JBHXMA010000038.1:0-110383 GCF_042721035.1 Streptomyces sp. NPDC058464
CCACCGAGCCCGCGGCAGAGGCGAAAGCCGACCCAGAGGCCGACGTGACGGCTGAGGCAGAGGCAGAGGCAGAGCCGACGGCTGAGGTCGAGATCGAGGCAGAGGCGAAGCCCGAGGCCGAGCCGGTCGCGAAGTCGGACGCCGAAGCCGACCAGGAGCCGGTCGCCGAGGCGACGCCCGAGGCCGAGACCGAGCCGACGGCGGAGCCGGTGGCCGAGACCGAGACCGAGCCGACGGCTGAACCGGTGGCAGAAGCCGAACCGGCAGCAGAAGTGACCAAGGAGCCGACCCCGGAACCGACGGCCGAAGCCGAGGTCGAGGCCGAGGTCGAGTCCGAGCCGGTTGCTGAAGTGACCGCCGAGCCGGTCGCCGAGGTTGCGGCCGAACCTGTGCCGGAACCGGTCGCAGAGGCCGAGCCGGTCGCCGAGGCCGAGTCCGAGCCGGACGCGAAGTCGGACACCGAAGCCGACCCGGAGCCGGTCGCCGAGCCGGAGCCGGTCGCCGAGCCGGAGCCGGTCGCCGAGGCGACGCCCGAGGCCGAGACCGAGCCGACGGCGGAGCCGGTGGCCGAGACTGAGGCTGAGGCTGAGCCCACGGCCGAACCGGCGGCGGAAGCCGAACCGGCAGCAGAGGTGACCGAGGAGCCGACCCCGGAGCCGACGGCCGAAGTGGCCGAACCGGCCGCGGCGGCCGAGCCCCAGTCCGACCCCGAGCCGGTGGCCGAAACCGTCGCGGAACCCACCCCCGACACCACCCCCGACACCGCCACCGAAGCCACCCCCGACACCGCTCCCGCGACCGCTCCCGAACCGGTCGCGGCGGCAGCCGGCACCGCCGCCCCGGAACCCGTCGCGGCCGCCGACGGCGAATCCGCCCCGCAGGGGCCACCCGCACCCGACGACGAAACCGTCACGGGTGGTGCGGGTGGGCACACCCCGGCCGACGGCGAAGCCGAGGCCGCGCTCGCCAAGGCCGGCCTCACCGGCACCCACGCCGCCACCTACCTCGTCCTCGACCGCTCCGCGAGCATGCGCCCGTACTACAAGGACGGCTCCGCCGCGGCCCTCGCCGACCAGACCCTCGCCCTCGCCACCCGCCTCACCCCGGCCGGCGAGGCCCCCTCCGTGCACGTCGTCTTCTTCTCCACCGAGGTCGACGGCACCACCGACCTCACCCCCGCCTCCCCCGAGAACGCGATCGACGAGGCGCACGCCGGCCTCGGCCGCATGGGCCGTACCAGCTACCACGCCGCCGTCGAGGCCGTACTCGCGCACTACGACAAGCACCACGACAAGGACGCCGCCCCCGCCCTCGTCGTCTTCCAGACCGACGGCGCCCCGGACGCGAAGACCCCCGCCACCCAGGCCCTCACGGACGCCGCGAAGTCCCACCCCGCCGTCTTCTTCTCCTTCGTCGCGTTCGGCGAGCACGAGAACAAGGCCTTCGACTACCTCCGCAAGCTGAAGACCGACAACGCGGCCTTCTTCCACGCGGGCCCGACCCCCCTGGAGCTCACGGACGCCGAGCTCTACGACGGTCTCCTGATCGACTGGCGCCCGTAACCCCACACCGCACGACACCGCACCACACCGCACCGCCCCATGCCGCCCGCTTCTCACCCAATAAAACGGGAAGCGGGCGGCATACACATGTCGGCTACGATTTCAAGGTTCGCAATAGCAGCAGCAGACCGACCTGGGAGCAGCCCCCGATGGCTCGACACCTCATCACCAGCGCCCTTCCGTACATCAACGGGATCAAGCACCTGGGCAACATGGTGGGGTCCATGCTCCCGGCGGACGTGTACTCCCGGTACCTCCGCCAGCGCGGCCACGACGTCCTCTACATCTGCGCGACGGACGAGCACGGCACCCCCGCCGAGCTCGCGGCGAAGGAGCAGGGCCTCCCGGTCGACGTGTTCTGCGCCCAGGCGCACGACGTCCAGAAGGCGGTCTACGACGGCTTCGCACTCGCGTTCGACTACTTCGGCCGTTCCTCCTCCGCCGAGAACCGCGACATCACCCAGCACTTCGCCCGCCGCCTGAACGAGAACGGCTTCATCGAGGAGCGGGCGATCCGCCAGGTGTACTCCCCGGTCGACGGCCGTTTCCTCCCGGACCGCTACGTCGAGGGCACCTGCCCGCACTGCGGCTACGACAAGGCCCGCGGCGACCAGTGCGAGAACTGCACCCGCGTCCTGGACCCGACCGACCTGATCAACCCGCGGTCGGCGATCTCCGGCTCCACGGACCTGGAGATCCGCGAGACCAAGCACCTCTTCCTCCTCCAGTCCAAGCTCCAGCACGAGGTCGAGGAGTGGGTCTCCCGCCACGAGGACGACTGGCCGCAGCTGGCCTCCTCGATCGCCCGCAAGTGGCTGACCGAGGGTCTGCACGACCGTGCGATCACCCGTGACCTGGACTGGGGCGTGCCCGTCCCGGCCGACACCTGGCCGGAGCTGGCCGCCGAGGGCAAGGTCTTCTACGTCTGGTTCGACGCCCCGATCGAGTACATCGGCGCGACGAAGGAGTGGTCGGACCAGGACCCGGAGAACCGGGACTGGAAGTCCTGGTGGTACGACGTGGACACCACCGTCCGCTACACGGAGTTCATGGCGAAGGACAACGTCCCCTTCCACACGGTGATGTTCCCGGCCACCGAACTCGGCGTCCGCGAACCGTGGAAGAAGGTCGACTACGTCAAGGCCTTCAACTGGCTGACGTACTACGGCGGCAAGTTCTCCACCTCGCAGAAGCGCGGCGTCTTCACCGACCAGGCCCTCGACATCCTGCCCGCCGACTACTGGCGCTACTTCCTCATCGCCAACGCCCCCGAGTCGGACGACTCGTCCTTCACCTGGGAGCACTTCACGGCGACGGTGAACAAGGACCTGGCCGACACCCTCGGCAACTTCGTCAACCGCGTCCTGTCCTTCTCGAAGAAGCGCTTCGGCGAGGAGGTCCCGGCCGGCGGCGAGCCCGGCGAGGCGGAGGCGAGGCTCGGCGAGGAGATCGCCGCGCTCCTCGCCGAGTACGAGTCCCACATGGAGTCCCTCCAGTTCCGCAAGGCCGCCGCGGCCCTGCGCGCCCTGTGGTCGGCCGGCAACTCCTACCTGGAGGAGAAGGCCCCCTGGCTGGAGATCAAGACGGACAAGGACGGCGCCGCTCTCACCCTGCGCACGGCGATGAACCTGATCCACCTCTACGCGGTGGTCTCGGAGCCCTTCATCCCGGCGACGGCGAAGACGATGCGCGAGGCGTTCGCCCTCGCCGACACTGTGTCTGATCAAAAGCGTGCGACCTGGGTCACCGCCGACGAGGCGAAGGCACTGGCCTCCGTCCCGGCCGGCACCCCCTTCACCGTGCCCCCGGTGCTGTTCGCGAAGCTCACGGACGAGGACCTGGAGACGTACAAGGAGCGCTTCGGCGGCACGGACGCCTGACGCCGTCCGACGCCCGACGCCCGACGCCCGACGTCGTACGCCCGCGCGCAGACCCCGGGTGGCCGGGGGGGTGGCCCCCACCCCACCGGGCCTCCGCCGTCCACGCGTGGGGCAGATCTCAGGTAAGAGACCAATCAGTCTCTTACTCCTCCTTCACCCCACGTTTACCTGCGGGATAGTGTGCCGTTCGTGAAACGCATCCTGATCCGCTCCGGAAAGAGCCCCTTCCGTGTCGCCACGCCGGCGGAGTTCATCCACCAGGACCTGATCGGGACCAACACCGGGAACCTGCTCTTCAGCGACTCGGCGCACAAGATGCTGACCACCCCGGACACCGAGGTGACGTCCAACGGCATCCGCACCGACCCCTCGGCCCGCCGCGCCGCGGAGATCAACGAGCAGTACGACGTCTTCGTCGTCCCGCTCGCCAACGCCTTCCGCCCGACCTTCCAGGCGTCCCTGGACCGGCTGACGACGCTCATCGAGCAGCTGACCATCCCGGTGGTGGTGTTCGGCGTGGGCGCCCAGGCCCCCGCGGACTACGACACCACGTGGCTGAACCCGATGGCGGACTCGGTCCGCCGCTTCGCCCGCGCGGTCCTGGACCGCTCCGCCTCCATCGGCGTACGCGGCGAGCTGACCTCGGACTACCTCAGGAGCCTCGGCTTCCACGACGTCGACATCATCGGCTGCCCGTCGATGTTCCTGTACGGCGACACCTTCCCGGAGATCCGGGCCACGGAGCTGGGCGGCGACTCACGCATCGCCCTCAACCTCTCCCCGGACGCGATACCCGTCGGCGACATAGCGGGCATCGCCCGGCACGCCTGGGAGCGCTACCCCCACCTCACCTACTACGCGCAGAACACCGTCGACGCGGAACTGCTGCTGTGGGGCGACACCAGCCCGGAGTCCGGGCACACGGACCCCTTCCCGCTCCAGCTCAGCCACGCCCTGTTCCAGGAGGACAAGGTCCGCATGCCGCTGGACCCGGCCACCTGGATCGACGAACTGCGCGGCTACGACTTCGCGTACGGCACCCGTATCCACGGCAATGTGGCCGCCCTGCTGGCCGGCACCCCGAGCGTCGTCCTCACCCACGACTCGCGCACCCTCGAACTGTGCCGCTACTTCGACATCCCGCACCGCCCGCTCACCGAGCTGGACGCCGCCACCGACCCGCGTGACCTCTACCAGGACGCCGACTTCTCCGCCATGGTCAAGGGACACGGCGAGCGCTTCGAGCGCATGATCGCCTTCCTCGACCGCAACGGCCTCCCGAACACGTACACCCACGGCGACGGGGGTGCCGCCTTCGACGCCCGGCTGGCCGCCCTCGACCTGCCCGCGTCGATGCCGGTCTGGGACGGCGGCGACGACGGCCAGATGCGGTACCGGATCAGCCGGCTCCGCGAGCGGATCACCGCGGCCGACGCCAAGGCCGACCGGCAGGCCCGGGAGAACAGGGAGCTGCGCACCCGGCTGGCCACCGCAGAGAAGCGCGCGACCGAGACGACCCGCGAGCTCGCCGCCCTCCGCAAGGAACTGACCGCCGCCACCAAGCGGCTGTCCGCGGTGGAACGCCAGGTCACCGGCATCGACAAGCGCCTCATGGTCCGGCTGGGCCCGGCCCTGCGCCGCCGCGTCCACCGCGCGAAGCCCAAGTCCCCCCAGAACTGAGCTCCCCCGGCCGCCGTCAGCTCAGCAGGCCCAGCACCAGCGCTCCGGCCACCGGCGCGGCGTAGACCAGCGGGAACGGAATGTGCGAGTACCACTTCGCCCGGGCCACGGTGATCGCGGCCCCGGTGAAGTAGACCAGCAGCCCCAAGGCCGCCAGCACCCCGACCACCGGCACGGCCAGCCCGACCAGCAGGCCGACCGCACCGGCGGCCTTGGCCAGCCCGAGCGGGGTCCACCAGGCCGGCGGCACCCGGTAGTCGGTCAGCGCCTTGACGATCCAGTCGGCCCGCATCAGCAGCACGGTTCCGGAGAACCCGGCCAGCAGGGCGGCGAGAACAGTCACGACGTCGTAAGCGATACGCATGAGAGGCTCCGATCAGGACCGTTGGACTGCCGGACACCTCTCTGACGCATACGCCCCCGACTGTGTGACAGCCGACGCGGAAAACTTCTCAGCTCGCGGTCAGCACACCCGCCCCCGCCGTCTTCGCCAGCTCCGCCGGCAGGTTCTTCGCGCTGCTCTCCAGGCCCGCCGTCAGGGTCGGGGTCCAGTTCACCGTCGTCTTGATCTTCTTGGAGTGCGCTGCGTTGTAGGCGGCGACCAGGTTGGTCGTGGTGCCGTTGACGAGGTTGCCGCTGCCCGCGATCGAGCCGGTGCCGTCGCCACTGAGCAGCTTGGAGACCTTGATGGAGCTCGGCACGGTCCAGTAGTTGTTCTGCGCCACGACCTGGGCCTTGGCGCGCGAGTTGATGCTGTACTGCAGCGCGTAGCCGTTCAGGGTGGTCACGTCGTAGACGTTGTTGTAGAGGTGCACCTGGCCGACGCGGGTGAGCGGGGCGCGCTGGACGATGCCCTTCCAGATGTTGTGGTGGAGCGTGACGCGCAGCTTGCCGCTCGGCTCGCTGTCGCTGCTGCCGATCAGCATCGTCTTGTCGTGGCTGGTGAACTGGTTGTGCTCGACGGTCACCAGGTCCGAGCTCTTGGTGATGTCGAGTTCGCCGTCGTGGACCTGGTACTCACGGCCGTAGTACTTCGGGTTGAGGCTGTCGAAGTGCCCGGCGTCGGTGAACGTGTTGTGGTCGGCCCACACGTGCGTCGCCCCGCGCAGCGTCACCGCGTCGTACTCGGAGTTCCAGTTGCCGTCGTCGCCGTCGGTCGGGTCCCACTGGGGGAAGCAGTCCTCGGTGTCGGAGAACGTCAGGTTGCGGACGATGACGTTGTCGACCTTCTGGATCTGGAGCATGCCGCCGGTGATGCCGGCCTTGGTGCCGGGGACGCCGACGATCGTGGTGTTGGCCGGCACCTTGAAGACGATGTTCGCGGCCTGCTTCTTCTGCGCGGCGGCCCGCGCCGTCTCCTGGGTGCCGGAGGGCAGCTTGGAGCGGCCGTACGTCGACGGGTCGAACGCCTTCAGATAGGCGCTCAGCGAGTACCCCGTGCCGGCCGCGTAGTCCGCGCAGGTCACCTTCTTCCCATTGCCGTCGGTGTTGGCGTCGATGGTGCCCTTGACCTTGATGATGCGCGGGGTGGTGTCGCTCGCCGATCCCAGCGCCTTCACCAGCTGGGCGCGGGTGGCCACGGTGAAGGTGTGCGCGGCGTCGGCCTTCGCACCACCGGTCGTACCGGAACCGGACGACGCCCAGCCGTCCTTGGCGGCGAGCGTCTGGTGGTACAGGTCGACGGCCGACGTGGCGTTCGCGCTCAGCACGAGCGCACCGGCACCGATCCCCGCGGCCACGACAGCGGCGGAGACGACGAGAACACGACGCTTACGGAGGGACCGACGGTGAGAGGAAGAGGCCACGGGGGAGTCCTTTACGTACTTCCGAAGTGCTGGAATCGGCCCGCCGGGGCGGGCTTCACTCCCCTGTGGTCACGGAGATCGAAAAGGTTGCCGTCACCTTCTCGGCCGTGCACGACCGATTCTGTGGCCTCGGTAGTGCACACCTCGTCGCGCTCCCGACTGCCCCCTACGACAGGACGGTCACGGGTCGCATCCACCCAACCCCCTTTGATTCAGGGAGAGGGTGGGTGCGGGTGCGGTGACAAACACCCACGCCGAGCGTGCGCGATCACGCACGTTGACCCCGGCGACGACGTCAGCGGGGCCCGCGAGCCCGCACCGACGACAGTGAAAGTGGTCCCGGCCAGGCCTGTTGGCCCGCTCGGTATGCCCACAGCGCGGACAGCGCTGCGAGGTATTCTTCCGCTGGAGTTCGGCGCGCTTACGGACCTGCCGGCGCCGGTAGCGTCCCAGACGACGCCCCTGGTAGTTGCTGC
The DNA here is from genome assembly GCF_042721035.1 of Streptomyces sp. NPDC058464. Classification (NCBI taxonomy): domain Bacteria; kingdom Bacillati; phylum Actinomycetota; class Actinomycetes; order Kitasatosporales; family Streptomycetaceae; genus Streptomyces; species Streptomyces sp. NPDC058464. Next base: position 7,404 of record NZ_JBHXMA010000038.1, read on the forward strand.
CGTCCGACGTGGTGGCCAGGTTCACCATGCCGCGGTCCACACCGATCCAGTCGGCCGGCGCGTACGGTTCGGGCTCGGGAATGTCGCAGGTGGCGACCAGGAACCACTTGCCGCGCCGCAGCACCAGGTCGCTCTCGCCCTTGCGGTACTGCACCGGTGTCTTGAGCTGGTTCGGGGAGCAGGCGAACCGGATCCCCTTCAGCCGCCCGTCCACAGTCCAGATCGACACCGTGCGCGCGTCGTACCGCCACGACAGACAGCGGTCGTCGAAGGGTTGCGCCGCTTCCGTTCGAAAGACGACCGGGGAGCCGATGGCTTTGCGGTGGGCACGGAGTTCGGTGTCCCCAGCCTCCCCGCCCGCAAGGCGGCCTCCAGGGCGGCGCAGGCGTCAACAACCTTCTTCACCACCCGGACCGCCGGTTGCGCCGACAGCCCGAAGGTCGCCTTCAGATCCGCGTACACCTCCCTTTGGAGCCCGTTGCGGTCCTTGAGGCCTTTGGCGAAAGCCACCGCTGACGCGTGGACGGCAGCCTGATTACAGGCACGCAGAGTTGCCTCAAGGGCCGACGCCTGCCAGGACGTCGGCAGCAGCTTCACACTGACCACCAGTTTCACAATCTCGGACCGTGGTACGAGGCCCGTACGTACGATCGCAATTCATTCGGAAGTGACCCCAAAGGGCGATGAGTCGAACAACTGGCCGCCAGAAGTAAGATCGGCCACCACTTCCCCATGGCGGACGCCGTGGCATTTTCGACAGAATCAGGTGAACATATCGGCGGGGTCGCACCCACGTTCCCGCATGTCCACAACACCTCCGTATGGTTTCGCCATGGCACCTGAGCTCATCCCGATCGCCTACGAGCCCCACGGCCGTACCGAGGCCATCGGTCACTTCACCGGCGGGCAGTTCCTGGCGTCGGTCACCTACGCGTTCCCCGAGGGGTTCCGGCTCGACGAGGGCTGGGAGGAGCAGAAGCGGCTGTACGCGGTGCTGCATCTCTTCGACGCCGAGGGGCACTACCGCGACTCGGAGATCTGGTGCGCGGGCAGCTGGGCCGAGCAGCAGCTCGATCCGGACGGCGCCGGGTCGGTGCTGGCGCGGGCCCGCGCGCATCTGGCGGGCATGCTGCGCAGCCTGCCGCGGCGGACGTACACGGACATCGCGATACGCCCGTTCCAGCTCACCGTCGACGGTGTGTTCTTCGGGCTGGTCGCGAAGGACGACGAGGACGGCGGGTGGGCCGAGCTCTACCCGGACCACCTGGGCTTCGGTGAGCCCTGGGACGGCCGGTACGACACCTGACAGTCGGGGAATCCAGGGGGGTTACTCATGCACAGATGGGGTGCGGCCGCGTTCGTGGCCGCGTCTTTGGTCGGCGGCGTCCTGCTGCCGGCCGTCCCGGCGGCCGCCGTACACGGCGCCGTGCCCGGCGACTTCAACGGTGACGGCTACCGTGACGCGGTCCTGCCCGCGCCGGGCGCGAACGTGGCCGGCAAGGAGGGCGCGGGCGCGGTCGTCGTGCTGTACGGCTCCGCCTCGGGGCTGTCGACGAGCCGCCGTAGGACCATCACCCAGAACACCGCCGGCGTGCCGGGCGTCAGCGAGGCCGGCGACGCCTTCGGGTCCGCCACCGCCACGGCCGACCTGAACCGGGACGGCTACGCCGACCTGGTGGTCGGAACGCCGTACGAGGACACCTCGAAGGGCACCGACTCCGGTGCGGTGACCGTGCTCTGGGGCAGCAGGAGCGGGCTGACGAGCGGCACGGACCTGCCGTCGCCGTCATCCTCCCCGGAGCACTACGGCAAGGACGTCGCCGCGCTCGGCCTGGGCGCCGGGGCGAAGACGCGGGTGGTGGTCGCCGGAACGGACGCGACCGTGGGCTTCGGCGGACCGTTCACCCGGACGGGCTCGTTCGGATCCGCCGTGTACAACGACGACACGGCGTCCCCCATGTCCGTCGCGCTCGGCGACCTCAACGGCGACGGCGTACCCGACGTGGCCTCGGCCACGGACCGGCTGAGCGGCCTGAGCGGCGGCGAGGTCTACACGAACCCCGCCTACGGCTACGCGCTCAAGGGCAACGGCCTGATCCTGGCCTCCGGCGACATCAACGGCGACGGATACGCCGACCTCGTGGCCGGCGACCCGGACGAGCCGGAGAAGGCGGGCGTGGACGGGGCGCTGGGCGGCCGCGTCCTCGTCTGGTACGGCTCCGCCGCGGGTGTCACGACGACCACGACGCCCGTCCAGATCACGCAGAACACCGCCGGTGTTCCCGGCGCGAGTGAGAAGGGCGACGACTTCGGCGGGTCCCTGGCGGTGGCCGACCTCGACCGGGACGGCCTCGCGGACATCGTGATCGGATCGCCGTTCGAGAGCCTGGCCAAGGGCCGGGCGGGTCAGGTGACCGTGGTCCCCGGCCGCCGCAGCGGCGCCCTCGGCACCGGCTCGTACTCCTTCTCCCAGGACACCGCGGGCGTCCCCGGTGCCTCCGAGACCGACGACTTCTTCGGTACGACGGTCTCGGTCGGGGACATCGACAAGGACGGCAGGCCGGAGCTGTTCGTCGGTGCGGCGGGCGAGAACAACTCCACCGGAGCCGTCTGGGTCTTCCCTGGTGGCTCCGCCCGGCCGACGGCCACGGGCAGCCGCGTCATCACACCGCATGCCGTCGGCCTCACCCAGCAGTGGGGCACCATGCTGGGCGGCGACGGACTGCTCTCGGTGATCTGAACGCACCGGAGGCGCCCGGGACCTCCTTCGTGGATCCCGGGCGCCGGCCTCACGGCTGTCGGCGTCAGCCGTTGTTCGTCTCGTCCGGTTCGACGCCCAGCGTCAGATGGCCGCGGACGCCGCGGGCGATGTGGTGGCGGTCGTACTTGAGGTAGAGCAGGCCGCCCTCGTGCCCGTTGTCCGGGTAGATGGTGTCCTCGTCGAGGGTGGTGCGGGTGGTGGTGTTGCTCGCGTACGGCTCCACCTCGGCCGACAGCAGGACCGACTTCTCGTCGAAGAACAGCTGGCCCGTGTGGCAGGTGTGGCCGCCCTCGTAACCGGCGTCCGTCCACTCGCCGTCCACGTGCACCTTGACGTGGATGTGGACGCACCGGCCCTGGTACCAGCCGGGGAAGACGGTCTTGAAGGTGACGTGGCCGTGCCGGTCCGTGTGCCAGGTGCCGCGCAGGTAGCGGGTGTCGTCGGTCGGCTCCTGGTGGCCGCCGCCACCGCCGGGCGGGGGCCCGGTGGGCGTGCCGGTCGGCGCGTCGGTGGGTGCGCCGGTCGGCGGGGTGCCGCCGCCACCGCCGCCGCTGCCCGACGACTCGTACCCCGAGTAGACGCCCGACGCGTTGCAGTGCCAGATGTCCACGGCCGCGTTCCGGAGCGGCTTGCAGGTCTCCGCGTCGATCACCTTGAGGGTGAGGTGCAGGGGGATGCCCGCCTGGTCCTCGGTGACGTCCTGGCGGAGCTTGTCGGCGTCGATGTAGTAAGGGCCCTCGACCAGTTCGGAGGTGAGCGTGTAGCAGGCGCCCTCCGAGGCCGAGGGCGAGGCCTCGGTTCTGGCGCCGGTCTCCGCGTCGGTGGTGCCGTCGGTCGCCGCGAAGGCGCTGCCGACGCCCACCGCGGTCACGGCCACGCTGCCCGCCGCCAGGACGGTACGGCGGGCCAACTTCCTTCTCTCTTCAGGGGATTGAGCATCTGTGGGGGTGGGGGTGTGGGTGTCTGTCATGGTCAGGGACCGTAGACAAGGCCGGGCCTGTGCGAACATCGGAGCGAGCTGTGAATGCGCGGTACGCAAGCGAAAGGCTCGAAACCGACGCCGGTTTCGAGCCTTTCCTTCAGCTGTGCTGTCAGCTGTGCTGTTTCTGCGTGCCTACTGCACTGCCTACTGCATGCCTTACTTCGGCTGCGGCTTCCGGATGGAGATGTTCAGCTCGCGCAGGCGGGTCTCCTCCAGCTCGGTCGGCGCGCCCATCATCAGGTCCTGGGCGTTGCCGTTGAGCGGGAAGGCGATGGTCTCGCGGATGTTCGGCTCGTCGGCGAGGAGCATCACGATGCGGTCCACGCCCGGAGCGATGCCGCCGTGCGGCGGGGCGCCGAAGCGGAACGCGCGGAGCATGCCGGCGAACTCGCGCTCGACGGTCTCCTCGTCGTAGCCCGCGATGCCGAAGGCCTTGAGCATGATGTCGGGCTCGTGGTTCCGGATGGCACCGGAGGAGAGCTCGACGCCGTTGCAGACGATGTCGTACTGCCAGGCGAGGATGTCCAGCGGGTCCTGGGTCTCCAGGGCCTCCATGCCGCCCTGGGGCATGGAGAACGGGTTGTGCGAGAAGTCGATCTTGCCGGTGTCCTCGTCCTTCTCGAACATCGGGAAGTCGACGATCCAGCAGAACCGGAAGACGTTCTCCTCGAAGTGCCCGGCGCGCTTGGCGGCCTCGACCCGCACCGCGCCCATGATCTTGGAGACCTCGTCGAACTCGCCCGCGCCGAAGAAGACGGCGTGCCCGGCGGCCAGCTGGAGCCGCTTGGTGAGCTCGGCGACGTTCTCCTCGGTGAGGAACTTGGCGATCGGGCCGGAGAGGGAGCCGTCCTCGGCCACGCGGACCCAGGCCAGGCCCTTGGCGCCCTGCGAGACCGCGTAGTCGCCGAGCTGGTCGAAGAACTTGCGGGGCTGCGCGGAGACATCCGGCACCGGCAGCGCGCGCACGTGCTTGCCGGCGAAGGCCTTGAACTCCGAGCCCTCGAAGATGTCGGTGATGTCGACGAGCTCCAGCTGGGCGCGGAGGTCCGGCTTGTCGGAGCCGTACTTCAGCATCGCCTCGCGGAACGGGATCCGCGGGAAGGGGGACGTCACGTGACGGCCGTTGCCGAACTCCTCGAAGAGCTCGGTCATCAGCTGCTCGATCGGGCGGAAGACGTCCTCCTGCTCGACGAAGCTCATCTCGACGTCGAGCTGGTAGAACTCGCCGGGCGAGCGGTCGGCGCGGGCGTCCTCGTCGCGGAAGCAGGGCGCGATCTGGAAGTAGCGGTCGAAGCCGGAGATCATCAGCAGCTGCTTGAACTGCTGCGGGGCCTGCGGCAGCGCGTAGAACTTGCCCGGGTTCAGGCGGGAGGGGACGACGAAGTCACGCGCGCCCTCGGGGGAGGTGGCGGTGAGGATCGGCGTCGCCATCTCGTTGAAGCCGAGGGCGACCATCTTGTGGCGGATGGCCGAGATGACCGCCGTGCGCAGCATGATGTTGCGGTGCATGCGCTCGCGGCGCAGGTCCAGGAAGCGGTACTCCAGGCGCCGCTCCTCGTTGACCCCGTCCTCGGTGTTGATCGTGAACGGCAGCGGGGCGGCCGCGCCGAGCAGCTCGACCTCGCTCACCTCGACCTCGACCTCGCCGGTGGGCAGATCCGCGTTGATGTTCTCGGTTCCACGTGAAACAACGCGGCCGTCGACGCGGACCGTGGACTCCTTGGAGAGCTTGTCCAGGGCCTCGTACGCCGGGGTGCCGGGGCGGGCGACGAGCTGCGTGATGCCGTAGTGGTCGCGCAGATCGATGAAGAGGATGCCGCCCAGGTCGCGCCGATTGTGCAGCCAGCCGCTCAGCCGGACGTCGGTGCCGACGTCAGAGGCGCGGAGCTGGCCGCAGGTGTGGGACCTGTACCGATGCATCGTCGGGTGTTCCTCATCTTCGTGGTCTGCCGAGGTGCTCTCCTCGACCCGGACCGGCACGGGGCCCGGACCCATCAAGGGTACCGGGCACCCAAAGATCGGCTCCCCACCATTAATGCGGCCCTGAAACAGTGGCACTCTCCGATCCCATCTTCTTAAAGTGGGGCAATGCGAACTGGCGAGCCCCTGCCCGCCGTGGAGGACGTCCTCGCCGCCCTCGCGACCGGGCTGTGGCACTGGGACACCGCCACCGGGCTGGTCACCGCGGACGCGGAGGCGGCCCGGCTGATCGGGCTGCCGGCCGAGGCGTCCGTCCTGTCGGAGTCCCTGGTCCGGTCCCGTTTCCATCCCGTGGACTGGAACGAGAACACCAGCATCACCCGGCTGGCCGCGGTCGAGGGCACCCTCGCGGAGGTACGACTGCGGGTCATGGACGAGCGGGGCCGGCTGATCCGTACCGTGCGCAGCCGTTTCCGGCCGGTGTACGACTCCGAGGAGCGCGTGTACCGGGTGACCGGCACCCTCCAGGAGGCCACGGAGCCGACCCCCGGCAGCGCCGTCCAGCATCCGGTCACCGGTGACTGGCGGCGCTCCCGGGAGGCGTTCCTGCTGGACGCGGGCCGGGCGCTGGCCGAGGCACGGTCCACGGAGGAGGTGCTGCGGGTCGCCGCGGGCCTGTCGATGCCGGGGTTCTCGCCGGACGGGCTGGTCGTCTTCGGGATCAAGGGCGACCGGCTGATGATGACCGGCCACCACGGCCAGCAGATCGACGAGGACAGCCCCTTCAGCAGCATGCCGCTGGACACCGACTACCCGGCGGCCGAGGTGGCACGGACCGGCCGGGCCGTCTATCTCTCCTCCGCCGAGCATTACAGGTCCCGGTACCCGGTGACCTGGCCGCTCGCCGAGCGCTTCGGCCGGCAGTCCTGGGCCTTCCTGCCGCTGACGGTGGCCGGACGGACCATGGGCGCCTGGATGGCGGGCTTCACCTACCCGGTGTCGTTCACCCCGGACGAGCGGTCCGTGCTCACCACGGTGGCCCGGATGCTGGCGCAGGCCCTGTCCCGGGCCGGGATCGCCGACTCGGAGCGGGAGCTGACGGACGGCCTCCAGCGCTCCATGCTGCCGACGCTGGGCCCCGACATACCCGGCATGGACACGGCCGCCCGCTACATACCGACCGGCGGCGGGCTCCAGGTGGGCGGCGACTGGTACGACATGATCCCGCTGCCGTCCGGCCGGCACGCCCTGGTCATCGGCGACGTCCAGGGGCATGACGTACGGGCCGCCGGCCTGATGGGCCAGCTGCGGATCGCGCTGCGCGCCTACGCCTCCGAGGGCCACCGTCCGGACGCGGTGCTCTCCCGGGCCTCCCGTTTCCTGCACGGGATCACCTACGACGAGGACGACGCCGACCTGCGCTTCGCGACCTGCCTGTACGTCGAGGCGGATCCGGCGACCGGGGTGCTGGAGATCGCCCGGGCGGGACATCTCGACCCGACGATCCGCATGGCCGACGGCACGGTGCTGCGGCGGCCCACGGCGGGCGGGCTGCCGCTCGGCATCGACCCGGACGCCGACTACCCGACGACGCGGTTCGCCCTCGAACCCGGCGAGACCATGATGATCTGCACCGACGGCCTGATCGAGACCGGCGGCCACGACATCGAGAGCGGCTGGCAGCGGATCCGGGCGATCATGGAGGAGCACGACGACGGCGACCTGGAGAAACTGGCCGACGGCCTGGTCCAGGCCGTGCACGGCCCCTCCTCCCACCACACCACCGGGCCGCTGGCCGACCGTCGCGAGGACGACATAGCGGTGCTGCTGCTGTCCCGGCCGGCCGGCGGCCGCGGCGACGAGCCGCCGGCCGTACGGCCGCGGATCCGCCGCACCCTGCTGTCGGTGGCCCAGGACGAGCCCGAGCGGATCTCCGAGGCCCGCCAGCACCTGCGGGAGCTGCTGCACGACTGGGGCCCGCCCGACCAGGTCGACTCGGCCGTGCTCCTGGTCTCCGAGATGCTCACGAACGTCCTCGTGCACACCGATGCGGACGCGCTGCTGCTCGCCGAGGTCTCCGGCCAGGCCCCCGAGCGCCGCCTGCGGGTCGAGGTCACGGACGCCGGCGACGACCTCCCGCACAAGCGCCGCCCCGGCGAGCTGGCTTCCTCCGGCCGCGGCCTGGTCCTGATCGAGGTCCTGGCGGACGCCTGGGGCGTCGATCCGCGCGGGCAGGGCAAGAGCATCTGGTTCGAGCTGTACGAGAACGACAAGCCCTAGCCGGTGGCGTCGGCCGGTGGCGCCTCGCCGGTGCCGTAGCGGGCGCGCAGCTCGTGTACGACCCCGAAGGCGGCCGCGGTGAGCGGTACGGCCAGCAGCATGCCGAGGATCCCGGCGACGGAGGCGCCGCCGGTGATGGCCAGCATCACCACCGCCGGGTGCATCTGCATGGTCCGGCTCTGGATCATGGGCTGCAGTACGTGCCCCTCCAGCACCTGCACGGCGAGCACGACGCCCAGCGCCCAGAGCGCGATGACGAAGCCGCGGTCGGCGAGGGCGACCAGGACGGCGACGGCACCGGAGATGAAGGCGCCGAGGTAGGGGATGTAGGCGCCGACCAGGACGAGCGCGCCGAGTCCGACGGCCCCGGGTACGCGGAGGACGAGCAGGCCGACGGTGATGCAGACGGCGTCGATGAACGCGATGACGGTGGTGCCGCGCATGAACCCCTCGATGCCCTGGAAGGCACGGCGGGCCATGGCCTCGACCATGTCGGCGCTGGAGCCGGGCGCGATGCCCCGGATGGCGCCGACGACCCGGTCCGAGTCGCGCAGGAAGAAGAAGACGAGCAGCAGCGCGAGGACGGCCATGGCGAGAGCCTCTCCCACCACGCTCACCCCGCTGATGACGTTGGAGGCGGCGGTCCCGCCGAACTTGGCGAGCAGCTCCTTCGCGTTGCCGGCCAGGTCGTCGAGGGAGGTCCCGGCGGCCCCGAAGTGCTGGGCCAGCGACTTCGCCGCGGCCTTCAGCGAGGAGATGATCTCGTCGCCGGTGTCGATGAGGGCGGCGACGACGATGTAGACGGCACCGCCGACGACGGCGACGACGGCGACGCAGGTGAGGCCGGCGGCGAGGGAGCGGTGCACGCCGACCTGGACGAGCCGTCGGTACAGCGGGCCGAGCAGGGCGAGGAGCACCGGGGTCACCGCGGTGCGGAACTCCGAGCAGAGCCGGATGCCGACGTACCCCACTCCGGCGGCCAGCAGCAGCACCGCACACCACGCAGCGAAACGGCGCACGGGCTCGGGCAACAGCTGCACGGGTCCAGCGGACCATGCGAGGCCGACGAACGCCCTGCCGCACACCCCCTCCCGAGTGAACGCCCCCACCACCGCCGTACCAGGAGGCTCCGCCCCCTGGCCCCCCAGAACCTTCGCCCACCCACCACCCGTCTCGGTCGATGAAGAGGCGAGGTCGAAGGGGGGAGGCCTGGCGCGGATGGTTGCGCCAGGCCTCTCCGGTGACTCCGTCGGTTACGCCTGCGGGCCGGATTCCGTCATGCCGTGTACCGCCGGGATCGTGCCCAGGCGGCCCTTCTGGAAGTCCTCGAAGGCCTGCATGAGCTCGTCCTTGGTGTTCATGACGAACGGGCCGTAGTGGGCCATCGGCTCACGGATCGGCTGTCCGCCGAGCAGCACGACCTCCAGGTCCGGCGTGTGCGAGTCCTGCTTCTCGTCCGCGCGGACGGTGAGGGAGGAGCCGCTGCCGAAGACGGCGGTCTGGCCGAGGTGGATCGGGCGGCGCTCGGCGCCCACCGAGCCCTTGCCGGCCAGCACGTAGGCGAGGCCGTTGAAGTCCTCCCGCCAGGGCAGCGTGACCTCGGCGCCCGGAGCGACGGTCGCGTGGATCATCGTGATCGGGGTGTGCGTGATGCCGGGGCCGGCGTGGCCGTCCAGCTCGCCCGCGATGACGCGCAGCAGCGCACCGCCGTCGGGGGTCGTCAGCAGCTGCACCTGGCCACCGCGGATGTCCTGGTACCTCGGCGCCATCATCTTGTCCTTGGCCGGGAGGTTCACCCACAGCTGGAGACCGTGGAAGAGACCGCCGGACATGACGAGGGACTCCGGCGGGGCCTCGATGTGGAGCAGACCGGAGCCGGCCGTCATCCACTGGGTGTCGCCGTTGGTGATGGTGCCACCGCCGCCGTTGCTGTCCTGGTGGTCGAAGACGCCGTCGATGATGTAGGTGACGGTCTCGAAGCCGCGGTGCGGGTGCCAGGGGGTGCCCTTGGGCTCGCCCGGCGCGTACTCCACCTCACCCATCTGGTCCATCATGATGAACGGGTCGAGGTGGCGGTAGTTGATCCCCGCGAACGCCCGGCGCACCGGGAAACCCTCACCCTCGAAACCGCTCGGCGCGGTCGTGACGGCGAGCACGGGACGGGACACGGCGTCGGCCGATGCGGTCACCCGGGGCAGGGTCAGCGGGTTCTCGACGGTCACTGCAGGCATGTTGGCTCCTCCTTGTGCGCCCACTTTAGTTGAGCGTTGAACTTTCTGCCACCCCTAACGGAGAAGGCCCGGAGGACATTCCCTCCGGGCCCGTCATCCCCCGATCGGTGGATCAGCCGTGGATCAGTCGTGGGTCAGTTGCTGAAGTAGAGGTACTTCCACGCGCCGTACGTCGTGGAGTTCACGGTGTCGCCGGACGTGCCGTTGACGTACACCGACCGCACCCGCGCCCGGATCCCGGACTCGCCCGGCGCCCCGAGCTGCACGGCCGACTTGCCGTTCGAGGAGACCGGGAAGTACTCGGAGTCCGTGGAGTACCACGAGCCCTGGTAGTAGACCTGCAGGTCGAAGCGCTGCGCGCGGCCCGGGTAGTAGGTCATCGTGGTGGTGATGACCGGGTCGGTGTTCTTGTGGAACCAGTAGTACGACGTCGAACCGATCTTCGCCGTCTTGTAGTGCTTGGAGACCGCGGTGGAGATCTTGACCCGCGCGTACGCCGTGGCCTTCACGGTCTTCGGCGCGTAGCGGGCGTCGCCGTCGAAGACCGCGGAGACGGCCGTGTCGCGGGTCATGTCCACCCAGGCCGCGATGTTCCCGTGGGAGTCCACCTTGCCGGTCTTGATCAGCTTCTTGCCCTTGTCACCGCCGAAGGGGTCCGCGTAGATCCTGACCGAGCGGTTCTTGTACGTCGTCCCCAGGTGCGCGGTGAACTTGACGTCGGCGCCGTAGTTGTACAGCTTGCCGTTGTTGTTCAGGCTCAGGCTCGTCCCCGCGCGGGAGACCGTGACCTTGTCGGAGGCGGTGGCCGTGGTGTGGTCGGCGTCGCCCGCGAAGGTCACCTTGTAGGTGACCGTGCCGCCGGCCGGCGGGGTGTCGGTGAAGGAGTACGTGCCGTCCGTCTTGACCGTGACGGCGGCGAGCTGCTTGCCGTTCGGGCTCTCCAGGTCGGTACGGGTGACGGCCAGCCGGGTGCCCGCCGCGAACGGCACACTGGCCGTGATCTTTCCGGTCACCGTGAGCTTCTTGGCGCGGGGCGCGGACGCCGGCGCGTTGACGGTGAGGGTCGGGACGCTGTGCGTGGGGTCGGTGAGCACCCTGAGCTGGTAGCCGGCGGACGAGGACACCAGGGCGAAGAGCCGGGAGGAGTCCGGGGCCCAGGCGGCGTCGGCCGTATATCCGGCGTAGGTGCGCACCGGAACGGTCGTGTTCGGCCGGTAGACCGCCAGCTGCTCCTCCCCGAACTGGGCGACCAGGCCGTTCGGGGCGATGTCGGCGCCTCGCCCGGAGGGGTAGGCGCCGGCGGGGCTGAACCTGCCGTCGGCGTAGGAGTGCCGTTCGGTGCCGTCCACCAGGACCTGTGCGGCTCCCGGGACCAGGTCGACGTCGTTGACGTAGTTCAGGGAGTAGCTGCCGTCGTGCCATGCGGTCAGCCGCGGTGCGGCACCGGAGACGTCGAGGACGGCCATCAGGTCCTTGGACGAGTCGTTGAAGTCGGTCGTGGCGACGGCCAGCAGCCCGGGCGCGGACGGGTCGGTGTCGAGATAGGCCGCACCGCCGACCACCTGATGGTCCTGGTCCTGCGGGAAGAGGCCGAGCGTCATCGGATCGGCGCCGGTCGCCGGGTCCACCGCCGGGTCGATCGAGCCCAGGTTCCCCTTCGACTGGTCGTCCTCGTAGGTGAACCAGACCTTCCCGGCGGAGACCGCGACATACAGCGGCCCGATGCCCGTGGCCACCGGGTAGCGGGCCTTGACGTCCAGAGTGGCCGCGTCGAGGGCGACGATCTCGTGGCTGACCCGTGCGGTCGCGTACAGGGTGGCGCCGTCGTCGGACAGCGCCAGGTCGAAGATGCCGTCGATACCGCTCACCGAGTCGACGCGGTTGCCGTTGTAGTCGGCGGCCACGATGGTGTCGTTCGTGTCGTTGCCGACGAACACCCGCCCCAGGGCGGCGTCCACGACGATGCCCGCGGGGGAACCGACGCTGACGGGGACCGCCGACGCCGAACCGGCCGCCGCGACACTCAGCGCGACAGAGCTGAAAAGGACCGCGAGCGCCGTCGCGGCCGAAGTGCTGCGCATACGCACAGTGCTGAAACCCCCCACAGGAATCCCGGTGGCACCGGGAGAACGAGAGCGCCGCGCGACGCCCGTACCCGGCCGTCGGGAGACCGACGGCACACGGGGCGCGGCTGCCCGGGGAAGCCTATGGCATGGCTGTGACAATCGGGGCGGAGTTTTCGACGCGGTGACGGCGGGGGCGGTGACGGCGAGAGAGGCGGCTGCGAGAGCGGCGACTCCGGGAGCGGCGACTCGGGAGCAGCGACTCCGGCGGCGGTGTCTAGCCGTACATCCGTCGCATCGCGAATTCCACCATCTGCTCGACCGCCTTGGCGTCGAACACCATCCGGTGCTCGCCCTCCATGTCCAGGACGAAGCCGTAGCCGGTCGGGAGGAGGTCGATGACCTCCGCGCCGGTGATCACGAAGTACTTGGACTCCTTGCCGGCGTACCGGCGCAGCTCCTTCAGCGAGGTGAACATGGGGATCACCGGCTGCTGGGTGTTGTGCAGGGCCAGGAACCCGGGGTTGTCACCGCGCGGGCAGTACACCTTGGACGTGGCGAAGACCTGCTGGAAGTCCTCGGCGGTCACCTGGCCCGTGGTGAAGGCGCGCACCGCGTCCGCGAGCGAGGGCGGGGACGGCTCGGGGTAGAGCGGCGGCTGCTGGCCGTACCCGCCGAGCCCGCCGGCCATCTGCTGCTGCGACGAGGCGTACTGCTGCTGAGCGGCCCCACCGTCCATGGGCTGGCCGTATCCATACATGCGCGCAAGCCTACCGAGACACGCGGTGTCTGCGGGAAGGTAGACCCTTCTCACACTTCACCCGATGGGGGTTGCGTCTTATTACCGACGGGTAGCATCATCGGAGCTACTCGTTGGTATGTGAAAGCTTGCGCGAGGATTCAGTGCCTCGCCGATCCGGATACGGAGCGTCACCATGGGGCACTACAAGTCCAACCTCCGCGACATCGAATTCAACCTGTTCGAAGTGCTCGGGCGCGACAAGCTGTACGGCACCGGCCCGTTCGCCGAGATGGACACCGACACCGCGAAGAGCGTCCTGGAGGAGCTGACCCGGCTCGCCGAGAACGAGCTGGCGGAGTCCTTCACCGACGCCGACCGCAACCCGCCGGTCTTCGACCCGGAGACCAACACCGCCCCGGTCCCGGCGTCCTTCAAGAAGAGCTACAAGGCCTTCATGGACTCCGAGTACTGGCGCCTGGGCCTGCCCGAGGAGATCGGCGGCACCACCGCCCCGCCGTCGCTTATCTGGTCGTACGCGGAGCTGGTCCTCGGCGCCAACCCGGCCGTGTGGATGTACTCCTCCGGCCCGGCGTTCGCGCGCATCCTCTTCGAGGAGGGCACCGAGGAGCAGAAGAAGTGGGCGCAGCTCGCCGTGGACCGGACCTGGGGTTCGACCATGGTGCTCACCGAGCCCGACGCGGGTTCGGACGTCGGCGCCGGCCGTACCAAGGCGGTCCAGCAGGAGGACGGCTCCTGGCACATCGAGGGCGTGAAGCGCTTCATCACCTCCGGTGAGCACGACATGGAGGAGAACATCCTTCACTACGTGCTGGCGCGCCCGGAAGGTGCCGGTCCCGGCACCAAGGGCCTCTCCCTCTTCCTCGTGCCCAAGTACCTCTTCGACTTCGAGACCGGCGAGCTGGGCGAGCGCAACGGCGTCTACGCGACGAACGTCGAGCACAAGATGGGCCTGAAGGCCTCCAACACCTGCGAGATGACCTTCGGCGACCGCCACCCGGCCAAGGGCTGGCTGATCGGCGACAAGCACGAGGGCATCCGCCAGATGTTCCGGATCATCGAGTTCGCCCGGATGATGGTCGGCACGAAGGCCATCTCGACGCTGTCCACCGGCTACCTGAACGCCCTGGAGTACGCCAAGGAGCGCGTCCAGGGTCCGGACCTGGCGAACTTCCTGGACAAGACCGCGCCCAAGGTCACCATCACCCACCACCCCGACGTCCGCCGCTCGCTGATCACGCAGAAGGCGTACGCCGAGGGCATGCGCGCCCTCGTCCTCTACACCGCCTCGGTCCAGGACGCCATCGCCGTCAAGGAGGCGAACGGCGAGGACCCGAAGGCCGAGCACGCGCTGAACGACCTGCTCCTGCCGATCGTCAAGGGCTACGGCTCCGAGAAGGGCTACGAGCAGCTCGCCCAGTCGCTCCAGACCTTCGGCGGCTCCGGCTTCCTGCAGGAGTACCCGATCGAGCAGTACATCCGCGACGCCAAGATCGACACCCTCTACGAGGGCACCACCGCCATCCAGGGCCAGGACTTCTTCTTCCGGAAGATCGTCCGCAACCAGGGCGCGGCGCTGAACTCCCTCGCCGAGGACATCAAGAAGTTCCTGGCGCTCGGCACCGGCGGCGAGGAGCTGGCGGGCGCCCGCGAGCACCTCGCGAAGGCGGCCGTCGAGCTGGAGGCGATCGTCGGCCTGATGCTGACCGACCTCGCGGCCACCGAGCAGGACGTCAAGAACATCTACAAGGTGGGCCTGAACACCACCCGCCTGCTGCTCGCCTCCGGTGACGTGATCGTCGGCTACCTGCTGCTCAAGGGCGCCGCGATCGCCGCCGAGAAGCTGGAGACGGCGTCCAACAAGGACAAGCCCTTCTACACCGGCAAGATCGCGGCGGCGAAGTTCTTCGCGGCCAACGTGCTGCCGGGCGTCACCCTGGCCCGCAAGGTCGCGGCCGACGTCGACCTCGACCTGATGGAGCTGGACGAGGCGGCGTTCTGACCGACCCGGGTTCCGCCACGGTGGCCCGCTCCCTCTCCGGGGAGCGGGCCACCGTACGTCGTTAAGGTGAAGTACATGAGCGCACCCTCCCGCTTCGATCGCGGCCACACCGACGACCTGATGGCCTTCCTCGCGGCCGGCCCCACGCCCTACCACGCCGTGGCGAACGCCGGCGAGCGGCTGGAGAAGGCCGGTTTCCGGCAGGTCAACGAGACGGACGCCTGGGACGGCACATCAGGCGGCAGGTACGTGCTGCGCGGCGGCGCGATCATCGCCTGGTACGTCCCGGAGGGCGCCGCACCCCACACGCCGTTCCGGATCGTCGGCGCCCACACCGACTCCCCGAACCTGCGGGTGAAGCCGCGCCCGGACACCGGGGGGCACGGCTTCCGCCAGGTCGCCGTGGAGATCTACGGCGGACCGCTCATGAACTCCTGGCTCGACCGGGACCTGGGTCTGGCCGGCCGGCTCAGCCTGCGCGACGGCTCCACCCGCCTCGTCGACGTGAACCGGCCGCTGCTGCGGGTGCCGCAGCTCGCCATCCACCTGGACCGTTCGGTCAGCAGCGAGGGCCTCAAGCTCGACAAGCAGCGCCATCTCCAGCCGATCTGGGGCCTCGGCGACGACGTCCGCGACGGCGACCTGATCGCCTTCCTGGAGCAGGAGTCGGGCCTGCCGGCCGGCTCGGTGACCGGCTGGGACCTGATGACCTACGCCGTGGAACCGCCCGCCTACCTGGGCCGCGACCAGGAGCTGATGGCCGGGCCCCGGATGGACAACCTGCTGTCCGTGCACGCCGGTACCGCGGCCCTGGCGGCCGTGGCGGCGGGCGGGGCGGAGCTGCCGTACATCCCCGTCCTCGCCGCCTTCGACCACGAGGAGACCGGCTCCCAGTCGGACACCGGCGCGGACGGGCCGCTGCTCGGCAGTGTGCTGGAGCGCTCGGTGCTGGCACGCGGCGGGTCGTACGAGGACCGGGCGAGAGCCTTCGCGGGCACCGTCTGTCTCTCCTCCGACATGGGCCACGCCGTCCACCCCAACTACGCCGAGCGCCACGACCCGACGCACCACCCCCGCGCCAACGGCGGCCCGATCCTCAAGGTCAACGTCAACAACCGCTACGCGACGGACGGTTCGGGCCGCGCGGTGTTCGCCGCCGCCTGCGAGAAGGCCGGGGTGCCCTTCCAGACCTTCGTCTCCAACAACTCCATGCCCTGCGGCACCACGATCGGCCCGATCACCGCGGCCCGCCACGGCATCCGGACCGTCGACATCGGCGCGGCCATCCTCTCCATGCACAGCGCCCGCGAACTGTGCGGCGCCGACGACCCGTTCCTGCTGGCGAACGCCCTGGTGGCGTTCCTGGAAGGCTAGTCGGGGGGTGCTCGCACCCGGCGGCGGGTACGGCGCGTAACGGACACAGCCGTACCCACAGGGTCATCACAGGCAACCGTGAGCAATCCGTTACAGCGTTCAACTACCGGAGTTGTACGGATTTCGTGAAGACTGTGGATCACTGAAGGGTCCGGAACATCGAATTCCGGATCCACCACGGTCTTCACGACAGGGGGTACGAGCCGTGCGCCGTCACGCCACGCGCCGTGCCCACGCCGCCCGCGAGGAGCCGGGCGACAGACCCAGACTCGCCGTGCTGATCCCGGCCCACAACGAGCAGGAACGTATCTCCGACGCGATCGACGGACTCTGGGAACAGACCCGGCGCCCCGACCTGATCGTCGTCGTCGCCGACAACTGCACCGACGACACGGCCGCCGTCGCCGCCGCCCACGGTGCCCAGGTCTTCCCCACCCAGGACAACACCCACAAGAAGGCCGGCGCGCTCAACCAGGCCATCGCCTGGGTGCTGCCGCACCTGGACGACCGCGACCTGCTCCTCGTGCAGGACGCCGACACCGTCCTCAACCCCTGGTTCGTCGAGACCGCGCTCGCCACCTTCAACCGCAAGGTCGGCGCGGTCGGCGGAGTCTTCTACGGCGAGGACGGCGGCGGCTTCCTCGGCCTGCTGCAGCGCATGGAGTTCCACCGCTACGCCTGGGAACTGGAGCGCACCGGCGGCCGGGCCCAGGTCCTCACCGGCACCGGCACGATGTTCCGCGCCCGGGTGCTGCGCGAGGTCCGCGCCGCCCGCCGCGCCGGCGAACTCGGCGGCGGCGGCAGCTACTACAGCCTCGCCTCGCTCACCGAGGACGACGAGATGACCAAGGCGGTCAAGACCCTCGGCTACCGGGCCATGTCCCCGGCGGGCTGCGCGGTCACCACCGAGGTCATGCCCACCCTGCCCAAGCTGTGGCACCAGCGGCTGCGGTGGCAGCGCGGCGCGCTGGAGAACCTCCGCGACTACGGCTGGACCAAGGTCACCGCCCGCTACTTCATGCAGCAGTTCCTGATGGGCTTCGGCGCACTCTCGTTCCTGATCTACCTGACCTACATGGCCGCGTACACCTCGCTGTACGGCTGGCCCGGTCTGTCGCCGTTCTGGACGGCGATCGGCCTCATCTTCATCGTCGAGAAGACCGTCTCCGTACGGCGCGCGGGACCGAAGGCCGTCCTGGTCGCCGCCGTGATGATCCCGGAAATGCTCTACGACCTCTTCCAGCACGCCGTCTACTTCACCTCACTGTGGGGGCTGGTGCGCCGCAGCGAGGAGAAGTGGGTGGCGACGTGAGCCGGTGCCCGTTGCCCGGCAACCCCACCGACCCCGCCCCCCACATGGCAACCCTCATAGGAGAAGCACGATGTACGGACGAGTGATCGGCGCGGGCACGGCCGGCGCGGGCGGTGCGACCCTGGCCGCCACCGGGCTGTGGATCAACAGCATGGCGATGGTGGTGGCGGCCACGACGCTGGTGGCGGCCGGGGTGGCGCTGTTCAAGCTGGTTCCGCGGCGGCGGTAGCCGGTTGTGTGTTGACTGCGGGTGCGTGGGGGCTGGTCCCGCAGTTCCCCGCGCCCCTTAGGTGGGCTGCTGCTGGTCCATTCCTGCAAGGACCAAGGGCAGGCGGTCCGCCCCGCCCTCCGTGATCCGTACCGGCACCCCCCAGTCCTGCTGGTGCACATGGCAGGCCGGGTATTCGTTGGCCTCGTCGTCGTCGCAGGACGCGGCCATCGCCGAGACGTGCAGGACGCCCTCCTGGATCGCCGGGTTCAGGTCCAGCTCTCTCGACAGGTCGGTGTCGGCGCCCTCGCCCTTGAGCAGCAGCTCCGGCGGGGTCGACGACACCAGCAGGCGGGTGGACGGGCCGTAGCGGGTGTCCAGTTTCTGGCCCTGCGGGGCCTGGAAGATCACGTCCAGCCGGAGACGCCCCGGAGCCACCTCGGTCGCCGCCCGCCGGGTGCGGTGGGCGACCGACTCCACCCGGACCGCCTCCTCGGGGAGCCGCAGCCGGGTCAGCCGGTGGCGGGCCGACTCGACCACCACGATGTCGTCGCCGGCCAGCACCGCGTCGCTCGGCTCCCGCAGGTCCGTCGCCAGCGTGGTGACCTCGCCGGTCGCCGGGTCGTAGCGGCGCAGCGCGTGGTTGTAGGTGTCCGACACCGCGACCGAGCCGTCGGGCAGGGCCGTCACGCCCAGCGGGTGCTGGAGCAGGGCCTGGCCGGCCGCGCCGTCCCGGTGGCCGAAGTCGAAGAGGCCGGTGCCGACGGCCGTGTGGACCTCTCCGTCCAGGTCGACCCAGCGCAGGGCGCTCGTCTCCGAGTCGGCGAGCCAGAGGCGCTCCGCGGTGGCCGCGAGGCCGGACGGCTGCGCGAACCAGGCCTCGGCCGCCGGCCCGTCGACCAGTCCCTCGTTGGTGGTGCCGGCGGCCACGGCGACCGTCCCGGTCTCCGGGTCGTACGCCCACAGCTGGTGCACGCCCGCCATGGCGATCCACACCTTGCCGCCGAAGACGGCCACGTCCCAGGGGGAGGAGAGATCGATCTCGCGGGCCGGGCCGGAGGTCGGGGAACCCTGCCACCACTGGCGGCCCGTGCCGGCGAGGGTGGTGACCTCGCCGGTGGCCAGGTCGAGGCGGCGCAGGGCGTGGTTGACGGTGTCGGCGACGGCCACCGAGCCGTCGTCGAGCAGCGCGAGGCCCTGCGGCTCGCTGAAGGAGGCGGTGTCCGCCGTACCGTCGGTGAAACCGCGGGTGCCGGAGCCGAGCCGCCGCACGACCGTCTCCGCGTCCGCGGCCAGCTCCACCAGCTGGTGCCGGGTGGTGTCGCTGACCAGGAAGTTCCCCGACGGCAGCAGCAGGGCCTTGCCGGGGAAGCGCAGGGCGGTCGGCTCGGGCTCCGGCGCCACGTACGGGCCGTCGCCGCGCCGCAGGGTGCCCTTCGCCCCGTGCTCCGCCTCCAGCTCCTCGACCAGCCGCGCGATCGCGTGCGCGTGGCCCTCGCCGGCGTGCTGGGCGACGACGTACCCCTCGGGGTCGATGACGACCAGCGTCGGCCAGGCCCGGACCGCGTACTGCTTCCAGGTGGCGAGCTCCGGGTCGTCGAGCACCGGGTGCTCCACGCCGTACCGCTCCACGGCGTCGACGACCGCCTGGTGCTCCGCCTCGTGCACGAACTTCGGCGAGTGCACCCCGATGATCACCACGGTGTCCCGGTGCCGCTCCTCCAGCTCACGCAGCTCGTCCAGGACGTGCAGGCAGTTGATGCAGCAGAAGGTCCAGAAGTCCAGGATGACGATGCGCCCGCGCAGGTCCGCGAGGGTGTACTGCTTGTCGCCGGTGTTCAGCCAGCCGCCCTTGCCGATCAGCTCGGGGGCGCGGACGCGGGCACGGCGCGGGGTGGGCGCCGGGGATGCGTGGTTCATGAATCAAGAGTGCCATCCCCGGCTGACAACCCCCGCGGCGCTCCCGCGCTCGTCGCCCCGGCCGTCAGTCCTGGTGGGTCACATCGGTCCCGGGGCCGCCGGAGAGCGTGTCCCGGCCGGGACCGCCGTACAGCTTGTCGTTGCCGCTGTTGCCGTACAGCTTGTCGTTCCCGCTGTTGCCGTAGAGGACGTCGTTGCCCTTGCCGCCGTAGAGCGTGTCGGCGCCGGTGCCGCCGGTGATGGTGTCCTTGCCGTCGTCGCCGGACAGGTACTGGGCTCCGGCTCCGCCGCGCAGCACGTCGTCGCCCTTGCCGCCCTGAACGATGTTGTCGCCGCCGCTCGCGTTGACCGTGTCGTTGCCGTCGCCGCCCCAGGCGAAACCCTCCTTGCCCACGGTGATGGTGTCGTTGCCGGTGTCACCGGAGACGTAGGCGCCGTCGAGGCGGCCGTAGTCGGCCGCCCGGTCGTTGCCGGGGCCCAGGGATATCTCGGCGTAGTAGTAGATCTGATCGGTGGAGTTCTTGTACGCGATCATGTCGTTGCCGTCGCCGAGGTCCACGACGAGGGCGGCGTACGGGTCCTGGCTGTCGACGTTGGTGACCGTGCAGGAGACCTTCGTGTGGTCCGAACTGTCGGGGTAGGCGCAGTCATGGCCCGCGGTGATGGACACGGCGTCGTCGATCACGTAGGTGATGCCCGTGCGGTCCGCGGTGAGCGAGGCGGTGACGACGGCCTTGTTGGCCTGCCCGGCGGCTGCCCGGTAGGTGAGCTGCCAGTCGTACTGGTTGACCGAGGCGGTGGCCGGTGCCGTCGCGGCGTCGGCGGTGCCGACCGTGGTGAGTGACGCGGCCATGGCCGCACCGAGAGCCAGCGTCATCGCCGGGAGGGCGCGTATGACCCGGCGGCGGACGGGACGAGCGTGCATGGAAACCTCCGAGAGGGACGTGCGCAACTACGCGAACTACGCATCGTCGGACTCGGAGCCCACCTCTTTGGTTGGGTTTGGTTGGGCAACTTCTTCACAAACACGGGGAGTTCAACTCCCGGACATCCATTGGGCCGATGCAATCCAGGTCCCGGTCAGGTGAGGACGTGTCCGGCCGTCGCGTCCACGTGTCCGGGAACCTCGTCGTGCCGATCGCCCACCGTGAGGGTTCCGGTGGGCTCGAGGAGCAGGATCTCGGTGGGCACGCGCGCGTGCGGCTTGTGTTCGGTACCGCGGGGCACCGTGAAGACAGAGCCCTTGGGGAGAACGACCGTGCGCTCGCCGGCCGGTTCCCTCAGGGCGATGTGCAGCTCGCCCTCCAGGACCAGGAAGAACTCGTCGGTGTGGTCGTGGACGTGCCAGAGGTGCTCGCCCTCGACCTTGGCGACGCGGACGTCGTAGTCGTTGACGGCGGTGACGATACGCGGGCTCCACCGGTCCTCGAAGGAGGCGAGGGCGAGGGCGTGGGCGAGGGAGACGGGTTCACTGGTCATGGCGGTCATCCTCGGCCGTGGCCCGTCCTCGGTGCGAGTGCTAGAAATCGCATATGGCGCAAGGATCCTCTCAGTCGACCCACCGGGTGGCCGTGATCGTCGACGCGGGCACCAATCCGTTCGAGGTCGGGGTCGCCACCGAGCTGTTCGGGCTGCCGCGGCCCGAGCTGGGGCTGCGCGTGCCGCCGTACGAGGTGACGGTGTGCGCGCCCACGCGCGAGGTGCGCATGAACCACGGCTTCTTCACCCTGAGCGGGGTGGCGGGGCTGGCGGCCGTGGACGAGGCCGATACGGTCGTCGTACCGGGGCGGCCGGACAACGTCGTACCGCGCGGTGCCGACGTCATCGGCGCAATCCGGCGCGCCCACGCGCGCGGGGCGCGGGTGGTGAGTTTCTGCACCGGGACCTTCGCGCTCGCCGAGGCCGGGCTGCTGGACGGTCGGCCCGCCACCACACACTGGCGCTGGGCGGACGCGTTCCGGGAACTGCATCCCCGGGTGCTGCTCCGGCCCGACGTGCTCTTCGTCGACGACGGCGACCTGCTCACCGCCTCCGGCAGCGCGGCCGCGCTGGACCTGGGGCTGCACATCTGGCGGCAGGACCACGGTGCCGAGATCGCGGGCGCGGTCTCCCGGCGGCTGGTGTTCGCCTCGCACCGGGACGGCGGGCAGCGGCAGTTCGTGGAGCGGCCGGTGCCCGAGGTGCCGGACGAGTCCCTGGGACCGCTCCTGGCCTGGGCCCAGGAGCGGCTGGGCCAGCCGCTGACGGTGGCGGACCTGGCCGCGCGGGCGGCCGTCTCCCCCGCGACCCTGCACCGCCGGTTCCGCGCCCAGCTGGGCACCACCCCGCTGGCCTGGCTGACCGGGATGGGGGTCCCCCCACGCCGTTAAGGCAGTGGGGGAGGGTTGCTCTCGCCTGCAGGCTGATCGAGCGCGGGGAGGAGCGGCTCGACGTCGTCGCGGCGCGCAGCGGACTCGGTACCGCGGCCAACCTGCGTGCCCGGCTGCGGCGGGAGACCGGGCTCAGCCCGTCGGACTACCGGCGGCGTTTCGGGCCGGTGGCGCGGGAAGGGGTACAGACATGAGATTCCTGGTACGCGACCGGCTCCTCGGCTTCGGCGAGGACTACTGGATCGAGGACGAGCACGGCGACAAGGTGTTCCTCGTCGACGGCAAGGCCATGCGGGTGCGGGACACGTTCGAGCTGAAGGACCGGCACGGGCGCGTGCTCGTCGACATCCACCAGAAGATGTTCGCCCTGCGCGACACCATGGTGATCGAACGCGAGGGCGAACCCCTCGCGACCATCAGACGCAAGCGGCTCTCGCTCCTGCGCAACCACTACCGGGTCCGCCTGGTCGACGGCACCGAACTCGACGTCAGCGGCAAGATCCTCGACCGGGAGTTCGCCGTCGAGTACGACGGCGAACTGCTGGCGGTGGTCTCCCGGCGGTGGCTGCACGTACGGGAGACCTACGGCGTCGACGTCGTACGCGACGACGCGGACCCGGCGCTGCTGATCGCGGTGGCGGTGTGCGTGATCCACCTCGCCGACAAGGAGCGGGAGGAGGACTAGAGGGGACTAGCGGGGGCTAGGGGGACTAGCGGGGACTAGGGCTGTCCGGCCGCCCCTGGCGCCGGGGAGGTTCGAGGCCCAGCAGGCGGTCCTTGAGGGCCGGGAACTGTTCGCGGGTCGCGGCGACCTTGGCCGGGTCGAGGTCGACGGTGAGGATCTCCTCGCCGGCGCCCGCCTCGGCCAGCACCTCGCCCCACGGATCGACCACGATCGAGTGACCGGCCTGGGGAACCCCGGCGTGCGTCCCGGCCGTTCCACACGCGAGCACGAACGCCTGGTTCTCGACCGCCCGCGCCTGGGCCAGCAGCGTCCAGTGCGCGCGTCGCCGCTCGGGCCAGCCCGCCGAGAGCACCAGCGTCTCGGCCCCGGCGTCGACGAGTCCGCGGAAGAGCTCGGGGAAACGGAGGTCGTAGCAGGTGGCCACGCCCAGTGTGGTCTCGGGCAGCCGGACGGTCACCAGTTCCCGTCCCGCGCCCATCAGCACCGCCTCGCCCTTGTCGAAGCCGAAGCGGTGGATCTTGCGGTAGGCCGCGGCCAGCTCACCGGAGGGGGAGAAGACGAGAGCCGTGTTGTAGAGAGGGCCCTCAGGATCGCGCTCGGGGATCGAGCCGGCGTGCAGCCAGACGCCCGCGTCGCTCGCCGCCTTCGCCATCGCCTCGTACGTCGGCCCTTCGAGCGGCTCGGCCTCCGTCGCGAACTCCTCGTAGGCGAACGCGCCGGTCGTCCACAGCTCGGGCAGCACGACGAGATCGGCATCGGCCTGCTCGCGCACCAGAGCGGTCACACGCCGCCGACGGGAATCGACCGATTCGCCCTCGTTTACGTCGATCTGGATGAGCGAGGCGCGCACACTACCACCGTCCTGGCATTCGAGTCGTCCACACGGGCCTACGATCGTCACACGAAAGCACTGCCGGGGTGCCTCACAGCAGCGTAACTTAGCGTCTCAAGACACCCGCCGACAGCAGCCATCTCCCACTGGCAGCGCCGCCACCACCTGCCCGAGTACCGACCGCCGAGGGGTCCCGTTCCGTGAGTCTGCATCCCACCCTCCAGCCCTACGCCGACGCGTGGACCCACTCCATCGAAGCGATATCCGAGCTGGTGACGCCGCTTGTCGAGGGCGAGTGGAACCGGCGGACCCCGTGCCCGGGCTGGTCGGTGCGGGACGTGGTCTCCCATGTCATCGGCCTGGACAACGAGATGCTCGGCGACCCGCGCCCCATCCACACCCTCCCGCGCGACCTCTACCACGTCACCAACGAGAACCAGCGCTACACGGAGATGCAGGTCGACGTTCGACGCCACCACACGGCGCCGGAGATGACCTCGGAGCTGGAGTACACGGTCATCCGCCGCAACCGCCAGCTGCGCAACGAGTCGCGGGAGCCGGGCCACCTCGTGCGCGGGCCGATGGGCAAGGAGATCCCCCTCGAAGAGGCCATGCGCAACCACGCGTTCAACGTGTGGGTGCACGAGCAGGACCTGCGGGCGGCGCTGGGCCGGCCGGGCAGCCTCGACTCGCCCGGCGCGCACATCGCCCGGGACGTACTGCTCGGCGAGCTGCCCCGGGTGGTCGCCAACGACTCCGACGCGCCGCGCAGCTCGGCCGTCATCTTCGACGTGCACGGGCCGATCGAGTTCCTGCGCACGATCCGTATCGACATCCAGGGCCGCGGCACCCTGGAGACCACCCCCGCCCTCGGCCCCGCCGCCATCTTCACCCTCGACTGGGAGACCTACGTCCGCCTGGCCTGCGGCCGCACCACCCCGGAGGCGGTCGCGGACCGGGTGAAGGCGGAGGGCGACCAGGAACTGACGGCGGCGATCCTGCGCAACTTCGCGGTCACGCAGTAGGCGGCGGCAAGCGGCACGGGCACCGGTAATCCGGTGTCCTGCGCAGGCCGTCGACGCCTACGGTGCCCGGCATGACGACCGACACCGCAGCGCAGGACAGCCTCCCGCCCCGCCTCACCCGGCTCACCTTCCACGGTCCCCTCTCCGAGGCGCGCGCGGCCCGGCTGGTCCGCCGCCTCGCCGCCACGAACCCCGCGAACGTGCTCGACATCGGCTGCGGCTGGGGTGAGTTGATGCTCCGGCTGCTGGATGCCGTGCCGCAGGCGCGTGGGGTCGGAGTGGACCTGAACGCGGAGGATCTGGAGCGGGGGCGGCGCGCCGCCGAGGCGCGGGGGCTGGCCGGCCGGGTGGAGTTCGCCGAGGAGTCCGCGGCCGGGACCGGCCGCGGCCCGGCCGACGTGGTGCTGTGCCTCGGCGCCGGTCAGGCGCTGAGCGACGACCTGGTGACGGCCCTGCGGGAGCTGCGTCGGCTGGTGGCCGACGGCGGCCGGGTCCTGCTGGGCGAGGGCTACTGGCAGCGCACCCCGACGGACACCGAACTCGCCGGCATGTGGCCGGGCGCGTCGGCCGCCGACCACCACGACCTGGCGGGCCTGGTCGACCTGGCGGTGCAGGCGGGCTTCCGCCCCGAGTGGACCGAGACGACGAGCCTCGAAGAGTGGGAGGAGTTCGAGTCGGGCTACCAGGCGGACAAGGAGGTCTGGCTGGCCACCAACCCGCGGCACCCCCTGGCGTCGGCGACCCGCGAGACCCTGGACACCCACAGAACGGCATGGCTGACCTACCGAGGCATCCTCGGCTACGCCTACCTCACCCTCGTACCGACGACACACTGACTGCCGGCCCCGCACAGCCGGCCGACTGCCTCACAGACTCACACCACCGCCCAACCGCCTCGCCCAGGCGACCATCCGCCCGACTCGCCCGCACCACCAGCCGACCGACTCGCCCGCACCACCGGCCGGCCGACTCGCCCGCACCACCAGCCGACTGACCAGCTCGCACGGACGGCCGGAGACCCACTCGCACCACCAGCCGTCCGACCAGCTCGCACGGACGGCCGGAGACTCACTCGCACCACCCGTCAGCTGATCGCATCGCACGCCCGGAAAGCCGCCGACGGCGATCGCCCCCACAGGTCGCCCGGCCTCTCTGCCGACGGTGAACGGGCGGTGCGCGGGTGGGGAAACTCATGCAGGCACGTGCACCGTCTCCACCCGGCTCGCCACCAACCGCTCCCGCTCCCGCCGAACCGCCCGCCCCCGCAACCGCAGAATCTGGCTCACCCCCACCGCCTGCAGCACGAACACGCACGAGAAGGCCACCGCGTAGTTGTCGCCGGTGGCATCCAGCAGCACCCCCACCGCGAACAACGTCGTCATCGAGGCCGTGAAACCACCCATGTTGGTGATCCCGGACGCGGTCCCCTGCCGCTCCGGCGGATTCGCGGGACGCGCGAAGTCGAAGCCGATCATCGACGCCGGCCCGCACGCCCCCAGCACCGCGCACAGCACCATCAGCAGCCACATCGGCGCATGGTCGGCCGGATACACCAGCGTCGCCGCCCACACCACGGCCGTCGCCCCGACCGTACCCAGCACCAACGGCAGCCGCGCCGCGTGATGCCGGGCGACGATCTGGCCGTAGACGAGGCCGACCACCATGTTGCAGAGGACGACCAGGGTCAGCAGCTCACCGGCCGTGGCGCGGGACAGCCCCTGCGCCTGGACCAGGAACGGCAGCCCCCACAGCAGCAGGAACACCATCGCCGGGAACTGGGTGGTGAAGTGCACCCACAGGCCCAGCCGGGTCCCCGGCTCCCGCCAGGACGCGGCGATCTGCTTCCGTACGTACGCCGCCCCCTGGTGCGGGAAGGGCTCGGGCTCGTACCCCTCGGGGTGGTCCTTCAGGAACAGGAACACGAGGACCAGGACGACCGCCCCGGCCAGCGCGCTGCCCGCGAACGCCGGGGTCCAGCCGATGCCGTGCAGCAGCCGGGCCAGGAGCAGCGTGGAGACGAGGTTGCCGGCCATGCCGGCCAGACCGGCGAGCTGGGCGACGAGCGGCCCGCGCCGGGCCGGGAACCAGCGGGTGCCCAGCCGCAGCACGCTGATGAACGTCATCGCGTCACCGCAGCCGAGCAGCGCGCGCGAGGCGAGCGCGGTGCCGTACGACGGGGAGAAGGCGAAGCCCAGCTGTCCGGCGGTGAAGAGCACCGCGCCGATGGTCAGCATCTTCTTCGTGCCGAGGCGGTCGACCAGCAGGCCGACGGGTATCTGCATGCCGGCGTAGACCAGCAGCTGGAGGATCGAGAACGTGGACAGCGCCGAGGCGCCCACGTGGAAGCGGTCGGCGGCGTCGAGGCCGGCGACCCCGAGGGACGTACGGAAGATGACGGCGACGAAGTAGACCGAGACGCCTATGCACCAGACGGCGACGGCCCGGCGGCCGCCCGGCGGGTCACCGGGGAGCGACGCGCTGCCGCGGCTCATCGGACCTCACCCCGCGCGAGGTGCGCGAACCAGTCGACGTGCCGGTGCACAAGCTCGACCGCGCGGTCGGCGTCCCCGGCGCGCAGCGCGTCCAGGATCTCCTCGTGCTCGGTGAGCGACTTGGCGATGCGGTCGGGGTGCGCGTGCATGATCGCGACGCCCATCCGCAGCTGGCGGTCGCGCAGCTGGTCGTAGAGGCGGGAGAGGATCTCGTTGCCGCCGTCGCGGACGATCGCGGCGTGGAAGCAGCGGTCGGTGACGGCCGCGGCGGCCAGGTCACCGGCGGCGGCCTCGGCCTTCTGCCGGTCGAGCAGTTCCTGAAGCCGGGTCACGAGCCCCGCGGACGCCGGTACGGCCTTGCGCACCGCGTGTTCCTCGACCAGCATCCGGGTCTCCACCACGTCCGCGATCTCCTGCGCGGAGACGGGCAGCACCATGGCGCCCTTCTTCGGGTAGAGCTTGATCAGGCCCTCGGCCTCCAGGCGCAGCAGCGCCTCGCGGACGGGGGTGCGGGAGACCCCGACGGCCTCGGCCAGCTCGCCCTCGGTGAGGAGCGTGCCGCCTTCGTAACGGCGGTCCAGGACGCCTTGCTTGACATGGGAGTAGACACGGTCGGCGGCGGGGGGCTGCTTGACGGCCAGGCTCATGCCCACAGCTTAGATACAACACGTACGCAAGTAGCCCGCTCGTCCACCATCCGGACGTGATGTAGATCGCCCTCAGCAACCGCACAACCATCTGTGCTACTTACGTGTCACACACGTGCGGCCCCACCCGCTTTGGCACCCCCAACTCGGCCGCACTCCAGGGGCATTACGACTCGACTCGACTCGGGGTATTTCAGTTGATTACCGGCATTAAGGGCACCAACCTTCGCAGGGCCGTCGCCGTCGCCGTCACGTCCGGCGCGATGCTCGCGACCGGCGCCCTCACCGCGGCTCCCGCGCAGGCCGTCACCGCGCCGACGATCGTGGCCAAGGGTGGCTACGTGATGAACAACGCGAACGCGAAGACGCTGTACACGAAGAAGGCGGACACCGAGCTGTCCACCGGCTCCACCACGAAGATCATGACCGCGAAGGTCGTGCTCGCGCAGTCGAACCTGAACCTCGACAAGAAGGTGACGATCCAGAAGGCGTACAGCGACTACGTCGTCGCCAACAACGCCTCCCAGGCGCACCTGATCGTCGGCGACAAGGTCACCGTCCGCCAGCTGCTGTACGGGCTGATGCTGCCCTCCGGCTGCGACGCCGCCTACGCGCTCGCGGACACCTACGGCTCGGGCACCACCCGCGCCAAGCGCGTCGCCAACTTCATCTCCAAGATGAACACCGCCGCGAAGAACCTGGGCCTGACCCACACCCACTTCGACTCCTTCGACGGCATCGGCAACGGCAACAACTACTCGACGCCGCGCGACCTGACGAAGATCGCCAGCAGCGCGATGAAGAACTCCACGTTCCGCACGGTCGTCAAGACGAAGAAGTACACGGCGAAGACGATCACCAAGACCGGTTCCACCCGCACCATGGGTGCCTGGACCAACACCAACACGCTGCTCAGCAGCTACAGCGGCGCCATCGGCATCAAGACCGGCTCCGGCCCCGAGGCCAAGTACTGCCTGGTCTTCGCCGCGACCCGCAACGGCAAGACGGTCATCGGCACCGTCCTCGCCTCCTCCTCGATCACCCAGCGCGCGACGGACGCGACGAAGCTCCTGAACTACGGCTTCTCGACGATCTGACCCACCTCGCACTGAGCTGGCAAAAGGCCCGCCGCACCCCATGCGGCGGGCCTTTTGCCATACCCGACTGCCCTCACGCAGCAGAACTCGCGTTCTTCCCTCGCATTCGTGAACATCAAGGTATTTGACTGGCATATTCGATTTGCTCCGCCCTAGCTTCCGCAGCGGAGGTGGTTCACATGAACGAACCAAGCAAGAAGGCGAAACCCGCCGGCAGCCACGAGGCCATCGACATCAGCGACTTCGTGTACGCGGCGACCGGGGCTCGGGTACGACGGCTCACCATGCCGGACGGGAAGCACTGGTTCCCGGCTGTGGATGTGTGCAAGGAACTGGGGTACGCCAACTCTCGGAAGGCTCTCGCCGACCACGTTCCAGAGGAGCATCGAGAGTGTATTGAGAGCGTAACTGGAGGTTACACTCTCAGCGTTCCTGCAGGTCGGGACTGGCGTCGAGACATGAATCTCATCGATCTCCAGGGCCTGATCATCCTCGTCAACGGCTGCACGAAGCCCGCCTGTGCCCCCTTCAAGCAGTGGGTCGCAGAAGTCATCGAGACAGTCCAGCGAGAGGGTTCCTACACTCTCGAAGAAGCCGAGGTGCAGCCGACCGAACCTGGTGCGCCCGTCGCGTACGCCATGCCGGAACAAGTGGCCGAGGCCATCGTCCGGTTTGAGGCGCACAACCTTCAGGTGGACGAGCAGCTGGCGAACGGGCAGCGCGAACTGATCGAGTTGCAAAGGAGCACGCTGGCCGTGCAGCAGGCCATGGTCCGGGCCATGGAACGGATCGCCGATCGGCTCGACGAACTCGTCCTCGAACGTCGCAAGCCGTACGGCTCGCCGCTCGCGCTGCCGACCACCGAGTCCGTACTCGCCGACTGGCGACGGCGGTTGTCGGTGACCGAGGACGTGTGGACGGTGGCCGTCGTCATCGCCCCGGTCCTCGTCGAGAAGGGTGAGCTGCGCGAGCCGCTCGAAGCGATCGCCGCCCGTACCGGCCTGACGGTGCACCGCGTGAACGAGTGTCTCCGGCTGCTGCGCAAGCACGCCTGCATTCACTCGCGGGGTGGGACGGAAGAAGGGGCAGCGGTCTACGTGCTGAACCAGCTCTGACAGTGAGTGGGCGGTCGCAAGACGAAGTTGCGACCGCCCGCTCTCAGGCTATCCCCTCAGTTCTCCCCGGGCTCTCATCCCCAGGTGATCAACCGCTTCGGCTGCTCCAGGATCGCCGCGATGTCCGCGAGGACCTTCGAGCCCAGCTCGCCGTCGACCAGACGGTGGTCGAAGCTCAGCGCCAGCGTGGTGACCTGTCGGGGCTTCACCTTGCCCTTGTGGACCCACGGCTGGAGCTTGATCGCGCCGACCGCGAGGATCGCCGCCTCGCCCGGGTTGAGGATCGGTGTGCCCGTGTCGATGCCGAAGACGCCGACGTTGGTGATGGTCACCGTGCCGCCCTGCATCGCTGCGGGTGACGTCTTGCCGTCCCTGGCCGTGCCGACCAGTTCGCCGAGCGCCTCCGCCAGCTGCGGCAGCGTCTTCGCGTGGGCGTCCTTGATGTTCGGCACGATCAGGCCGCGCGGGGTGGCCGCGGCGATGCCCAGGTTGACGTAGTGCTTGAGCACGATCTCCTGGTTCGCCTCGTCCCAGGCCGCGTTGATGTCCGGGTTGCGTCTGATGGCGACCAGCAGCGCCTTGGCGATGAGGAGGAGTGGGTTGACCCGGAGGCCCTGCAGGTCCTTGTCCTGCTTCAGCTCCTCCACCAGCTTCATCGTGCGCGTCACATCCACCGTCACGAACTCCGTGACATGCGGGGCCGTGAACGCCGAGCCGACCATCGCCGCCGCCGTCGCCTTGCGGACGCCCTTGATGGGGACGCGCGTCTCGCGGGCGGTGTCGTGCGAGGCAACGGCAGAGGTCACGGCGATCTCGGGGGCCGTCGGCTGCGGCGCCGTCGTCGGTGCGGCGGTCGCCGCCGTCACCGCCGCGTGCACGTCCTCGCGCGTGATGACGCCGTCCGGGCCGGACGGGGTCACCGTGGCCAGGTCGACGCCCAGGTCCTTCGCCAGCTTGCGCACCGGCGGCTTCGCCAGCGGGCGGGAACGCTCCTCCACGGCCGGGGCGGGGGCGGGAACGGGCGCGGGGGCGGGAACGGGGGCCGGGACCGGAGCGGGGCCGTGGCCGTTCAGCTCCTTCTGGACCGCGGCCTGGGCCGCCGCCTCGGCGACCGTGACCTCGGGGCCCTTGCGCGGGCGGCGCTTGGTGGAGGAGGCCGCCACGCCGTAGCCGACCAGGACCGGCTGGCGACCCTGCGGCTTCTCCTCCGGCTCCGGGGCCGGCGCGGACTCCTGCACGGGAGCCGCGGGAACGGCCGCCCCGCCCGCGACGTCCACCGAGATGATCGCCGTGCCCACGTCCACCGTGGTGCCCTCGGCGAAGCGCAGCTCGCGGACCACGCCGTCGTAGGGGATGGGGAGTTCGACGGCCGCCTTCGCCGTCTCCACCTCGCACACCACCTGGCCGTCGGTGACCGTGTCGCCGGGCTGGACGTACCACTTGAGGATCTCGGCCTCGGTGAGCCCCTCGCCCACGTCCGGCATCTTGAACTCGCGTACGGACGCTTCCGTCATCGTCGTCACGACCCTCTCCTCAGTACGCCAGGGCACGGTCGACGGCGTCGAGCACCCGGTCAAGGCCCGGAAGGTACTCCTCCTCCAGGCGGGCCGGCGGGTAGGGGGCGTGGTAGCCGCCGACCCTGAGGACCGGGGCCTCCAGGTGGTAGAAGCAGCGCTCGGTGATGCGGGCGGCGATCTCCGCGCCCGAACCGAAGAAGACCGGCGCCTCGTGGACCACGACCAGCCGGCGGGTCTTCTCCACCGAGGCCTGGATCGAGTCGAAGTCCATCGGGGAGACGGACCGCAGGTCCAGCACCTCCAGGGACTTGCCCTCCTCGGCCGCCGCGTCGGCGACCTCCTGGCAGAGCTTCACCATCGGGCCGTAGGCGACCAGGGTCAGGTCGGTGCCCTCGCGGACCACGCGCGCCTTGTGCAGCGGGCCGGGGATGGCTTCGGTGTTGACCTCGCCCTTGTCCCAGTAGCGCCGCTTGGGCTCGAAGAAGATCACCGGGTCGTCGCTCTGGATGGCCTGCTGCATCATCCAGTACGCGTCGGAGGAGTTGGAGGGGGAGACGATCTTCAGACCCGCCACGTGCGCGAACAGCGACTCCGGGGACTCGGAGTGGTGCTCGACCGCGCCGATGCCGCCGCCGTAGGGGATGCGGACGACGACCGGCATCTTGACCTTGCCCAGCGAGCGGGCGTGCATCTTCGCGAGCTGGGTGACGATCTGGTCGTACGCCGGGAAGACGAAGCCGTCGAACTGGATCTCCACCACCGGCCGGTAGCCGCGCAGCGCCAGGCCGATCGCGGTGCCGACGATGCCGGACTCGGCGAGGGGGGTGTCGATGACGCGGCTCTCGCCGAAGTCCTTCTGCAGGCCGTCGGTGACCCGGAAGACACCGCCGAGCTTGCCGACGTCCTCGCCCATGACGAGGACCTTGGGGTCCGAATCCAGCGCGCGGCGCAGCGACTCGTTGATCGCCTTGGCCAGAGCCATCTTCTCCGCTGCCATGGTCAGGCCCCCTCTACGTCCGCGAACGACGCCTGGTAGGCGGCGAACTGGGCTCGTTCCTCGTCGACGAGCGCATGCCCGTCCGCGTACACGTTCTCGAAGACGGCGAAGTTGTCCGGGTCCGGCATGGCCCGTACCGCTTCGCGCACTCGCCTGCCCAACGCCTCGGACTCGGTCTCCAGTTCCGCGAAAAATCCCTCGTCCGCGTGGTTTGCGGCCTCCAGGTACCGGCGCAGGCGCAGGATCGGGTCCTTCGCCTCCCAGGCCTCGCGCTCCTCGTCGGCCCGGTACTTGGTCGGGTCGTCGGAGGTGGTGTGGGCGCCCATCCGGTAGGTGTACGCCTCGACGAGCGTCGGGCCCTCGCCGCTGCGGGCGCGCTCCAGCGCCCACTTGGTGACCGCGAGGCAGGCCAGCACGTCGTTGCCGTCGACCCGGACGCCGGGGAAGCCGAAGCCCTGGGCGCGCTGGTAGAGCGGGACGCGGGTCTGCTTCTCGGTGGGCTCGGAGATCGCCCACTGGTTGTTCTGGCAGAAGAAGACGACCGGGGCGTTGTAGACCGCGGAGAAGGTGAACGATTCGGCGACATCGCCCTGGCTGGAGGCGCCGTCGCCGAAGTAGGCGATCACCGCGCTGTCCGCGCCGTCCTTGGCGACGCCCATCGCGTAGCCGGTGGCGTGCAGCGTCTGGGAGCCGATGACGATCGTGTAGAGGTGGAAGTTGTTGCTGTTGGGGTCCCAGCCGCCGTGGTTGACGCCGCGGAACATGCCCAGCAGGTTGGTCGGGTCGACCCCGCGGCACCAGGCGACGCCGTGCTCGCGGTAGGTCGGGAAGACGTAGTCGTCCTCGCGGGTGGCCCGGCCGGAGCCGATCTGGGCGGCCTCCTGGCCGAGCAGGGACGCCCACAGGCCCAGCTCGCCCTGGCGCTGCAGGGCGGTGGCCTCGGCGTCGAAGCGGCGGGTGAGCACCATGTCGCGGTACAGGCCGCGCAGCTCCTCGGGGGTGATCCCGGCGACGTACGCGTCGTACTCGGCGTTCTTGACCCGCTTGCCCTCGGGGGTCAGCAGCTGGACGAGCTCGGGATCGGCGCTCTTCTTCGTGGTGCTGCGCGTGGTGGTACGAGAGGCGGTACCGGTGGCGCTGGTGGTGGTGCGACTGGTGGTGCGAGTGGTGCGCTTGGTGCCGGTCTTGCTGCCGGTGGTACCGGCTTTGCCTGCGGCGCTGCGTCGCGGTTCGCTCGCGGCACTGCTGTCCACGGTCACGTGTGCTCCTCCGTCGGTCCGGCCCCCGGGGTTGCCGGGTGAACCAGTGCGGCTCACCTGCTTCCGACACCCGTGGCACGGGGTGTGTGCCACTCGGCCGGGAACAGGCGTGACAGGTGCCCCGGCGAGCGCCCTGCAACATGCACGTTACCCAGTGCTCCACATTTCTGTGAAACCCCTTCTGACCTGCGTTTTTGCTTGGAAATCCAAGTACTTTTTGCTTGGGTTTCCTAGTAAATCGACGCGGGCCGGAAGGTCGCTGGTCAGAGCCTTGCGGGAGGCCGGAGCAACGGCACGTTATCCCGCCGCCCAGGGCCACGGGAAGACATCGAGGGGCCCGATCCGCTCGCCGGGCACCGAGCGAGGCGCCGCGACCCTACGCCGCACGGCGTGCCCCCGGGGCGCGTCTTTCGCACTTGCATTCGCCGCGGTACACCATGTGACCAAAAGCGACCACCGATGACTGCCTGTGACAACGCCCAGCTCACAGGGCTGGAGCTTGCTCTAACATCTGCCGCGTGCCGCGCTCTTGTTTACCACCCCCCGTGCCTCACGCGCCCCCTCTGGGCGCCCTGCTCCGGCTGTACGCCGCCGGTTCCGCGCTCGCCTGCGAGCCGGTCGAACAGGGCCTGCTCAACCGCGGCTACCGCCTCCGCACCACCCGCGGCCGTTACTTCCTGAAGCACCACTTCGACCCCGACACCGCGGACCCGGCCGCCATCGAACGACGTCATCTGGCCACCCTGCGGCTGGCCGCCCTCGGTGTCCCGGTCGCCCCGCCCCTCGCCCACCGCGACGGCCGTACGGTCGCCGTCGTGGGCGGCCACGCCTACGCGCTGCACCCCTGGATCGACGGCCGGCACCGGCACGGCGGACAGCTCACGCGCGGGGAGTGCGCGCGACTCGGCGCGCTCCTCGGCGCCGTGCACGCCTGTCTGGAGCGGGTGATGCCACCCAAGGGGCGCACCCGCCCGGCCACCAGCCCCCATCCGGTCGAGAGCGCCGACCCCGCCGACACCTTCGCGCTCATCGACGACCTGCTCGCCCAGGTCAGCCGGCACCGCCCCGCCGACGCCTTCGACGAACTCGCCCGCCACCGGCTGCTCGAACGCCGTGCGCTGCTGGAGCAGCACGCCGGCCGGCGTCCCCCGCGCGGTGCCTCGGTGGGCTGGGTGCACGGCGACTTCCACCCGTTCAACCTGCTCTACAAGGACGACGCGCCCGCCGCGATCGTCGACTGGGACCGGCTCGGCGTGCAGCCCCGCGCGGAGGAGGCCGTACGCGCCGCCGTGATCTTCTTCGTCCGCCCGGCGGGGGCGCTCGACCTGCGGAAGGTGCGGGCGTACGCGCGCGCGTACCGGCGCGCGGCCGGGGCCACGCCCTCGGAGCTGGCGGCGGCCGTGCACCGCGTGTGGTGGGAGCGGCTCAACGACTTCTGGATGCTGCGCTGGCACTACGAGCGCGGCGACACCCGCGCGGACCCCCAGTTCCCGGCCGCCTCGGCACTCGCCGTGTGGTGGACCAGGGAGTACGACGCGGTGTGCGACGCCTTCGTGCAGTAGCCGGTGACCGGCAGCCGGTGGCCGGCACCCGGTGGCGGGTGACCGGCAGCCGGTGGCGGGTGGCCGACAGCCAGCGGCCGGTGACCGGCAGCCGGTGGCGGGTGGCCGACAGCCAGCGGCCGGTGACCGGCAGCCGGTGGCGGGTGGCCGACAGCCAGCGGCCGGTGACCGGCAGCCGGTGGCGGGTGGTCGGCAGCCAGCGGCCGGTGACCGGCAGCCGGTGGCGGCCGGTCAGCCGAAGGGCGTCGCTGTCCTTCAACCGCCGCCCAGGCCGGTGCCCTCGATGGTGTTGCCGCCGTCGCCGCTGCCGCCGTCCGTGCCGGTCGTGTCCGAGGGGTCCGTCGCCGGAGAGCTCTCGGTGTCGGTCGGCTGCGAGGCGCTCGCCGTGTCGCTCGGCTCGTCGCTCGGCTCGCTGCTCTGCGTCTCGGACGGGGTGTACGACGGGGTCTGCGACGGCGTGTAGTCCGAGTTGTCGTCGCTGCCGGTGCCGCTGGTGTCGGTCTCCGTGTCCGTGGCCGTGTCGCTGGCCTCGTCGGACGGGCTCGCGCTGGCGGTCTCGTCCTTGGTGGTCTGCGAGGTGGTCGGCGACTGGGTCGTGCCCGTGCCGCCGTCCCCGCCGCCACCGCCGTTGTTCAGCGCCAGGGCGACACCCGTCGCGATGGCGATCACCGCGAGGACGGCCAGGATCCACAGCTTGCCGCGGCCGCTGCCCCGGTTGCCGTGCCCCTCGAAACCGCCGTCGTCGCCGCCTCCGTAACCGCCCGGCAGGATCGGCTGCGGGATCTGCGTGGTCCCGGCGGCGGCCGCCGGGTGCGGCATCACGGTCGTCCCGGCGAAACCGGCCGCCGGGGTGTTGCGGCCGTCGTGCACCGTGACCGGCCCGGTGTTCCAGGTGCCGGTGTGGCTGCCCTGGTCGTACAGCATCTGCAGGCCGTACTGGACCAGGCCGCGCATCTCCTCGGCGGTCTGGAAGCGGTCGTCGGGCTCCTTGGCGAGCGAGCGCATGACCAGGCCGTCCAGCTCCGGCGGGGCGGCGCCCTCGGAGGTCTGGGACGGCGGCATCGGGATGTCCTGGACGTGCTGGTAGACCACGGCCAGCGGGGTCTCACCGATGAACGGGGGCCTGAGGGCGAGGAGTTCGTAGAGCAGGCAGCCGGTGGCGTACAGGTCGGAGCGGTGGTCGACGGCCTTGCCAAGCGCCTGCTCCGGGGAGAGGTACTGGGGCGTGCCCATGACCATGCCGGTCTGCGTCATCGTCGTGGACGCGCCGTGCAGGGCGCGGGCGATGCCGAAGTCCATCACCTTGACGGCGCCGTTGTGGGTGATGATCACGTTGGCCGGCTTGATGTCGCGGTGCACGATGCCGTGCTGATGCGAGTAGGCCAGCGCCTCGAGGACACCGGAGACGATGATCAGGGCCTGCTCGGGGCCCGGCGCCTGGGCGTCGATCAGCAGCTCGCGGATGGTGCGGCCCTCGACCAGCTCCATCACGATGTACGGCACGGACTGGCCGCCGACCACGTCCTCGCCGGAGTCGTAGACCGCCACGATCGCGTGGTGGTTGAGCCCGGCGACCGACTGGGCCTCGCGCGTGAAGCGGGCCTTGGAGACCGGGTCCTCGGCGAGGTCGGCGCGGAGCAGCTTCACGGCCACGGTGCGGCCGAGCCGTACGTCCTCGGCGGCGAACACCTCGGCCATGCCGCCCCGGCCGAGGCGGTGGGTCAGCCGGTACCGGCCGTCGCCGACCAGGCCCTGGTTGCCCCACATCTCCGGCGCGTCTGACATGCCGCCGCCAGTCGCCTCGGGGTCGGACGGGCCCTGGGCGCTGTGCGTCTGTGCCATCGGTCCTCGCCGTCGTTTCTGCCCGCGGTGCGCGCGGTGTTGTCACGGTCTCCGTCGGCCACGCTACAGCCTCCGCGCAACCCGTCGGTCCGGGTTCCGGCCCGTGGACGGACCGGCCATCAAACCCGTACCACGCACTCTCGTGCAAATTCTGTGTACCGGACGTACGGCCGCTGTAACGCTTCCACGACTCTTCCTTCGCGTACGGTCACGGAACGGGCACCACGCTTGACGTGTCAGTGCCCTCCGGCAGACTTGGCCGGGAATGAGACATGCGATCAACAAAGGTGCCTGAGTGCCGGGCGGGGGACGGGAAAAATGAGCCAGGACGGCACACACGGCCGCTATACGGGGTGGGCTCTGGCCGGTGGCCGCTACCAGCTGCGCGACCTGCTCGGCGAGGGCGGCATGGCCTCCGTGCACCTGGCCTACGACGCGGTTCTGGACCGCCAGGTCGCGATCAAGACCCTGCACACCGAACTCGGCCGGGAACAGGCCTTCCGCGAGCGCTTCCGCCGCGAGGCCCAGGCAGTGGCCAAGCTCACGCACACCAACATCGTCTCCGTCTTCGACACCGGCGAGGACGAGGTGGACGGCTCGACGATGCCGTACATCGTCATGGAGTACGTCGAGGGCCGCCCGCTCGGCTCGGTGCTGGAGGAAGACGTACGGCAGTACGGCGCGATGCCCGCCGACAAGGCCCTGAGGATCACCGCCGACGTGCTGGCCGCGCTGGAGATCAGCCACGAGATGGGGCTGGTCCACCGCGACATCAAGCCCGGCAACGTGATGATGACCAAGCGCGGGGTCGTCAAGGTGATGGACTTCGGCATCGCCCGCGCCATGCAGTCCGGGGTCACCTCGATGACCCAGACCGGCATGGTCGTCGGCACCCCGCAGTACCTCTCCCCGGAGCAGGCCCTGGGCCGGGCCGTGGACGCCCGCTCCGACCTCTACTCGGTCGGCATCATGCTGTTCCAGCTGGTCACCGGGCGGCTGCCGTTCGACGCGGACTCGCCGCTGGCCATCGCCTACGCGCACGTCCAGGAGGAGCCGGTCGCGCCCTCCTCGATCAACCGCGCCCTTCCGGCGGCCGTGGACGCGCTGGTCGCCCGCGCGCTGAAGAAGAACCCGAACGAGCGCTTCCCGACCGCCGAGTCCATGCGCGACGAGTGCCTGCGGGTCGCCGCCTCGCTCCAGCCGGCCGCCCCGAGCATCGTCCCGGGCATCCCGCCGACACAGAGCGGCGCCGGGGTCGGCTCCGCCGTGTTCCCGCCGGTCGGGCAGGCCACGCCGGCGCCTCCCGGGCCCGTGCAGACGCCGTACCAGCCGACACCGGCCCAGGCCCCGACCCCGCACCCGTACGGCACTCCGTCCCCGCCCCCTGGTCCCGGCCCCGGCCCCGCTCAGGCGTACGGCTATCCGCAGCAGGCGGGGTACCAGACTCCGGCCGGGTACGCCCAGCCTGCGCCGTCGACGCCGCCCCCTTACAACATCACGCCCCAGGCGCCGTCCGGCGGCGGGAAGAGCAACCGGCCGGTGGTCATCGGGTCGGTCGCGGTGTCGCTGGTCGCGGTGATCGGCCTGCTCGTCGCACTGGCGATGAACACCGGCGACGACAGCACCGGCGGCAGCGGTGGTAGCGGTGGCAGCACCGCCGGCGCCTCGGCCTCGCACGCGTCGGGCTACCGCGGTCCGGACACCGCGAAGACCGTCGAGAAGACCGAGTGCACCGAACCCCAGGAGTCCTACGACGACCCGGACAAGATCCAGGTCCCGGACTTCAAGTTCAAGTACATCAAGTCGGTCAAGGAGTGCTTCCAGGCCGCCGGATGGCAGATGAAGATCGTCTCCGTGGACGAGAACACGTACGGCGACGGCACGGTCATGGAGCAGTTCCCGTCCTCCGGCACCGACGTCGACCCGCAGGACATGCCGACCATCGAGCTCAAGGTGTCGACCGGCAACCCTGCGACCGGCTGACGCGAGGCGCGGCAGGAGCACGCGAGGCGCAGCGGCACGCGAGGCGCGGCAGGAACACGCGAGGCGCAGCAGGAAAAGGGCCCGGCGGTCGTACGCCGGGCCCTTCGCCGTCTCGGAAGTTCCAGAGTCTCTAGAGGTACGGCCCGC
The DNA here is from genome assembly GCF_042721035.1 of Streptomyces sp. NPDC058464. Lineage (NCBI taxonomy): Bacteria > Bacillati > Actinomycetota > Actinomycetes > Kitasatosporales > Streptomycetaceae > Streptomyces > Streptomyces sp. NPDC058464. Next base: position 46,786 of record NZ_JBHXMA010000038.1, read on the forward strand.
CGGAGCGGCCGGCCGGGCCGTGCTCCTCGCCCTCGTGGCCGACGCCCGGCGGCAGCGCGCGCCGCATCTGCTCCAGCTGGGCACGGGCGGCCATCTGCTGGGCGAACAGGGTGGTCTGGATCCCGTGGAACAGCCCCTCCAGCCAGCCCACCAACTGGGCCTGCGCGATACGCAGTTCCGCGTCTGAGGGGGTCGAGTTCTCGGTGAACGGAAGCGAGAGCCGCTCCAGCTCCTCCACCAGCTCCGGCGCCAGACCGTCCTCCAGCTCCTTCACGGAGCTGGCGTGGATCTCCTTGAGCCGGACCCGGCTGGCCTCGTCGAGGGGAGCCGCCCGCACCTCCTCCAGGAGCTGCTTGATCATGCTGCCGATCCGCATGACCTTGGCAGGCTGCTCCACCATCTCCGTCACCGGGATCTCGCGGGAGTCCTCGTCCCCGTTGCCGCCGCCGAGTGCCATCCCGTCCTGGCCCACGACCAGGATCTGGGGATTCTCGGGCGACCGTTCGTTCCTCGGCATCTCCATGCCGCCATTCTCTCGCACCCGTACACCTCACCACCGTGGTGCCCCCCGTGGGGGCTGATCCACCTTTCGGAACCGCCCCGGACCGGTCGTAGACCCATCGGCCCAATCAGAAATGCCGGGTTTGTCGGCGAATGTGAGGCTGGTGTGCGTCTGCCTGACGACGACTGCGCTCCAGGAGGTCACCGCGTGACTCCAAGGCTGCGACTCCCCCGCGCCGCCACCCGGCCGCCCGCGGCACGCCCGCTCGGCCGTCTGCTGCCCGCCCTGGCGGCGGCCCTGCTGCCGTTGCTGCCGTGCGGCACCGCCGTCGCGTACGACCCCGAGCCGCTGCCCTCGGACTCCGCCAGCGCCTCGGCCACCCCCGAGCCGTCGCTGGCCGGCACGCTGGCCGGTGAGGGCCGGATGCGGCCGGGGCGGCTCCAGGGACCGGCGACGAAGGTCGAGAGCCAGGACGCCGACGACCCGGACGAGACTGACGACCCCGACAGGCCCGACGAGCCCGACGACGAGGGGACGGCCACGGAGCCTGCATCGAGCGGGGCCGAAAGCCCGGCGGGCACCACCTCCGCACCGCCGCCCCGGGAGGCCGTCCTGGCCCCGACCTCGCCCCAGCCCCAGCCCGCGGGCCAGGCCATGGGCACCGGTCAGGACGACGGCACCGAGCCCATGCTGCACATCCTTCCGCTCGGCAGCGGCCTGGTCCTGATCGGCCTCGGGCTCGGCCTCGCCTTCGCCGGCCTGCGGCTACGACGCGGATAGCGCAGTACGGGACCGCGGGTACGGGACCGCGGGTACGGGACCGCGGGTACGGGCCGCGCCGGCGCGTCGGTGTCCGCGGCGGCGGTTGCGTTACCGGGTGACCAGCAGGACCTTGCCGATGTGCTCGCTGGCCTCGACCACCCGCTGGGCCTGTGCCGCGTCCGCCATCGGCAGTTCCCGGTCGACGACCGGGCGGACATGGCCCAGGGCGATCAACGGCCACACGTGCTCCCGCACCGCCGCGACGATGGCCGCCTTCTCGCCCAGCGGCCGGGCACGCAGCGAGGTCGCACTGATCGCGGCCCGCTTGCCGAGCAGCGCACCGATGTTCAGCTCGCCCTTGACACCGCCCTGCAGACCGATGATCGCGAGCCGTCCGTTGACCGCGAGCGCCTGTACGTTCCGGTCCAGGTACTTGGCACCCATGTTGTCGAGGATGACGTCGGCCCCCACGCCGTCGGTGGCCTGCTTCACCTCGGCGACGAAGTCCTGCTCGCGGTAGTTGACGAGGATGTCCGCGCCCAGCTCGGCGCAGAAGTCCAGCTTCTCCTTCGTGCCCGCGGTGACCGCGACCCGGGCGCCGACCGCCTTGCCCAGCTGGATCGCCATGGTGCCGATGCCGCTGGAGCCACCGTGCACGAGAAGGCTCTCGCCGGGGCGCAGGTGGGCGATCATGAAGACGTTCGACCAGACCGTGCAGGCCACCTCGGGCAGCGCGGCGGCCTGCTTCAGGTCCACGCCCTCGGGCACCGGCAACAGCTGTCCGGCCGGCACGGCAACCTTCTCGGCGTAGCCACCGCCCGCGAGCAGTGCGCACACCTCGTCGCCGACCGACCAGCCGGAGACGCCGGGGCCGAGCTCGACGATCCGCCCGGAGCACTCCAGACCGGGGTACGGGGAGGCACCCGGCGGCGGGTCGTAGTAGCCCTGCCGCTGCATGATGTCGGCGCGGTTGACGGCGCTGGCCACCACCTCGACCAGCACTTCGCCCTCACCGGGCACCGGATCGGGCACCTCGTCCCACACCAGCGCCTCGGGCCCACCGGGTTCGGGAATCGTGATCGCATGCATGGTCATGACGCTACTGCTTCCTCTATAAAGAGGACGATTCAGCGACCGCCCGGTCCGTAGCAACCTGGGCGGTCACCCGTTCGTGTAACTCTGGCGGATTCCTGGGCGAGAGACGAACGCATGACCCCACAGTGGCGTTATGACGACATCCACGGAGGACGACGCGGCCGGGCATGCCCGGTACACGTACCGGCTTCGCGTGTCGTCGACCGCCTGTACAGCTCTGCTGGCGGAATGGGACCGCTGTCGGTGGATCTGGAACGAGTGCGTCGCCAAGTCCAAGGCCACCCACCTGCACAACAAGGCCGCGGGTGAGAAGCGGACCTGTGGCCCGGCGCAGCTCGACAAGATGCTGACCGAGGCGCGAAAGCACACGCCGTGGCTCCGCCAGGGCAGTTCGGTGCCACAGCAGCAGCTCATCCGGGATTTCGGCAAGTCCCGCGCCAAGGCGCAGAAAGACATCAAGGAACGCCTGCCGCAGCGGCAGCGGGCCGGGATGCCGAAGTGGAAGAAGAAGCGCGACACCTTGCCGACGCTGAACTACACCAAGCGCGGTTTCCGGCTCAAGGACGGCTTCCTGCACCTGGCGGGCGGGATCGTACTGACGGTGGTGTGGTCGCGGGACCTGCCCGCCCAGCCCTCCTCGGTGCGCGTGTACCAGGACAGCGTCGGTCACTGGTACTGCTCGTTCGTGGTCCCCGCCGAGGTGCAGCCGTTGCCCCGGACCGGACGGGTGCTCGGCGTGGACTGGGGGGTGAAGGAGACCACGACCACCACCTCCGACGCCCACGACCTCCCGCACCCCCAGCACGGCCGTAAAGCCCAGGCCAAGCTCACCCGGTACGACCGGATGATGGCCCGCCGCAGACCGAAGAAGGGACAGGCCGCCTCGAAGGGCTACCACGAGGCGAAGAACTGGCGGGCGAAGACCTACGCGAAGATCGCCCGGCAGCGGCAGGACACCGGCCGCAAATGGGCCAAGAAGGCCGTGATCGACCATGACGCCATCGCCGTCGAGGACTTCAGGCCGAAGTTCCTCGCCAGATCCTCGATGGCACGTAAAGCAGCGGACGCCGCGATCGGCGCGACGAAGAAGGCCCTGATCGAGATGGGCCGCAAGCACGGGCGGGACATCCGACTCGTCCATCCCGCACACACCACTATGGACTGCGGCCGGTGCGGAGCGAGAACCAAGCACGCACTGCCACTGTCCGAACGCACCTACACCTGCACCACGTGCGGAGCCGTCTCCCCCAGAGACAAGAACTCCGCCCGCGTGATGCTCGTCCGGGCAGGTCTGAACCCGGCTGGCGCCGAGGGCGTAAGACCTCCGGGAGCGCAGCTCCCTGAGGCAGCCTGAGCCAGGAATCCCCTCCGCCCGAGGAGGGGAGCAGTCAAGTGAAACACACTCCGATGCCCGCGGCCGCCCACGGCAGGTCGAGGAGTTCCGTCTCCTCGCCCTGCTGTGCTCCGCCCGGCGGTACGACCGCAAGGGCGTCGGCGGCGGCGATGCCCCGGAGCATGGCCGGGCCGTTGTAGTGCAGCGGGATCGCGGTGTCGCCCCGCAGGACGACCGGGACGAGCCGGGTGTCGTAGGGGTGTCCGTGGGCCGCTTCTGCCAGCGGCAGCGCATACGGCTCGGGGGCCGGGTGGGCGGCGAGGGTACGCAGCAGAGGTTCGGCGAGGGTGAGCAGACCGGAGACGGCTGCAAGGGGGTTGCCGGGGAGGCCCACGAGGTGCTGGTCCTGCTTGGTGCGGGCCAGCAGCATGGGGTGGCCGGGGCGCACCTTGACGCCGTCGACGAGAAGCTCGGCGCCGATGCGCTGCAGGGTGGGGTGGATGTGGTCGACCGGGCCGGAGGCGGTGCCGCCCGTGGTGATGACGAGATCGGCCGTCGAGGAGGTGATCGCCTTGTACAGGGCCTTGGCGTCGTCGCCGAGCCGGCGCACGGCGGTGACCTCGGCGCCGAGCGCACGCAGCCAGGGCGGCAGCATCGGGCCGAGCGCGTCCCGGATGAGCCCGTCGTGCGGGAGTCCCTCGGTCAGCAGTTCGTCGCCCAGGATCAGGACTTCGACGCGGGGGCGGGGGACCGCGGTGACGGTGTCGTATCCGGCGGCCGCGGCGAGACCGAGGACGGCCGGGGTGGCGAGGGTGCCGACGGGCAGCAGCTGGTCGCCGCTGCGGCACTCCTGACCGCGCGGCCGGATGTCCTGGCCGTGGATCACCTCACGGGTGGGGTGCAGCCGGCCCTGGGCGTCGAGACGGCCGTGCTCGCTGCGGAGCACCGCGGTGGTGTCCGCCGGGATCCGGGCCCCGGTGGCGATACGGACCGCCTCGCCGTCCGTGAGCGGTTCGGGCTGCGCGTGCCCCGCCAGCACGCCCTCCGCACGTACGTCCCAGGGGCCGGGGCCGGCGACCGCCCAGCCGTCCATCGCGGAGGTGTCGAAGGAGGGCAGGTCGGTGAGTGCGTCCAGCGGGGCGGCGAGGGTCAGGCCGAGGGCATCGGCCAGGGGTACGGAGACGGGGGCGCGACGGGCGCCGGTCCGGGCGGCGCGGGCGGCGGTCTCGCGGGCCTGGGGCCAGGGGGTGGCGCGGTGGCGGTGCGCCGACGGTCCGCCGTGGGCGTGCCCGCCCTGGGCGTGTGCGCCGTGGTGGGTGGGCGCGGCGGTCGCGTCCTGCCGGGGCTCCCTGGGCTCTCTCACGAGGGCGAGCGCCTCCTCGACGTCGAGATCGTCGTCGGTGTCCGCGGCGGCGGATGTGCCGGCCCGGGCGCCGGGGGCGGTCATCGGCCGGGCCCGGGGGCTGGGTTGTCAGGGACCACCTTGTCGGATCCCGGCCCGTCGGTGGCGATCTTCTCGGTGGCGATCTTCTCGGTGGGCCTGGCGGTGGGCTCGTCGGTGGCGGTGTTCGCCTCTTCCGCCCAGTGCAGGGCCAGCGCGGCGGCCTTCTGCGCCGCCTCGGCGACCGCTTCGGGGCCGCCCTTGCCCTGTGCGGCCGCGTAGCCGACGAGGAAGGTGGTGAGCGGGGCGGCGGGACGGGCCACGCCGTGCGCGGCGTCCCGGGCCAGGTCGAGCAGGACGCGCGTGTCGACGTCCAGGTCGATGCCCAGCTCGTCCTTGACTGCGGAGATCCATTCATCCAACACGTGTCCATGCTCCCTGATGCGTGCCCTGGCGTCGGCGATGTCGTCCCAGGTGTCGCAGTCGAAGGACGCGAGGGGGTCCGGGACGCGGGTGAGGTTCAGTGCGGCGGTCAGGCGCCGCAGGGGGAGGCCGGTGAGGCCGTTGTCGCCGCCGGTGCCGTTGCCTTCGGCGAGGGCCGAGAGGGCGTGGCGCAGCGCCGCTGTCCGGTAGGCCGCCACGAGGGGTTGGTCCCTGCCGTCGGCGTCGGTGAGCAGCGCGGCGTCCGCGCCGGAGGCGCACAGGGCCGACAACAGGCGCCCCACCGTTGCCTCTTCGAGGAACGGGAGGTCCGCGGAGAGTACGACCGCGTAGTCGGCGGTGGTGTGACGGAGGCCGGCGTCGAGGGCGGCGACCGGGCCGCCGCCCGGGGGGTTCTCGCGGGTCCAGCGGACCGGGCGGGAGGTGGGGCGGGGGGCCGCCACGACGACGGTCCGCCGGGCGCCGACGCAGGCCGCGAGGACGCGGTCCAGGAGGGGGCGGCCGCCTACCCGGACGGAGGGCTTGTCGGTCCCGCCGAGGCGCCGGGCGGCGCCACCGGCCAGCACGATCGCGTCGTAGGGCGGGGGGTCGGTGGCGGTCACCTTTCGAGTATGGGGGGCGTTCTGATCACGGGGAACAGGCGGTCGTGCAGCGCCTCACGGGGCGGGGCCGTGGGTACGTGCGCGAGTGCAGCTGGTTCGTGGCTGGTCGCGCCCACGCGGCGGAGCCGCATGTTGATACAGCCCCGCGCCCCTTGCGGGGCGCTGCGGCTAGAGCGTCCTGAGAAGGACCGTCGGCTGTTCCACGCAGTCGGCGACGTACCTCAGGAACCCTCCCGCCGTGCCGCCGTCGCAGACGCGGTGGTCGAAGGTGAGCGACAGCTGCACGACCTGGCGGACCGCCAACTCTCCCTCGTGGACCCACGGCTTGGCGACGATGCGGCCCACGCCGAGCATCGCCGCCTCGGGGTGGTTGATGATCGGGGTGGAGCCGTCGACGCCGAAGACGCCGTAGTTGTTCAGGGTGAAGGTGCCGCCCGTGAGGTCCGTGGGGGTGAGCGTGCCGGCGTGGGCCGACTCGGTCAGGCGGGCGAACTCCGCCGTCAGGGACTCGGCGTCGCGGGCCTGGGCGTCGCGGACGACGGGGACGACCAGTCCCCGGTCGGTCTGGGCGGCGAAGCCCAGGTGGACGTGGTCGAGCTGGACGATCTCGCGGGCCTCGACATCGACGTAGGAGTTCAGCTCGGGGTGGCGGGCCAAGGCGGCCGTGCAGATCCGGGCGAGGAGCGCGAGGAGGGAGATCCTCGGGCCCGCCGCCGCGTTCATCGCGGTGCGCGCACGCATCAGCTCGGTCGCGTCGGCGTCCACCCAGCAGGTCGCGTCGGGGATCTCCCGGCGGCTCCGGGAGAGCTTGTCGGCGACCGCGCCGCGGATGCCCTTGAGGGGGATGCGGGTACCGGACGGGGCGGTCACAGGCGGGGCCGGGGTCTTCGGGGCGGCGGCGCGGGCCGCGCTGACCCGCAGGGCGTCCTCGACGTCGGCGCGCAGGATCAGGCCGTCGGGGCCCGAACCGGACAGTCGGCGCAGGTCCAGGTCGTTGTCCCGGGCGAGGCGGCGGACCAGGGGGGAGATCACCGGAACGGGGCCCTCGGTGAGCGGAGAGGGCGGTGCGGGCACGTGCGCGTGGGGGGCCCGGGCCGCTTCCGCGACGGCGGTGTGCGGCGCCGGTCGCGGTTCGCTGCCCCGGTCGGCCGTGCCGTTGGCCCGCTCCGGGGCGGTGTTGCGGATCCGTCGGCGGCGCGCCGGGGGCGTCCCCGTGCCGTATCCCACCAGGACGTTGCCGGAGCCCTCCGGCTCGGGGACCGCGGTGGCCTCTCCGACGGCGACCGTCAGGAGCGGGGCGCCGACGGGCAGTTCGGTGCCCTCCTCGCCGAAGCGGGCGGTGACCACACCGCCGTAGGGGCAGGGGACCTCGACCATCGCCTTGGCCGTCTCGACCTCGACGACCGGCTGGTCGATCGCGACGACCTCGCCCACCTGGACCAGCCAGGTGACGATCACCGCCTCGGTGAGCCCCTCCCCGAGGTCGGGCAGTTTGAACTCCAGCACCTGTGCCATCAGCCCTCGGCCTCCCACTGCAGACGCGCCACCGCGTCCAGGATGCGGTCGACGCCGGGCAGGTGGTGGCGCTCCAGCATCGGCGGCGGGTAGGGGATGTCGAACCCGGCCACGCGCAGCACCGGTGCCTCCAGGTGGTGGAAGCAGCGCTCGGTCACGCGTGCCGCGATCTCCCCTCCCGGTCCGCCGAACCCGCCCGACTCGTGTACGACGACCGCGCGCCCGGTGCGCCGAACCGAGGCGCAGACCGTCTCGTCGTCGAACGGCACCAGGGAGCGCAGGTCGACGACTTCGAGGTCCCAGCCCTCCGCCTCGGCGGCCTCGGCGGCTTCGAGGCAGACCGGCACGGACGGGCCGTAGGTGATGAGCGTGGCGCTGCGTCCTGTGCGGCGCACCACCGCGCGGCCGATGGGTTCAACGTCCGTCGGGTGCTCGGGGTTCCAGGTGTCCTTGGACCAGTACAGGCGCTTGGGTTCGAGGAAGACGACCGGGTCGTCGGAGGCGATGGCCCGGCGCAGCAGGCCGTAGGCGTCGGCGACCGTGGCGGGGGTGACGACGTACAGGCCGGGGGTGGCCATGTAGTAGGCCTCGGAGGAGTCGCTGTGGTGCTCGACGCCGCCGATGCCGCCGCCGTAGGGGACCCGGACGGTGATCGGGAGGGGCATCCGGCCGCGGGTGCGGTTGCGCATCCGCGACACATGGCTGATGAGTTGCTCGAAGGCGGGGTAGGCGAAGGCGTCGAACTGCATCTCCACGACCGGGCGCAGCCCGTACATGGCCATGCCGACGGCGGTGCCGAGGATGCCGGCCTCGGCGAGGGGGGTGTCGGTGCAACGGGTGTCGCCGAACTCCTTGGCAAGGCCGTCGGTGACCCGGAAGACCCCGCCGAGGGTGCCGACGTCCTCGCCCATGACGTGCACGGCGGGGTCGGCGGCCATGGCGTCCCGCAGCGCGCGCGTGAGCGCCTGCGCCATGGTGGCCGGCTTGACGGCGACGGTCGTCATCGGTGGCCGCCTTCCTGGTCCTGCTGCTCGGCGTCCTGCTGCTCGGCCTCCAGCTCGGCGCGGAGCAGGGCGCGCTGTTCGCGCAGTTGCGTGGTGGTCTCGGCGTACACCTGGTCGAAGAGGTGCATGGGGTCGAGTTCGGGGTCGCGGTTCATGCGTTCACGCAGGTCGGCGGCCATGGTCTCGGCGTCCTCGCGGGCGCGCCGGACGGTGTCCTCGTCGAGCAGGCCGCGGTCGGTCAACTCGCGCTCCAGCAGCAGGATCGGGTCGTGGTCGCGCCAGGCGTCGACCTCGGTGTCGCCGCGGTAGCGGGTGGCGTCGTCGGCGTTGGTGTGCGCCTCGATCCGGTAGGTGACCGCCTCGACCAGGGTCGGGCCGCCGCCCTCGCGCGCGTGGCGTACGGCGTCGGCGAGTACCTCGTGCACGGCGGCCGCGTCGTTGCCGTCGACCAGGCGGCCCGGCATGCCGTATCCGACGGCCTTGTGGGCCAGGGAGGGGGCGGCGGTCTGCTTGGCGAGCGGGACGGAGATGGCGAAGCCGTTGTTCTGGACCAGGAAGACGACCGGGGCCTGCCAGACGGCGGCGAAGTTCAGGGCCTCGTGGAAGTCGCCCTCGCTGGTGCCGCCGTCGCCGACCATGGCGAGCGCGACCACGTCGTCCCCCTTGAGGCGGGCCGCGTGGGCGAGGCCGACGGCGTGCGGGAGCTGGGTGGCGAGGGGGGTGGAGAGGGGGGCCACGCGGTGGGCGTAGGGGTCGTAGCCGGTGTGCCAGTCGCCGCGCAGCAGGGTGAGCGCCTCGACGGGGTCCACGCCCCGGGCGATCACCGCGAGGGTGTCCCGGTAGCTGGGGAAGAGCCAGTCGCGCTCTTCGAGGGCGAGCGCGGCGGCGACCTCGCAGGCCTCCTGGCCGGTGCTGGAGGGGTAGACGGCGAGACGGCCCTGTTTGGTGAGGGCGGTCGCCTGGGCGTTGTACCTGCGGCCGCGCACGAGCTGGGTGTACAGCCGTCGCAGCAGCTCCGGGTCGGCCTTGGCGGCCGACTCCGTTCCGAGGACGCGGTACGGGCGCTCGTCGGGCAGCAGCGGCGCGGGGTCCGTCCGGGGCTGCCAGGCGGGCGGCGGCGACGGGCGGTATGCGCCGCGCTGCTCCATGACCGTCATGACGGCACCTCCTCATGGGGGTGGCTACGGGAGACGGATCGCCTGTGACCCGTCCCACCTACCGATTGTTCGGTCGTCGGCACATTTTGGCTACAGGCGGCTGCAGGCTGTGGACAAACGGTTCTCCACAGCCTGGAATGAACGCAGTACGTCCATGGTAGGGAGGCGGGGGGACATGGCACCTGAACAAATGGCCGAGGGGCCGCAGGACCGCGCCGCGCTGCCGCCCGCGCGCCCGCTGGACGCCATCGATCAGGACATCCTGCAGATCCTCCAGGCGGACGGCCGGGCGTCGATACGGTCGGTCGCCGAACACGTCCACGTCTCGCGCGCCAACGCCTACGCGCGCATCAACCGGCTCATCGAGGACGGCGTGATCCGCGGTTTCGGCGCCCGCGTGGACCATGAGCGGGCCGGCCAGGGCACCTCGGCCTACATCACGCTGAAGATCGTCCAGAACAGCTGGCGCACGGTCCGCGAGCAGCTGCGGCAGCTGCCCGGCGCCTCCCACATCGCCCTGGTGGGCGGCGACTTCGACGTCCTGCTCCTGGTGCACACGCCCGACAACCGGGCGCTGCGCGAGCTGGTGCTGACCCGGCTCCAGGCCATCCCCGAGGTGCTCAGCACCCGCACGCTGCTGGTGTTCGAGGAGGAGGACCTGGAGCCGGAGGGCTGAGGCCGGTCCGTGCCGGCCCTGGACGGCCGCCGGGGTCAGTGCGCGCGCAGGCCGGAGAAGGCCAGCCGCACGACCGCGTCGGAGACCTCGCGCTCGCTCACGCCGTGTCCGTTCGGGCGGTACCACTCCACGATCGAGTTGACCATGCCGAAGACCAGCCGGGTGGCGAGGCGCACCTCGACGTCGCCGCGTATGTCCCCCTCGGCGGCGGCCGCCTTGAGCAGGTCGGCCACCCGGTGGTCGAAGTCCCGGCGCCGCTCCAGCGCCCAGCGCTCGGTGTCGGTGTTGCCGCGCACCCGCAGCAGCAGCGTCACGTACGGCAGTTCGGTGACCAGCACCTCGACCATGCGCCGTACGACGTGCTCCAGGCGGTCGGCGGCGGGGCCCACGCGCGCGTGCTCCTCGTCGAGGATCCCGAACAGGCCGTCCAGGGCCCGGCTGACCGCGCGGCGCAGCAGCTCCTCCTTGCCGGAGACGTGGTGGTAGATCGACGACTTGGAGATGCCGGCCGCCTTGGAGAGGTGCTCCATGGAGGTGCCGTCGTAGCCGCGCTCGTTGAAGACCTGGACGGCCACCGAGAGCAGGGTCTCGGGGGTGTAGGTGTCGCGCTTGGCGGTGGTCATGAGGCGCCCTCCCGCTTCTCGGTGGCGTAGGCGTGGCGGTAGAGCGCGAGGGAGGGCGCGTAGCGGCCGCTCGGATCGCGCAGGTGCAGGTCGTCGAGGAGGTCGTAGGCGAAGTCGCGGCCGAGGCGGCGGCTCCACTCGAAGGGGCCGAGCGGGTAGTTGACTCCCAGGCGCATCGCGGTGTCGATGTCCTCCTCGGTGGCGACGCCCTTGGCTACGGCGTCGTGCGCGAGGTCGATGACCCGTGCCACCGTGCGGGCGACGATCATGCCGGGCACGTCACCGATGACACTGACCTGCTTGCCGAGCGCCTGGAAGAGGCCGATGGCCTCGCTGAGGGTCTGGGGCAGGGTGTCGTGGCCCGCGGAGAGGGCGATCCGGGTGGCGCGGCGGTAGTCCAGGGCGAGGTCGAAGTAGACGACGTCCCGGAACTCCACCGAGGTCTGGCCGTCGGCGAGGACCAGCTGGCCGCCGCTGGGCAGGACCAGGCGGGTGCCGTGGTCCTCGTCCTCCTCGCGGACCTGGATGCCCGCCTCGCGGATCATCGCGAGCACGTCGGCCGCGGGGCCCAGGCCGCCCTCGGCGACGACGTAGGCGGGCCGGTCGGCCGGCTCGGCGGTGTGCGGCTCGACGGGCTCGGCGTCGTCCGTGTAGTCGTACCAGCCGTGCCCGCTCTTGCGGCCGAGCCTGCCGGACTCGACGAGCCGGCGCTGGGCCAGGGAGGGCGCGAAGCGGACGTCCTGGAAGAAGGCCTGCCACACGGAGTGCGTGACGGACTCGTTGACGTCCTGGCCGATCAGGTCGGTCAGTTCGAAGGCGCCCATCCGGAAGCCGCCGCACTCGCGCAGCACCGCGTCGATGGTGGCCGGGTCGGCGGCCTGCGCCTCGTGGACCGCGAAGGCCTCGGCGTAGAAAGGCCGCGCGATGCGGTTGACGATGAAGCCGGGGGTGTCCGCGCAGGCGACCGGCGTCTTGCCCCAGGAGCGGGCGGTCTCGTACGCGCGCGTGGCCGACGTGACGTCCGTGGCGAAGCCGGAGACGACCTCCACCAGCGGCAGCAGCGGGGCCGGGTTGAAGAAGTGCAGGCCGACCAGGCGGGAGGCGCTGCGCAGGGCGCCGCCGATGGCCGTCACCGACAGGGACGAGGTGTTGGTGGCGAGCAGACAGTCCTCGCCGACGATGTCCTCCAGGGCCCGGAAGAGTTCCTGCTTGGCCTCCAGCCGCTCCAGCACGGCCTCCACGACCAGCGTGCAGTCGGCGAACTCGGCGAGTTCACCGGCGGGCACCAGCCGGGCGCGGGCGGCGTCCCGGGCGGCGGCCGTCATCCGGTCCTTCTCGACGAGCCGGTCGAGGCGGGCGCCGATCGCCGCGGCCGCCTCCCCGGCCCGCCCGGGGACGGTGTCGTACAGCCGGACGGGATGGCCCGCGACGAGTGCGACCTGGGCGATGCCCTGGCCCATGGTGCCGGTGCCGACGACTCCCACGGTGCTGCTGAGGTCGAGTGCTGTCATGTGCGCGATCCTCCCGCACGGGGTTTTCCACAGATGCGGCAGGCCCCCTTGTCCCGACCGATCGTTCGGTTACTCTAACTCTGTCCGGCCGTTTCCGCCCAGGTCATGAGCTTCGAGGGGAGCTCATCAGACGAGGAGTTGGTCCCGCATGACCGCCGAACTCACCGCGCACGAGCTGATCGCCAAGCACCGGCCCACGCTTGACCAGGCGCTGGAGGCGATCCGCACACGCGCGTACTGGTCCCCCCATCCCGAGCACCCCAAGGCCTACGGCGAGCACGGCAGCCTGGACGCGGCCGCGGGCAAGGCCGCCTTCGACGCCCTCCTCGGCACCCGCATCGACCTCGGCCAGCCCGGCACCGACGACTGGACCGGCGGCGAGGTCTCCCCGTACGGCATCGAGCTGGGCGTGACCTACCCGCATGCCGACGTCGACACACTGCTGCCGGCGATGCGGTCCGGGCAGCGCGCGTGGCGCGACGCCGGCGCGGAGGCGCGCGCGGTGGTGTGTCTGGAGATCCTCAAGCGGATCAGCGACCGGACGCACGAGTTCGCGCACGCGGTCATGCACACCAGCGGCCAGGCCTTCATGATGGCGTTCCAGGCGGGCGGCCCGCACGCCCAGGACCGCGGTCTGGAGGCGGTGGCCTACGCCTACGCGGAGCAGGTCCGCACCCCCGACGCGGCGGAGTGGAGCAAGCCGCAGGGCAAGCGCGACCCGCTCGCGCTGACGAAGACGTTCAAGCCGGTCCCGCGCGGCATCGCGCTGGTCATCGGCTGCAACACGTTCCCGACGTGGAACGGCTACCCGGGCCTGTTCGCCTCCCTCGCCACCGGCAACGCGGTCCTCGTGAAGCCGCACCCGCGCGCGGTGCTGCCCCTGGCCCTCACCGTCCAGGTCGCCCGCCAGGTGCTCGCCGAGGCCGGCTTCGACCCGAACCTGGTGGCGCTGACGACGGAACACCCCGGCGAGGGCATCGCCAAGACGCTCGCGACCCGCCCGGAAATCAAGATCATCGACTACACCGGCTCGACCGCCTTCGGCGACTGGCTGGAGGCCAACGCCCGCCAGGCTCAGGTGTACACCGAGAAGGCCGGCGTCAACACGGTCCTGGTCGAGTCGACCGACGACTACAAGGGCATGCTCTCCAACCTGGCCTTCTCGCTCTCCCTCTACAGCGGCCAGATGTGCACCACCCCGCAGAACCTGCTGATCCCCCGCGACGGCATCCGCACCGACGAGGGCCCCAAGACGTACGACGAGGTGGTCGCCGACATCGCCCGCGCGGTGGACGGCCTGCTCGGCGACGACGCCCGGGCGAACGCGCTGCTCGGCGCCATCGTCAACCCCGACGTCAAGGCCCGCCTGGAGGCCGCCGCCGGGCTCGGCGAGGTCGCCCTCGCCTCCCGTGAGATCGCCAACCCGGAGTTCCCGGACGCGGTCGTCCGGACCCCGGTGATCGTGAAGCTGGACGGGGCCAAGCCGGACGACGAGGCCGCCTACATGAGCGAGTGCTTCGGCCCGGTGTCCTTCGCCGTCGCCGTCGACTCCGCCGCCGACGCGGTGGAGCTGCTGCGGCGGACCGTCCGCGACAAGGGCGCGATGACGGTCGGGGCGTACACGGTCGACGCCGAGGTGGAGGGCGCGGTGGAGGAGGTCTGCCTGGAGGAGGCGGCCCAGCTGTCGCTGAACCTGGTGGGCGGGGTGTACGTGAACCAGACGGCCGCCTTCTCCGACTTCCACGGCTCGGGCGGCAACCCGGCGGCGAACGCGGCGCTGTGCGACGGGGCGTTCGTGGCGAACCGGTTCCGGGTGATCGAGGTGCGCAGGGAGGCGTAACGCGCGGGGCGCGCGACCCAGCCGACATGGTTGGTCGCCCCCCTTTGGCCGCCGCGACGGCGCTCCGCCACGACGGTGGTGATCGGCGGTGCCGAACCGGGCGGTGCCGCCGTCATGGCTGCCGATCCGCGGCCAGTGCGGCGCCGTCGTGGCTGGTCGCGCAGTTCCCCGCGCCCCTTTCGGGGCGCTCCAGTCCCGCCTCCTACAAAGCACTCCAGTGGTACAAGGTCATCGCCACGCTCGTTGCCAGGTTGTAGCTGCTCACCTGCGGGCGCATCGGCAGCCGCAGCAAGTGGTCGGCTCGCGCGCGCAGGTCGGCCGAGAGTCCCGTCCGCTCGGAGCCGAAGGCGAGGATCGCGTCGTCCGGGAGTTTCGTCGCCCTGATGTCCTCGCCCTCCGGGTCCAGGGCGAACAGGGGGCCCGGCGGCAGCTCGGGCACCGTCAGCCGCTCCACCGCCGTGGCGAAGTGGAGGCCCGCGCCGCCGCGGACGACCGTCGGATGCCAGGGGTCGAGGGTGCCGGTCGTGATGACTCCGGTCGCTCCGAAGCCCGCCGCCAGGCGGATCACCGCGCCCGCGTTGCCCAGGTTGCGCGGCTCGTCGAGAACCACGACCGGGGCCGTGCGCGGGACGCGGGCCAGCTCGCGCAGGTTGGCCTCGCGGGACGGCCGTACGGCCAGGGCGGCCACCGCCGTGGGGTGCGGGCGCGGCACGAGGGAGGCGTACGTCTGGGACGGCACCTCCGTGAGCAGCGCGGACAGCGCCTCCCGTACGTCGGGCGCCAGTTCCTGCGCCAGGGCCAGCGTCGCCGCCCGGTCCGTCGTGACCGCCACCGGCACCTCCGCGCCGAAGCGCAGCGCGTGCTTGAGGGCGTGGAAGCCGTCGAGGAGGACGGCGGAGCCGGCCAGCCGCGCCCAGTGGTCGAGGGGGTCGGTCATGCCCCGAAGCCTACGCGGGGCCGTTCGTCGGCCTCCGGGAAGCGCTGCACGGGCAGCTCGGGGTCGGTCCGGCGGAAGACCCGGTCACGCGCGCGTGCCGCCCAGCCGCCGAGCCGCTGCAGGAAGGACGTCGGCAGGAAGACGGAGTCCGCCGCGATCATGGCCAGCGAGAAGAAGGGCAGGCCGAGGACGACGGCGATCACCGCGTGCTCGGTCATCATCGCGGCCAGCAGCACGTTCTTGACCCGCCGGTTGAACAGCGTGAACGGGAAGGCGACCTGCACGATGACCGTCCCGTAGGTCACCAGCATCACCAGCGTGCCGTTCGCGGACAGCAGGTCGGCGAGGGCCGGCCAGGGCGAGAAGTAGTCCAGGTGGAGCGGGTAGTAGACGGCGGTGCCGTCCTGCCAGCGGGAGCCCTGGATCTTGTACCAGCCGGCGGTGGCGTAGATCAGGCAGGCCTCGGCCATGATCACGAACAGGGCGCCGTTGTGCAGGATGTTGGCGACGACGTCGAGCAGTATCCGGGGCTCGGGCGTGCGCGCCCAGCGGCCGGCCGCCCACCACAGGGCGGCGCCCGCCCAGGTGGCCCACAGGACGGCCGGGACCAGCCAGCCGCCTCCGGTGCGGCCGGTGAGGGCCGCCACGAGCAGCACGAGGCCCGACACCGCCCACAGGGCGGGGCCCGCCCGGTCGGGGGCCACCCGCTCGCCACGCGCGCGTGCGGCGCTCGCGCGGGCCGCCCGGCGCGCGTCCAGCGACCACACCTGGCCGCAGCGCGTGAACACCAGGTAGAAGGACATCAGGTGCAGCACGTTGTCGCCGCCGTCGCCCACGAAGACGCTGCGGTTCTGCAGGGACAGCACGCCGACCATGAACAGCAGGGACGTGGCACGGGTGCGCCAGCCCACCAGCAGCAGGGCGCCGGCCACGACGGCGACGAAGTAGAAGACCTCGAAGTAGGCCTGGTTGTCGGAGGCCAGCAGCGCCGTGAAGGCATGGTTGTCGGCGGTCAGCTGCTGGGCGAGGTCGAAGCTCCAGGGGCCGTCGGGACCGTACAGCTCCTGGCGGTGCGGGTACTCGCGCAGCAGGAACAGCAGCCAGGTGGCGGCGAAGCCGATGCGGACGACGGCCGTCTGGTAGGGGCCGAGGGCCGCCTCGGTGACCCGGGCGATGGCACGGGACAGGCACAGGGCGAGACGGTTCACCGCACACCGCCGTTCGCCTCGTCCGCGGTGACCGTCCACCAGGGCAGCACCCGGTAGACGGGCGTGTCGGAGACCTTCTCGCCGCTCCAGTCCGGCGGCGGCACGTTGGTGGTGCTGGAGCGCACCTGGACGCGCTCGATGGTGCCCTTCTGGCTCGTAGCGTCCCCCGCGTACATGCGCATCACGACGATCCGGCGCAGGTACTGCTCGGACAGGGAGCCGCGCAGGCCGATCGGGCGGTTGTCCGCGCCGTGCGTGGTGGTGAAGAAGTCCCAGGCCCGGCGCAGTTCGTTCTGCACGGTGTGGCTGGGCAGCAGGCTGCCGTCGATGGCCCTGCCGTCCTGGGCGGACAGGTCGTTCCAGCCGGTGGTGGTCGTGGTGCCGTCCTGCATCAGCACGTCGGCACGCACCTGCACGGCGATGTTCTGCTGCAGCGGGTTCGGCGCGAAGAGCTTCCAGTTCTGTTCGAACTCCGGGTACACCCACTCCTCGATCGCCTTGCCGTGCTGCTTGGTCACCGTGTTCGCCGGCGCCACGCTCAGGAACACCATCCCGAGGTGCACGCAGGCGGCGACCGCGACCAGGGCGAGGGCCAGGGCCGCGCCGACCTGGTAGCGGGGGGAGAGGGCGGCGACGCCGGTACGGGGGAGGGCGAGGGGTCCCGCGGGCGGGGCCGGTGAGACCGGGGACACCGCTGGGACCGGGGATTCCGCGGTCGGGGGATCGAGGGGCGGCCGGCCCGGTGGGGCCGGTGGGGCGGACTCCGGCTCCGGACGCGTCCCGCTCGGGCCGTCCGGCCCGTGCGGGGCGTCCGCGCCCTCGTCGTACGCGTCGTCCATGCCGCCCCGTTCCCCGATCCCGCCACGTCGTCCGGGCGGCCGATCCGGGACCGCCAGGTGTGCCGCTGCCCGGCACTCGCACGGAACGGTACTCAGCACCGGCCGCCGGGCGCAGCCCCGGGGACAAGGCCGACGGCGTGGCCATCGCCACTCCGGTCGGCACCACCGGCCCTCCCGGACCGGGACACCGGAGGTTCTTCGCTTGATGTAGCCCCAGGTCATACGGCGTCCGGGCCCGCCCGCCGGTCACCCTCCCGCGAGTTTTCCACAGATCGTGGCCGAGGTTTTCCACAGGGGTTGATCGCTCGCACGGGCCCGGCGACCATGGGAATGGCCGAAACCGAACGATCGGCCGGGACGGCGCCCACCTGCGACGTCGGCATGCGACATCCGCCTGTGGTGTCCCACAGGCGGAGTCCGAGAGTCCGAAGGGCGGTGTCCGGGAGTCAGGCTTTGGCGGTCCGGGCGTGGAGCATGCGGCGGACGGAGTCCGCGCGCTCCAGGAGGGTGTTGCGGACCACGGGGGCCGCTTCCCGGGCGGCCTGGCGGGCCTTCTCGATGTAGGCGGGATCGACGGCGTACGGCGGGAAGAGGTGGGAGGCGTAGGTCATCGCCGGGATCATGCCGCCCTGGTGCAGCTCGGGGATCGCGGCCAGGTAGTGCTCGGCGTAGGGGGCGAGCAGGTCGTCCTGGCCGGGGCGCCAGAAGGCGGCCGCCACCGCGGAGACCGCCGCGACGGGCACCTCGCGGTCCACGGCCAGCCGCCGCCAGACCTCGGCCTTCGCGGCCGGGTCGGGGAGCGCGGCCCGGACGGTGAGGGCGCGGACCCAGGCGTCGGGGTCGGGGTCGCGCTCCAGCAGGGCGGCGGACTCGGCGGTGACGTCGCCGCCGAGTTCGGCCTCGCGGACGAGGGCGCGCCAGCGCAGGTCGACGTCGTCGCCTGCCTGCTCACGGAGCCAGGCCAGGTCCTCGGCGCCGGTCGCGGTGCGGGCGAGACCGCGCAGCGCGACCTGGCGGCGGCCCGGGTCGGCGGCGAGCCGCCGGCAGGTCGCGGCCACGGCCTCCGCCAGCGCGGGGCGCTCGGCGGGCGGGGCCCAGAGTTCGGCGATGTTCGTGACGAGCGTGAGGTAGGGCTCGATCACGGCGTCGGACGTCTCGGCGGCGAGCAGCGCGGTGAGGCAGCGGCCGGCCTCGGCCGCCGTGGCCTCCCCGGCCGTGAGCATGTCCCAGACCGTTGCGGCGGCCGCGCCCCGCGAGATGGCCGTGGGCAGCTGGTCGGCCGCGCCGAAGAGGGTGTCCCGGGTCGTGGGATCCGGGCGGGTGGTGGCGAAGGTGAGGTCGTCGTCGTTGATCAGGAGGAGGTCGGACGTGGCAGGAAGGCCGGTGACGGGGGTACGGGCCTCGGTCACCTCGACGCGGACCAGCGCGGTGCGTTCCAGGGCGTCGCCGATGCGGTCGTACGCGCCGACCGCCAGGACCTGCGGGCGCGGGTTGCCGTCGGCGACCAGGGTGACGGTGTCGCCGTCGTGCTCCAGGGTGAAGCGGTCGGTACCGGCGGTCTCCAGCCAGGCCTTGCGCCAGGCGGCCAGGTCGCGGCCACTGGCCTCGGCGAGGGCGTCGATCAGGTCCTGGAGGGTGGTGGTGCCCCAGGCGTGCCGGGCGAAGTAGGCGGCCATGCCGGTACGGAAGCGGTCCTCGCCGACGTAGGTCATCAGCTGGAGGAGGACGGAGGCGCCCTTGGGGTAGGTGATGTTGTCGAAGATCGACGCGGCCTGGGCGACGTCGTGGATGGGCTGGTGGATCGGGTGCGAGACCGGGCCCTGGTCGGAGAGGTACGCCCTGACCTTGCCGCCGAGGAGGTGGCCCGCCCAGGCGTCGGTGTAGCGGGTGGCGCCCTCGGCGGCCCAGTGGCAGGCGAACTCGGCGAAGGCCTCGTTCAGCCAGAGGTCGTCCCACCAGCGCATGGTGACGATGTTGCCGAACCACATGTGCGCCATCTCGTGCAGCAGCACCACCGCGAGCAGCTCGCTCTCGGCCGGCGTCGGCGTGGCCCGCCGCAGAAAGGAGTCCGACCAGGTCACGCAGCCGTAGTTCTCCATCGCACCGCCGAACTCGGGCATGAAGACCTGGTCGTACTTGCGCTGCGGGAACGGCATCGCGAAGGCCTCGGCGAAGAAGGCGAGGCCCTGGGCGGTGAGGGTGAAGATGTCGTCGGCGTCGCGCTCCAGGACCTCGGCGAGCGAGCGGCGCGCGTAGATGCCCAGGTCGTGGCCGTCGGCCTGGCGGCGGATCTCGTGGAAGGGGCCGGCGTTGACGACGGTGTTGTACACGGACAGCGGCGGGGTGTCCGGGAAGCTCCAGCGGCGGGCCGCGCCCTGCTCCTCGATCCGCGGGTCACCGGAGTTGCTGAGGACGGTCCAGGCGGCCGGGGCCGTCACGGTGAAGGCGTGCGGGGCCTTGAGGTCGGGCTGGTCGAAGCAGGCCCAGACGAAGCGGGCCTCGTCGGGTTCGAAGCTCGTCCAGACGTACACCTCGCCGTCGGCGGGGTCGACGGCCTTGTGCACGCCCTCGCCGGCCGTGGTGTCGGCCTGGACGCTCTCGACGCGCAGCACGTTGTGCGCGGCCAGGCCGGGCAGCGGGATCCGGCCGTCGGCGGAGAGGGCGAGGGGGGTGCCGTTCAGGGTGGCGGCACGGACCTCGGCCGCGCAGTCGACGAAGGTCTCCGCGCCCGGCTCGGAACAGGTGAAGGTCACCGTGGAGACGCAGCGGATCTCCGGTCCGTCGGGCAGGGCGGTGAGGTCGATGTCGACGTCGTACCGCTCGACCGCGATCAGCTCGGCCCGGCGTTCGGCCTCGGTACGCGTCAGGCTGCGGATCCCCATGTGTCCTCCCTCGTGTGCCCGTCCCCGTCGGCGGACAGCGGCCGTCAGCCTACGACGGGAGGAGCTGGTGATCGCAGCTGTTTTAGGTTCCCTTCTTCTAGAACCTGTTCTATCTTGACGGACCGTCAGATCAGCGGAGACCCGCCGGGAGGACAGGACCGTGGACTTCACCTTCACCGAGGAGCAGTTGGCGGCGGCCGAGGCGGCGCGCGGGGTGTTCGCCGGGGTGGCGCCGGACGCGGTGCCGAGTCCGGCGCTGACCACCGGCGCCGTGGCCGAGGGCTTCGACCGGGAACTGTGGGACAGGCTGGCGGGCGCGGATCTGCTGAGCCTGCTGCTGGGCGAGGAGTACGGCGGGGCCGGTCTGGACGCCATCGCGCTCTGCCTGGTGCTGCGGGAGTCGGCGAAGGTGCTGGCCAGGGTGCCGTTGCTGGAGCACAGCGCGGCTCTGGCAACCGTACAGAGGTATGGGGCGGCGGAGTTGAGGGACCGGCTGGCGGCGCGGGCTGGGCGGGGCGAGCCGGTGCTGACCGTCGCCGCGAGCGGGCGCACCGGGCACGACCCGGCGGAGCTGGCGGTGACCGCGCGGCGGGACGGCGACGGGTGGGTGCTGGACGGGGTGCAGACGGCGGTGCCGTGGGCGTACGACGCCGATCTCGTCGTCGTACCGGCGCGTACGGAGGCGGACCGGAGCGTGCTGGCGCTGGTGGCGCCGGGAGGCGAGAGGACCGGGGCCGAGGCCGAGGCTCGGAGCGCCGCCGGGGTCGCGGCCGGAGTCTCGGTCGCCGAGCAGGTGTCGACCAGCGGGGAACGGCTCGGGGAGCTGCGGCTGGACTCGGCGCGGGTCGCGGAGCGGGATGTGGTGGTGGCGGAGGGGGCCTGGGAGTGGCTTCGGGAGCTGCTCACGACCGGGATGTGTGCGCTGGCGCTCGGGGTGGGTGAGCGGGTGCTGCGGATGACCGCCGACTACGCGGGGAAGCGGGAGCAGTTCGGGCATCCGATCGCCACGTTCCAGGCGGTGGCCGTGCAGGCCGCCGACCGGTACATCGATCTGCGGGCGATGGAGGCGACGCTGTGGCAGGCGGCGTGGCGGATCGCGTCGGGTGCGTCCGGGGCGTTGCCGGCGGCCGGGGATGTGGCGGTGGCGAAGATCTGGGCGGCGGAAGGGGTGCGGCGGGTGGTGCAGACCGCGCAGCATCTGCACGGGGGGTTCGGGGCCGACACCGAGTATGTGCTGCACCGGTATCACGCGTGGGCGAAGCAGATCGAGCTGGCGCTCGGGGGGGCCGGGGTTTACGAGGAGGCGCTGGGGGATCTGCTCGCTGCGCATCCACTGGGGTAGCTGGAAGACAGGAAATGGGGGGCGCTCGGTGGTGGGGAGTCCGCGGGCCGGTGGGGGCTGGTCGCGCAGTTCCCCGCGCCCCTCACGGGGCGCGTCGATGCGGGGCGCTCCGGCGGCTTGGCTCCTGATGCGTCCCGTCAGACGACGAAGCCGGGCTCGCCCTCGTCCGTGACGACGTCGCGGCCCGCTGCCTGCCATACCTGCATGCCGCCGTCCACGTTCACCGCGTCGATGCCCTGCTGGACCAGGTACATCGTGACCTGGGCCGAGCGGCCGCCGGAGCGGCAGATGACGTGGACGCGGCCGTCCTGGGGGGCCGCCTCGGTGAGCTCGCCGTAGCGGGCCACGAACTCGCTGATCGGGATGTGCAGGGCGCCTGCGGCGTGGCCCGCCTGCCATTCGTCGTCCTCGCGGACGTCCAGCAGGAAGTCGCCGTCCTTGAGGTCCGCGACCTCGACCGTGGGCACACGCGCTGCGAAGTTCATGTCCCCGACGCTACCCGACCGGAACGGGGCGCTACTCCTGGGTCAGCAGGGCCGCCAGTTCCGCCTCGCGTTCGGCCACGTCCTTCTGCAGCCGGCCGGCGATCTCCTCGAGGAGGCCGTCGGGGTCGTCCGGGGCCAGCCGGAGCAGGCCGGCGATGGGGCCGTTCTCCAGCTCCTTGGCGACCAGGGCGAGCAGCTCCTTGCGCTCGGAGAGCCACTCCAGGCGGGCGTACAGCTCCTCGGCCCGGCTCGGCCTGCGCTCCGGCGGGACCGGGCCGGCCGCCCACTCCTCGGCCAGCTCCCGCAGCAGGGCCTCGTCGCCGCGGGCGTAGGCCGCGTTGACCCGGCTGAGGAACTCCTCGCGCCGCTGCTGCTCGGGCTCGTCCTGCACCAGGTCGGGGTGGGCCTTGCGGGCCAGCTCGCGGTAGAGCCGGCGGGCCTCCTCGCTGGGGCGGACCCGCTGCGGAGGCCGGACCTCCTGCTCGGTGAGCATCGCGACGGCCTCCGGGAACAGGCCGTCGCCGTCCATCCAGCCGTGCAGCAGTTCCTCGACGCCGGGCATGGGCAGGACCCGGGCCCGGGCCTCCTCGGCGGCGCGGATGTCCTCGGGGTCGCCGGTGCGGGCGGCCTTGGCCTCGGCGATCCGCGCGTCCAGCTCCTCGATGCGGAGGTAGAGCGGGCCGAGTCTCTGTTCGTGCAGGCGGGAGAAGTTCTCGACCTCGACGCGGAAGGTCTCGACCGCGATCTCGTACTCGATCAACGCCTGTTCGGCGGCCCGCACGGCCCGCTCCAGCCGCTCCTCGGGCCGCGGTGCCTGGGACTGCTCAGCTTCCGGGGTCGTCACCCGACCAGCCTAGGGCCTGTCGCCGTCGGCGGTGGCCGGGACCCGCTCGGCGACCGGATCGGTGCAGGCCACGACCAGGGTGCCGCCCGGATCACACCCCGAGTTCCGCCGCTATCCGCCCCGCCCGCACCGCGGTCACCAGTTCCTCGTGGTCCGCCTCGGTGCGGTCGGCGTAGGTCACCGCGAACGCGGCGATCGCCTCGTCCAGCTCCTCGTTCTTGCCGCAGTACCCGGCGATCAGGCGCGGGTCGGCGCTGTGCGAGTGGGCGCGGGCCAGCAGGGCACCGGTCATCCGGCCGTAGTCGTCGATCTGGTCGGGGGACAGGGCGGCCGGGTCGACGCTGCCCTTGCGGTTGCGGAACTGGCGGACCTGGAAGGGACGGCCGTCCACCGTGGTCCAGCCGAGCAGGATGTCGCTGACCACCTGCATCCGCTTCTGGCCGAGGACCACCCGGCGTCCCTCGTGGTCGACGGCCGGCGTCTCGAGGCCGGCCGTGGCGAGATGGGGGACGAGCGCGGACGGGCGGGCCTCCTTGACCTGGAGGATCAACGGCTCGCCGCGGTGGTCGAGGAGGAGGACGACGTAGGACCGGGTGCCGACGCTGCCGGTGCCGACGATCCGGAAGGCGACGTCGTGCGGGCTGTGCCGGGCGAGCAGCGGGTGGCGGTCCTCGGAGAGCGTGGTCACGTAGTGCTCCAGGGCCGCGGTGACCGCCTCCGCCTCCGCGTCCGGGACCCGGCGCAGCACCGGCACGGCGTCCACGAAGCGACGGCCGCCGTCCTCGGTGGGCTCGGTGGAGCGGGCCGCGAACCGGCCGCTGGTGTTGGCACGGGCCTTCTCCGAGACCCGGCGCAGGGTGCCGAGCATGTCGTGCGCGTCGGAGTGGGAGACCAGTTCCTCGTCCGCGATGGCGTTCCACGCGTCCAGCACCGGGAGCCTGGCCAGCAGGCGCATGGTGCGGCGGTAGGCGCCTGCCGCGTCGCCCGCGGCCTTGCGGCACGTGTCCTCGTCGGCGCCCGCCTCCCGGCCGGCCAGCACCAGGGAGGCGGCGAGCCGCTTGAGGTCCCACTCCCAGGGGCCGAGGACCGTCTCGTCGAAGTCGTTCAGGTCGATGACGAGGTCGCCGCGCGGGTCGCCGTACAGGCCGAAGTTGGCCGCGTGGGCGTCACCGCAGATCTGGGTGGCGATCCTGGTCATCGGGGTGCGCGCCAGGTCGTGCGCCATCAGGCCGGCCGAGCCGCGCAGGAACGCGAAGGGGCTCGCCGCCATCCTGCCGACCCTTATCGGGATCAGCTCCGGGATGCGGTCCTGGTTGGACTCCTCGACCGCGCTCACCGCGTCGGGACGGGAGCCGTCCAGGTCCAGGGCATCGTGGCTGCGGCGCGGAACCGCCGAACGCAGCGCCTTGCCCGCCTCCTTGGGGGAGCCCGTCAGGGGCCACTGCGCAAAGCCCTTCGGCGCGGGCAGTTTGCGCCCGCCGGCCCTCGTCGGCTCTTCCGGTCCGGTCACGTCGACCGCCTCCCCCGCACTCCACGCACGAACATCAACTCGTGGAGACGGTACAGGCGGGGGCCGAAAGTCGTCAGACCCTGTGGATAACTTCGGGGTGGTTTGGTGAGTGATGGGTGACCGTCGTCGTATATCTGTGGGCCGGTGGGGGTTGTTCGCGCCCACGCGGCGGCAGCCGCAAATCAACGCAGCCCCGCGCCCCCAAGAAAGGTGGGTCCACCGGTCCCATCTCAAAGGGGCGCGGGGAACTGCGCGAGCGACCACGACGCACCCGCAGCCGAAGACACCACGGAACGCACCCCGAAGCAAAGGCTCACGCCCTCAAATACGCCAGCACGGCCAGCACCCGCCGATGTGAATCCTCCGCCGGTGGCAGGTCCAGCTTCGTCAGGATCCCCCCGATGTGCTTGCCGACCGCCGCCTCCGAGACCACCAGCTCTCTCGCGATCGCCCCGTTCGACTTCCCCTCGGCGACCAGCGCCAGCACCTCCCGCTCGCGCGGGGACAGCCGCTCCAGCGGATCCCGGCGCCTGCGCAGCAGTTGCCGTACGACCTCGGGGTCGACGACCGTCCCCCCGTCGGCCACCTCCCCCAGCGCCGCGACGAACTCCGCCACCTGCCCCACCCGGTCCTTGAGCAGGTACCCGACGCCCGACCCGTCGCCGGAGTCGAGGAGTTCGGCGACGTAACTGCGCTGCACGTACTGGCTGAGCACCAGGATCGGCAACGTCGGCCGGGCCGCCCGCAGCCGCACCGCCGCGTGCAGCCCCTCGTCCTGGAAGCCCGGCGGCATCCGGACATCCGTCACGACGATGTCGGGCGCGTGCTCCTCGACCGCAGCGACCAGCGCCTCCGCGTCCCCCACCGCCGCGACCACCGCATGACCGAACCGGCTCAGCAGCCCCGCGATCCCCTCCCTCAGCAGGACGCTGTCCTCGGCCAGGACTACGCGCAGAGGTCGATCGGCTCGCACGGCAACTCCACACGCAGCAGGGTCGGTCCGCCCGGCGGGCTGGACAGGGAGAGTCTGCCATCGAGGACGGACACCCGGTCCGCCAGTCCGGTGAGGCCGCTGCCCGCCGCGGCCGCCGCGCCGCCCCGGCCGTCGTCGCGCACCTCCAGGTGGAGCCGGCCGTCCCGGTACCCCCCGGTCACCTCGGCGCGGCCCGCGCCACTGTGCCGGTCGACGTTGGCGAGCGCCTCGCGCACCACGAAGTACGCGGCCGCCTCGACCGACTCCGGCAGCCGCACGGGCAACCGGAAACCGACGTCCACAGGAACGGCCGTTCGATCCGCCGCGTCCGCCACGGCCGCCTCCAGGCCGTGGTCGGCCAGTACCTTCGGATGGATCCCGTGCACGATCTCCCGCAGCCCCGCAAGGGCCTCGCCCGCCTCGCGCTGGGCCTTGGCGAGCTGGTCGGCGAGCGGTCCCGGCGGGGCGTCCAGACGGGCCAGGCCCAGGGTCATCGACAGGGCGACCAGGCGTTGTTGGGCGCCGTCGTGCAGATCGCGTTCGATACGCCGCCGTTCCGCCTCGAAGGCGTCCACCAACCTCGCCCGGGACCGCGCCAGTTCGACCACCCGGTCCCCCAACCCGTCCTCGCGCGGCGCGATCAGCAGCCGGGTCAGTCCGGCCCGCGCACCGGCCGTCACGCCCAGCGCGTAGCCGCCGAGGGCCAGCAGGAACACCCCGGCCAGCGCGACGCCGAAGGCGGTCGGCCAGCCGGTGACGGTCCACAGCTTCAGCACCTTCGTCTCCCGGCCGCCGCCGGCCGTGGCCAGCAGCAGCGGGGCGGCGACCACCGACAGCGGGCAGAGCAGACCGAGCGCCACGGCGAGCGCGTCCACCGGCCACAACAGGCCCGCGAACAGCAGCGCGTGCCCGAGTTCGCGCCAGGTCGCCCGTTCCCGCAGCCGGGTCGTGAGCCAGGCCCGCAGCCCCGTGGCGGACGGCCGCGCGTGGGGGTCGTACACCCGCTCCCGGTCGACCATGCGCAGCCGGTGCCGTTCGAGCCGGGCCACCGGCAAACCCGTGAGTGCCACGAGGAACAGCAACGGCAGCCCGACGAGTGCGACGGCGAGCACACCGCCGGCCACCACCGCGACGACCAGCCCCACCAGGAGTACGGCACCGGTCACCGCGCCGGTCGCCAGGTAGGCGGCGGCACGCCAGGGCCAGGCGGAGAGCAGGTAGCGGGGCGCGGCCATCGCCTGCCAGACGCTGCGCGGAGGGGGCTGCATGCCGGTCACCGTAGGCGGCGGGCGGGGCACCCGGCCATCCGTCCAGCCTCCGTGACCGGGGTATGCCTGGCCCTACCCCAGGTCTCCGTCCTGCCGCACTGCGCCGCCCCGGCCCCGGACGGTTTCGTGGAGCCACCGACGTCATCGACGACGGGACCGGCCGCAGGACCGGGGACGAGACCGGCAACAAGACCGGCCACGAGCAGGACGGGGTTTCATGACCGCCATCACCTTGCGTTCCGTCAGCAGACGGCACGGTTCCGGAGACAGCGCCGTCACCGCGCTCGACGACGTCTCCCTCGCCTTTCCGGAAGGCACCTTCACCGCCGTCATGGGTCCCTCCGGCTCCGGCAAGTCGACGCTCCTGCAGTGCGCGGCGGGTCTCGACCGGCCCACCTCCGGTTCGGTCCTGTTGGCCGGCACCGAGCTGACCGGGCTGAACGAGACCGAGCTGACCCTGCTCCGCCGCCGGCGCATCGGCTTCGTCTTCCAGTCGTTCAACCTCCTCCCCTCCCTCACCGCCGAGCAGAACGTGGCGCTGCCGCTGCAACTGGCGGGCCGCCGTCCCCCGAGGGCCCGGGTCCGCGAGGTGCTCGACCGGGTCGGGCTCGCCGACCGCGCCCGGCACCGGCCGAGCCGGCTGTCCGGCGGTCAGCAGCAGCGCGTGGCGCTGGCCCGCGCCCTGGTCACCCGTCCCGAGGTGCTGTTCGCCGACGAGCCGACCGGCGCCCTGGACACCCGGACGAGCCGTACGGTGCTGTCACTGCTGCGCGCCATGGCGGACGACGAGGGCCGGACGATCGTCATGGTCACCCACGACCCGGTCGCCGCCTCCTGCGCCGACCGCGTGGTCTTCCTCGTCGACGGCCGGGTCGACGGCGAACTGACGGGCGCGAAAGCCGACGCCATCGCCACCCGCATGACCGGTCTCGAGGCCCTGCCGTGCTGAGCGTCGCCCGGTACGGCCTGCACACCCTGCGCACCCGCTGGGTCACCTTCGCCGGCAGTTTCGTCGCCCTCTGTCTCGGCGTGGGCCTGCTCACCGTGACGGGCCTGGCGCTCGCCTCCACCCTGGACGCCCCGCGGCGCGCCCCGGAACGGTTCGCCGCGGCCCCGGTCGTCGTCAGGGGCGCCGACACCCTGCGCGTCGCCACCCCGATCGGAACCCGCGCCCAGAAGCTCGCCCAGCCGCGTGCCGTGCCCGCCGCCGCCGTCGCCGCGTTGCGGAAACTCGGCAGGGTCACCCCCGACCGCACCTTCGCCGTGCGCCTCGCCAACGCGGGGAACGGGCCCGGTGATCTCGTCGGTCACCCCTGGTCGGTCGCCGCGTTCGCGCCGTACGAGATCGCCTCGGGCCGCGCACCGCGCACCGCCCGCGAGGTCGTCACCACCGGGACCTGGGCGAAGCCCGGCCGCACCCTCGGTACGGATCGCGGCGACGTCACCGTCGTCGGCACGGTCGCCGACCGCGGCTTCGAGCACGCCGTCTTCTACACCGACGCGCGGGCGGCGCGACTGGCGCCGCACAGCACCCAGTTGGTGGTGGCCGCGGCCGCGCCGGCCGTACGGAACGCGGTCCGGGGAAACCCCGGCGTACGGGTCCTCACGGGTGCCGACCGGCGCTTCGCCGACCCGGACCCGGACCGCGACCGGGAGGCGCTGAACGCGTTGAACGCCCTGTTCGGCACGGCCGGCGGGGTGGCCGCGTTCGTGTCGGTGTTCGTGGTGGCGTCGACGTTCGCCTTCGCGGTCGCCCAGCGCCGCCGCGAGTTCGGCCTGCTGCGCATCGCCGGGGCGACGCCCGGACAGCTCCGCCGGACGGTGGTCGCCGAGGCCCTGCTGGTCGGGGGGCTCGCCTCGGCGGTGGGCTGCGTGCTCGGCCGGTACGGCGCACCCGGCCTCGCCCGCTGGACCGTCGACGGCGGACTCGCTCCGGGCTGGTTCCGGATCGGCGACGGCCACAGGTGGCCCTACTGCGCGGCCTTCGCGACCGGACTGCTGGTCGCCCTGTGCGGAGCGGCCGCCGCGTCCTGGCGGGCGGGCCGCACCGGGCCGGCCGAGGCGCTGCGCGAGGCGGCCGTCGACGACCGGCCGATGACCGCGGGCCGCCGGCTGTCCGGCGGCGTCCTGCTGCTGACCGCGGCCGTCCTCCTGTTCCTCGCACTCCTCCACGACCCCGGCGGCCTGCTGCACCGCAAGTCCTACGTGAGCCGCCCCATGCTGCTGATCACCGCGGTCGCGCTGCTCGCCCCCGTCCTGGTCCGCCCGCTGACCAGGCTGCTCACCTGGGTCCCGGCCCGGCTCCCCGGCGCCGGCGGCATGCTGGTGCGCGAGAACGCGGCCGCCGGAGTCCGCCGTACCGCCGCCGTCGCCGCGCCCGTGCTGGTCACCGTCGCCCTCACGGGCTCGCTGCTCGGCACCGCCGCGACCCTGAACGCGGCCCGGGCCGTGGAGACCCGCGACCGGACCACGGCGGCCTTCGTCGTCACGCCCGCGGCGGGCGGCTTCGCGGAGACGACGCTCAGCGCGCTGCGCTCCGTACCCGGCGCCGAGCTCTCCGCGACCTCGGCGAGCGCGGTGTACGTCCTGGAGGACGGGGTCGCCCTGATCAGATCGGCGGCCCGGGCCGCCGATCCCGCCGCGCTGGAGGCCACCACGCGCCTCCCGCTCGTCTCCGGCAGGACCACCGGCCTCGACGACGACTCGATCATCGTCAACGAGGAGTGGGAGAACCACACCGTCGGCGAACGGGTCCGGGTGTGGCTCGGTGACGGCACCCGGAGGACCCTGCGCATCGCCGCCGTGATGCCGACGGGCACCGGAGACAACGGTGCCTACGTGACGCCGGCCAACGCGCCCGGTGCCGCCGTCGACCGCGTCGACGTGGCCCTGCGTCCCGGCGCGGACGCGTCCACGGTGGCCGCCGGGCTGCGCGCGGCGGCCCGGACGTCCGGCGCGCACGTCCTCACCAGGGACCGGTGGATCGCGGAGACCTACCCGGAGACCGACCGGACCACCCGCCTCGGCCTCCTCCTCGTCCTCGGCATCGCGCTTCTCTACACCGGGATCTCCCTGGTCAACACCATGGTGATGGCCACCTCGGACCGGGTGCGCGAGCTGGCCGCACTGCGGCTGGCCGGGGCGGGCCGCCGGCAGGTGCTGCGGCTGGTCGGGGCCGAGGCGCTCACGGTGGTCGCGGTCGGGGCGGTGCTGGGGCTGCTGGTGACCGCCCTCGACCTGGCGGGAGTCGCGGCGGCCCTGCACGCGCTGTCGGTCCCGGCCGCCCTCACCCTGCCGTGGACCACCCTGCCCTGGGCCGCCCTGGCCGTCACCACCGCCGGCTGCGCGGCCCTCGCCGTCCTGGCCTCCGTCGTCCCGGCGGCCCTGACCCTGCGCCACCGCGCGGTGGACCTGGCGGGCGTCCGCGCATGAGCAGGGTGAGCCCCCGCCCTCACGCCGCACGTGCGGCCGCAGCCGCCGGTCCCCCTGCCGACCGACCGGCCGACAGGCCGATGGGCCGACCGACCGATGGGCCGACCGACCGGCGGGCCGACGGGCCGACCGGACTACGCCCCCCGCTTGGCGACGGCGGTACGCGCGGAGTGCCACAGGGTGCGGGGATTGTCGCGGTCGCCGTGGAGCTGGAGCATCGCGTTGACGACGTCCTCGACCCCGCCGCCCTCGTTGACGACGCGGCTGAAGTCGCGCAGGTACTGCTGGCTCGCGCCGATGCTCTCGGGCAGGTCGGGGGCGCCCACGCTCTTGTGTCCGGCGACGACGATCCGCGGGTCCAGCGCGGCGACGGCGTCCAGGCTGGCGATCCAGGCCTCGCGGCTCTGCTCGTCCGTCTCGGCCGTCATCATGTGCACGCCGTTGTAGACGACGTCGCCTCCGACCACCGCGGCGGCCGAGGGAACGTGCAGGACGGTGGAGTGCTCGGTGTCTCCCTGGCCGACGGAGACCGCGCGCAGGATCCGGCCCTCCAGCTCGAACTCCCCGTCGGCCAGCGGCTCGGGAAGCACCGCCGTCCGCGGCAGTTCACCGGGGAAGCTGGCCTGCCAGTAGGCGGACAGACCTGGGTCACTGGCTTCGAACCGGGCACGCTCGACGACCTCGGGGGTGGCGATTCCCCGGGCGTCCGGGAAGTGTTCCTGGAGGCGGGCCAGGCCGATCCAGTGGTCCTGGTGGCCATGGGTGATGTAGACGCCGGTGACACGCTTCCCGAAGCCGCGCACCCATGCGGCGAGGGCGTCGACCTGGTCCAGGGTGACGAGCGTGTCGACGAGGACGGCCTCCTCGGCGCCGGCGATCAGAGTGCTGCTCATGGGCGACCACATCGGGTCGTCGCCCGGCCCCTGGGCGGAAGCGCCGGCGAACGGGCGCATCGGTGCGACGTACACGTCGACGGTAAGTGCATCTGAGCTCATGACAGGACCCCTCGGGGGTGGGCGGCGATGACTCCGACATCGGATTATGCTATGTAACATAGCATAATCAAGGGACGGGTCCAGGAGCCCGCACACGATGGGAAAGAATGGTCCGCATGTCAGAGAGCGTGCGCGAAGCGATGATCAAGGCGGCATGGGTGCTGATCGCCGAGCGCGGGCTCGAGGGCATGTCGACCCGCGAAGTGCTCGCCCGCACCGGGGCGCCCCGCGGCTCCGTCTACCACCACTTTCCCCGCGGCCGCGCGGAACTGATCGAACTCGCCATCGACCACTCCCAGCAGTGGATGCGGGACCAGATCGACGCGATCCAGGCGGAGACCCCGCAGGACGTGGTCACCGGGTACATCGACATCTGGCGCAGAGTGGTCGAAGGCACGGACTTCCGCGCCGGCTGCGCCATGGCCGGGGTCACCACCGGCGGACACGACCCCGCGATCCTCGACCGGGCCGAGGCGGCGTTCAACGCCACGGCCGACGCGCTGACCGCCCGGCTCGAGCAGGTCGGCCTGGCGCCCGCCGAGGCCGCACAGCGCGCCACCCTGCTGGTGATCGCCGCGGAGGGCGCCGTCATCCTGGCCCGCGCACGACGCAACAGCGAACCGCTCACCCTCGTCGCCGCACAACTCGGCTGACGGCCACCGCTCCAGGGCCGGCGTCGGCTCAGCGCCGCACGAGCACGAGCACCAACACGAGCACCGGCACCAGCACCAGCACCAAGACCGGCGCAGCTCAACCCTCCGCCCCACCCAGACAGCACCCACCGACGGGCTGACGCACCGCCAGGCGCCACAAGGCGACCAGGGCGACCGAAGCGACCTCGATCGCGACCACGCCGACGACCACGACCGCGAACACGACCGCGAACGCGAACGCGAACGCGACCGACGAGTCGATCCGGCCCATCGCCATGTCCTGCCGCACCGCAGGAGACGGACGCATCCACGCCACCACCAAGGGGCACGAGACACCCACGCTTGACTCTGAAGATGATGTGCGTAATCTTCAATGTGGGCGAGTCACTGGAGCACTGGGCATGTCGATACCGGAGCGCGGCAAACCCTGACGCCGCTCGGGCGGTTGATGTACAGGATTTCAACGCCCCCGCACCCTCGCCGACGGAAAAGCGATCCGTACGGTCACCACCCAGGGCCGAAGCGTTCACCCTGATTTCGTGCTCGTCGCTCGTCGGCACGGAAATCGACCTCCACCTGCCTGGGTTCCCCTGCCGGAGCGCCATCGCCCCGAGCGGCGAGATCGTCGCGATAATTCCAATCCGAGAACAGGAGATCAGCAAATGACCGACCGCATCATCGCCGAATCGGTTTCCGAATCCACCATCCAGGCGCCGCTGACGGCGATCGACCTGACAGAGTGGGTCTTCACCCTGACCGACAGCGAATATCAGGCCTGCTCGAAGAATCACATCGCCGGGGCGACGACACTCACGCCCGAGGGAAAGCGCATGTCCATCAACGTGGAGCACGTCGGCAATCTGATGGTGCAGCACTATGTCGAGGACGTCGCCGAGCGAAACCACTGCCGCCTCGTGTCGCTGTCGGATTCGATCGGTCCGGAAATCGGTGCCCGCGTCAAGCTCGTCGTGATCTGGGAATTCAGCGCCGAAGCCATCGACGCGGGCACGACGAACTTCATCAACAAGGTCGAGGTCCGGACAGCTCCCGGCTATCTGGAAGCGCTGGAGGAACGCGGCGTGCCTTTCGCCGTGGCGAGTGAAGCCGCGCAGAAGGCCTTGAGCGCCCACAACGCCGAGGAGACTCCGCTCTTCGCCAGGGACATAGAGCGCAAGGCACGCGCCAGTCGCTGGGGATGACGCAGATCCCCGGCCGAACGGACCGGCCGAGCCAGACCCGAACCGAAACCCAGCCCTAAACCCAAACCCAAACCCAAAGCCAAACCGGACAGGAGATTGTCATGAGCTACGACGCCTCGACCACCGCGGTTCTGCTGGTCGACCCCTACAACGACTTCCTCAGCGAGGGCGGCAAGATCTGGCCCCGGGTGAAGGCGGTCGCCGAGGAGGTGAACCTGCTCGATCACCTGCGAGAGGTGGTCGCGGCCGCACGCGCCCAGGGGGTGAAGATCATCTTCGTTCCGCACCACCGCTGGGAGCCAGGCGACTACGTCTCCTTCGACTTTCCCACGCCCTACCAGCTCAACTCCGCCAAGGCCGAGGTCTTCGCCAAGGACACGTGGGGCGGCACCTTCAGCGACGACTTCCAGCCCCGGCCCGGAGACGTCGTGGCCCACGAGCACTGGGGATCGAGCGGCTTCGCCAACACCGATCTCGATCTGCAGCTCAAGCAGCACGGCATCCGCCGCATCATTCTGATCGGCATGATCGCCAACACGTGCATCGAGGCGACCGGCCGCTTCGGCATGGAGCTCGGGTACCACGTCACCCTGGTCAAGGACGCGACCGCCGCCTTCAGCCAGGAGGCGATGCACTACGCCCACACGCTCAACGGGCCGACCTTCGCCCACGCCATCGTCACGACCGAGGAACTACTCGCGCAGCTGGGGTGACGACTGCGGCAGCTCCCGGCCCCCAGCCCGCATCACCCCAGGATGATGACTATAATCTTCATTTGTCGCGGGCCGAGGACGGCCCCGTGGGCCGGAGGTTCGATCATGGTGAGTTCGCAGGCGGACAAGGCGGCGAGTCATGCCCGGATCGTCGACAGGGCCGCGGCACGTTTCCGTCGCGACGGCGTGAACGGGGTCGGGGTGGCCGAGTTGATGAAGGAGGCCGGTCTGACCCACGGCGGCTTCTACCGGCATTTCGCCTCCCGGGACGATCTCGTCGCCGAGGCGGTCGAACACGCCTTGGAGCAGGGAAACCAGTGGTTCCTGACCACCGCCGCCCGTGGCGGACAGCAGGCGTTCACGACGATCGTCGACGACTACCTCAGCACCGCTCACCGGGACGCGCCACAGGACGGGTGCGCGGTCGCTGCCCTGCCGCAGGACGTCTCACGGGCCGATGACAGAACGCGGGCCGCGTACGGCCGGCAGGTCGAGAGCTACCTGAGCATCCTGGCGGGCCTCGCGTCGGGCGACGATCCCGCGGCCGACCGCCGGCAGGCGTTCCTGGCACTCAGCGCCATGGTCGGGGCGATCGCCATGGCGCGGGCCGTCGGCGACCCGGAGCTGTCCACCGAGATCCTCGCCGAGACGGCCGCCGCGCTCAAGGAGCTCCCGGAGCCTCGTTGATCGGTCCGGCCCCCGAACACCGCGGCACAACCACGGCGCAACGGCCGCCAACGGCCGCCGGGGCATCGCAGTTCCGCGGGCGGCTTCAGCGTGTGAACAGTTCGGGGTTCTTGCGGACGTAGTCGGCCACTCCGGCGGCGGGCCGCCCGGTGACCTCTGCCATGCCGTCGGCCTGGCGGTCGTAGCGTCCGGCCATGTGCAGGCGAGCCATGGTGGAGATGTGCTGGAAGACATGGTCCGGCAGTCCCAGTGCCCCGAGATCGTGGTCGAGCCATTCCTGCAGCGGAACGTCGGTGTGGCCGACCGTGCGGTGCAGGGCGTCGGAGATCTCCGCGGCCGTAGCGGCGGCGTCCTGTGACCGGGGGCCGGTCAGCTCGTAGATCCGGCCGATGTGCCGGGCCGGATCGGCCAGGATCTCCTCGACGACCGCGGCGACGTCGTCGGCCGCGATCGGGGAGGTCTTCGCCTCGCCGAAGGGCCACCTGACGGCGCCGTTCTCGGCGACCGAGGAGAACACGGCCCGGAAGAGCGGGTTCTCCATGAAGACGGTGGGCCTGACCTCGACCACGGGCAGGCCCGACCAGTCGAGG
This sequence comes from Streptomyces sp. NPDC058464, assembly GCF_042721035.1. NCBI lineage: Bacteria > Bacillati > Actinomycetota > Actinomycetes > Kitasatosporales > Streptomycetaceae > Streptomyces > Streptomyces sp. NPDC058464. Next base: position 81,785 of record NZ_JBHXMA010000038.1, read on the forward strand.
ACCTGCTCGACCAGCCACTGCTGACGATGCTGGTGCGACTCGGAGCCGCTGGTGGCGTCCATCTCGGAGACGGTCAGCTGCGACATGTTCACGAACGCCTCCAGCTCCCCGTAGGCGCGCGCGACCGCCGCCGTGGTCACGGCGGCCAGCAGATACTGCTCCGACACGGCCATGCCGAAGTACATCCGTCCGCAGCCGTCGAGGGCGTCGGCGACGTCACGGGCCCGCGTCAGATCTCCGACCACGACTTCGGCGCCCGTCGCGCGCAGCGCCCGGGCACGGTCGTCGTCCCGGCGCACCAGAGCGCGGACCTGGAATCCCCGGCGCCGAAGACCTTGGACCACCGTCCTGCCGACGGCCCCGACGCTGCCCGCGGCACCGGTCACCAGAATGGGCCGCACGCCTGCTTCCGGGCTGTAGTCCATGGGGGCAGCCTGCGACCCGCACGACCCGGGCGCAACCGGGGTGATCCAGCCCCCAGCCCCCAGCCCCCGGGCCCGGGCTCCCGGTGACGCCGACGGCGACCTCCGGTTGCCGCCCGTCGCGACCTGCCGCCGCCTCCCCAGTCACCCGTGACATAGCTCACGAGCGAGGCCCTCCGCCTGCCCGGGCGAGGCCGTGCGATGCCTCACAGCCGCCGGACGATCACCGGAGAACCGACGGAATGCACTGGTGAGGGGTTTATGTTCCGCCAGCGAAGGGCGTTTCCCACACACATAAGGATCGTTTCCCACGGACCAGGTCGGGCGGCATGACGGCAGGGGCATCGAGTCCGCAGGCTCCCGCCGCATCCGCGGCATCGCCGCGCAGACGATCCTGCTCGCCTTCCAACTGGCCCACGCCAACCGCCGCAAGATCAGGAAGTGGCTGGACACCCTCGCCCTCGGCGGCGAACGCCCACGGCGCCGCACCCACCACCGCCGGCAGACCAAAGAGCGGAAGACCTGGACCCCGACGGGGCACCTCGCAGCAACGGCGTAGATCGATCCGGCGCCCCAGCGCCACAGCACAAAGAAGACAGGCCCCGCCCGTGAGATAGCTCACGAGCCGGGGCCTTCCCCATGCCTTGCCAAGGCCGTGCGATGCCTCACAGTCATCGAACGATCACCGGACAACGAGAAACGGGCCCCTGCGGTGACTTCTGTCACCAGCAGAGACCCGTTCCGTCGGTATCTCTCTGTGCGCGAGGGGGGAGTTGAACCCCCACGCCCTTGCGGGCACTGGAACCTGAATCCAGCGCGTCTGCCTATTCCGCCACCCGCGCATTGGGTGTGTCTTCCGGCTCCGACCCCGTTGTTTCCTTCGGGTTGGCCCCTTCCGACATCGAGAACACTAGCACGTGGGACACGGTGGGTTCACATCCCTTATCCCGGGGCAGCGCTGGGGCAGCGCCCACCTGACGATCACGTACCGAGCAGTCGGCCATCACGTATCAACCTCGTACCGGTCAGGGCCATCTGTCCAGGAGACGGATCGGGTGCACAGTCAGGTGCGGGACACTGGTCGTGGGCCACCTCTACGATCCATGGCAGAAGAAGCGCCGATCCTTGACAGGAGAAGCACGCCGAGGAGTTCGAACAGGGGCCGCTCGGGGAACCGGCTGATTGCCGGGCGCGTAGATACGATCAGTGAGCAGTAGCGGCAACGGCAGGCAGTACGGGCAAGGCGACAGAGGAGGTGCCCTGTGGGAGTCCTGAAGAAGTTCGAGCAGCGTCTCGAAGGTCTGGTCAACGGCACCTTCGCCAAGGTGTTCAAGTCCGAGGTCCAGCCCGTGGAGATCGCCGGCGCGCTGCAGCGCGAGTGCGACAACAACGCGACCATCTGGAACCGGGACCGGACCGTCGTACCCAATGACTTCATCGTGGAGCTGAGCGCGCCGGACTTCGAGCGGCTCAGCCCCTACTCCGGGCAGCTCGGCGACGAGCTCGCCGGGATGGTCCGCGACTACGCCAAGCAGCAGCGCTACACCTTCATGGGGCCGATCAAGGTCAACCTGGAGAAGGCCGACGACCTCGACACCGGTCTGTACCGGGTGCGCAGCCGCACCCTCGCCTCCTCCAGCAACCAGCAGGCCCCCGAGCGCGCCCCCGCCGGCGGCCCCGGCGCCCCGCAGCGTCCGGGCGGCTACGGCTACCCGCAGGGCGGCGCCGCCGCTCCGCCGATGCCGAGCGCCCCGCCGCCCGGAGCCCGCCCCGGCGGCTACGGCTATCCGCAGCCCACCCAGCCGGCCGCCCAGCGGCCGCCCTCGGGTCCCGTCGGCGCCTCGGCGCCCGGTTCCCGTACCCGCTACTGGATCGAGATCAACGGCACCCGCCATCAGATCTCCCGCGCGACGCTGGTGCTGGGCCGCAGCACCGAGGCCGACGTGCGGATCGACGACCCCGGCGTCTCCCGCCGGCACTGCGAGATCCGGACCGGAACGCCCTCGACGATCCAGGATCTCGGGTCCACCAACGGCATCGTGGTGGACGGGCAGCACACCACCCGCGCTACGCTCCGCGACGGCTCGCGGATCGTCGTGGGCAGCACCACCATCATTTACCGGCAAGCCGAAGGGTGAAGCGGGGGCAATGTCAGAGCTGACCCTCACGGTCATGCGGCTGGGTTTCCTGGCCGTACTGTGGCTGTTCGTGATCGTGGCCGTGCAGGTCATCCGCAGCGACCTGTTCGGTACGCGCGTCACCCAGCGCGGATCGCGTAGGGAAGAAGGGCGCCGGCAGCAGCCCGCCGCCCGGCAGCAGGCCGCGCCTCCGCAGCAGCGCGCCCAGCAGCCGGCGGCCGGCGGTCGCCAGCGCCGTAACGCCCCTTCCAAGCTGGTCGTCTCCGAGGGCACCCTCACCGGTACGACGGTCGCGCTCCAGGGCCAGACCATCACCCTCGGCCGCGCCCACGACTCGACGATCGTGCTGGACGACGACTACGCCTCCAGCCGTCATGCCAGGATCTACCCGGACCGTGACGGCCAGTGGATCGTCGAGGACCTCGGCTCGACCAACGGCACCTACCTGGACCGGTCCCGGCTGACGACCCCCACACCGATCCCGCTGGGCGCGCCGATCCGCATCGGCAAAACCGTCATCGAGCTGCGGAAGTAGTGCTACATCATGAGTAGGCGCGAGCGGAGCGAGCACGCGGCGGCGGACCGGACGCCGGTCCTTCGCGCGCTCCCGACCGGAGGGTGGGCACCGTGCGGATGTACCCGGAGCCGACGGGCGAGGTGCGCATGAGTCTGTCACTGCGCTTCGCCGCCGGATCGCACAAAGGCATGATCCGGGAGGGCAACGAGGACTCCGGTTACGCCGGCCCCCGCCTGCTCGCCATCGCCGACGGCATGGGCGGCCAGGCCGCCGGCGAGGTCGCCTCCTCCGAGGTGATCTCCACCCTGGTCACGCTCGACGACGACGTGCCCGGCTCCGACATCCTCACCTCCCTCGGCCACGCCGTGCAGCGCGCCAACGACCAGCTGCGCGCCATGGTCGAGGAGGACCCGCAGCTGGAGGGCATGGGGACCACCCTCACCGCCCTGCTGTGGACCGGGCAGCGGCTCGGCCTCGTCCACGTCGGCGACTCCCGCGCGTACCTCCTCCGCGACGGCGTGCTCACGCAGATCACCCAGGACCACACCTGGGTGCAGCGGCTCGTCGACGAGGGCCGGATCACCGAGGAAGAGGCCACCACCCACCCGCAGCGCTCACTGCTGATGCGCGCGCTCGGCAGCGGCGACCACGTCGAGCCCGACCTGTCGATCCGCGAGGTCCGCGCCGGCGACAGGTACCTGATCTGCTCCGACGGACTCTCCGGGGTGGTCTCCCACCAGACCCTGGAGGAGACCCTCGCCAGCTACCAGGGCCCGCAGGAGACCGTGCAGGAGCTGATCCAGCTCGCGCTGCGCGGCGGCGGCCCCGACAACATCACGGTCATCATCGCGGACGTCCTCGACCTGGACACCGGCGACACCCTCGCGGGGCAGCTCTCCGACACCCCGGTCGTGGTCGGCGCCGTCGCCGAGAACCAGCAGCACCTGCACGACAACGGCTTCATGCAGACGCCGGCCGGCCGCGCCGCCAGCCTCGGCCGCCAGGGTCCCCGGCACGGGGGCGGCGGCGAGTTCGGCCCGCCCGGCTCCGGCGACACCACCGGATACGTCCCCACCGACAGCTTCGGCGACTACACCGACGACGACTTCGTCAAGCCCCGCCGCGGCCGGAAGTGGCTGAAGAGATCCTTCTACAGCGTGCTCGCCCTCGCCGTGATCGGCGGCGGCTTGTACGGCGGCTACCGCTGGACGCAGACGCAGTACTACGTCGGCGCCAACGGCACGCACGTCGCGCTGTACCAGGGCATCAGCCAGGACCTCGCCTGGGTGTCGCTGTCGAAGGTGGAGACGGACCACCCCGAGATCGAACTCAAGTACCTGCCGCCGTACCAGCAGAAGCAGGTCAAGGCCACCATCGCGGAGGGCGGTCTCAAGGACGCCCAGTCGAAGGTCCAGGAGCTGGCCGTGCAGGCCTCCGCCTGCAAGAAGGAGTCGGAGCGCACCGCCGCCGAGTCCACCGCCAACTCCAAGACCGGCCAGGGCGAGGCCGGCGGCACCACGGGAACCACCAAGACCTCTCTCACGTCCAAGGCCTCGCCAAGCCCCTCGAACTCGGCGTCCTCCACGGCGTCACCGTCCCCGTCCCCCTCAGCGACCCCCAGCCCCGGCCCCACCCTCTCGGAGGATGAGCAGAAGGTCGTCTCGCTGTGCGGTAAGCAATAGGCAAGCCGTGAGAGGCCCCGTCACACGATGAGCAGTACTACCAACACGTCGACGAACCACACGTCCACGATCGGCTCCATCGGCACGCCGAGCCGGCGCAACACCGAGCTCGCGCTCCTGGTGTTCGCCGTCGCCATCCCGGTGTTCGCCTACGCCAACGTGGGCCTGGCCATCAACGACAAGGTCCCCGCCGGACTGCTGAGCTACGGACTGGGCCTCGGCCTCCTGGCCGGCGTCGCCCACCTCGTCGTCCGCAAGTTCGCCCCGTACGCGGACCCGCTGCTGCTGCCGCTGGCCACCCTGCTCAACGGCCTCGGCCTGGTCGTCATCTGGAGACTCGACCAGTCCAAGCTGCTCCAGTCGATCCACGTCTCGGGCGGCAAGGCCACCAACCAGCTGCTGTACACCGCGATGGGCATCGCGCTGTTCATCGTCGTCCTGATCTTCCTCAAGGACCACAGAGCACTCCAGCGCTACACCTACATCTCGATGGTGGCGGCGCTCTTCCTCCTCCTGCTCCCCCTGGTCCCGGGCCTCGGCCTGAACGTCTACGGCGCCAAGATCTGGATCTCCGTCGGCGGCTTCACCATCCAGCCCGGCGAGTTCGCGAAGATCGTCCTCGCGGTCTTCTTCGCCGGCTACCTGATGGTCAAGCGGGACGCGCTGGCCCTGGCCAGCCGCCGCTTCATGGGGCTCTACCTGCCGCGCGGCCGCGACCTGGGACCGATCCTGGTCGTCTGGTTCATCTCGATCCTCATCCTGGTGTTCGAGACCGACCTCGGTACCTCGCTGCTGTTCTTCGGAATGTTCATCATCATGCTGTACGTCGCCACCGAGCGGACCAGCTGGATCGTCTTCGGTCTGCTGATGTCGGCGGCCGGCGCGGTCGGCGTGGCCAGCTTCGAACCGCACGTCCAGCAGCGTGTCCAGGCCTGGCTCGACCCGATGAAGGAGTACACGCTCTCCCGGGAGGGCGTCGCCGGCCACTCCGAGCAGGCGATGCAGGCCCTGTGGGCGTTCGGCTCCGGCGGCACCCTCGGCACCGGCCTCGGCCAGGGCCACTCCGAGCTGATCCGGTTCGCCGCCAACTCCGACTTCATCCTCGCCACCTTCGGCGAGGAGCTGGGCCTCGCCGGCATCATGGCGATCCTGCTCATCTACGGCCTGATCGTGGAGCGCGGCGTGCGCACCTCGCTCGCCGCCCGCGACCCGTTCGGCAAGCTGCTCGCCGTCGGCCTCTCCGGCGCCTTCGCGCTCCAGGTGTTCGTCGTCGCCGGCGGTGTGATGGGCCTCATCCCGCTGACCGGTATGACGATGCCGTTCCTCGCGTACGGCGGTTCCTCCGTGATCGCCAACTGGGCGCTCATCGGCGTGCTGATCCGCATCAGCGACACCGCCCGCCGCCCGGCCCCGGCCCCCGCCGCCAACCCCGACGCCGAGATGACCCAGGTGGTCCGCCCCTCATGAACAAGCCCCTGCGCCGGATCGCGATCTTCTGCGGCCTCCTGGTCCTCACCCTGCTGCTGCGCGACAACTGGCTCCAGTACGTCAAGGCCGACACCCTCCGCGAGGACCCCGCCAACCGCCGTGTCACGATCGCCCGCTACTCCACCGCACGCGGCGACATAATCGTCGACGGCAACCCGGTCACGGGCTCCACGGCGTCCAGCTCCTCCGGTCTCAACGACCTGAAGTACAAGCGCACGTACAAGAACGGCCCCATGTGGGCCCCGGTCACCGGGTACGCCTCCCAGGCCTTCGGCGCCAACCAGCTGGAGAGCCTCGAGGACGGCATCCTCACCGGCAACGACGACCGGCTCTTCTTCCGCAACACCCTCGACATGATCACGGGCAAGCAGAAGTCGGGCGGCAACGTCGTCACCACCCTGAACGCGGCCGCCCAGAGCGCCGCCTACAGCGGGCTGAAGAAGCAGGGCGGCAAGGGCGCGGTCGTCGCCCTGGACCCCTCCACGGGCAAGATCCTGGCCCTCGCCTCCTACCCGTCGTACGACCCCTCGGCCTTCGCGGGCACCTCGGACACCGACGCCGAGGCCTGGAAGAAGCTGCAGAAGAAGTACAACCCGAACGACCCGATGCTGAACCGGGCGCTGCGTGAGACCTACCCGCCGGGCTCCACCTTCAAGGTCGTCACCGCCGCGGCCGCCCTGGAGAACGGGCTGTACACCTCCGCGGACGAGGCCACCAAGTCACCGCTGCCGTACGTCATGCCCGGCACCACCACCGAGCTGAAGAACGAGGGCAGCATCCCCTGCAAGAACGCGACCATGCGCGTCGCGCTGCGCTACTCCTGCAACACCGTCTTCGGCAAGATCGGCGCCGACCTCGGCAACGACAAGATGCTCGCCGAGGCGAAGAAGTTCGGCTTCGACTCCGAGCAGTTCACCCCGGTCCGCTCCAGCGCCTCGGTCTTCTCCGACAACATGAACCAGTCGCAGACCGCGCTGTCCTCGATCGGCCAGTACAACACCGCCGCGACCCCGCTGCAGATGGCCATGGTCGCCTCCGCGGTCGCCAACGACGGCAAGCTGATGAAGCCGTACATGATCGACAAGCTGCAGTCGTCGAACCTCGACACCATCTCCCAGACCGAGCCCGAGGAGATGAGCCAGCCGCTGTCCTCCTCCAACGCCCAGGTCCTCCAGTCCATGATGGAGACGGTCGTCAAGGAGGGCACCGGCACGAACGCCCAGATCAACGGCGTCACCGTCGGCGGCAAGACCGGTACCGCCCAGCACGGTGTGGAGAACAGCGAGAACCCCTACGCGTGGTTCATCTCCTACGCCAAGCTCCCCGACGGCAGCAAGCCGGTCGCGGTCGCCGTGGTCATCGAGGACGACCAGGCCAACCGCGACGACATCTCCGGCGGCGGCCTCGCGGCCCCGATCGCGAAGAGCGTGATGGAGGCGGTCATCAACTCCAAGAAGTGACCCCGCTCACGTCCCCTTCACATCGGTGCACGTTGACATACCGGTCCTGTATCGGGTTACGGGCTTGGCCAGGTCACACAAACACAGCCGGGTACGGTAGGCCCGGACGGCAGCCTCCGACCGCACACCCGTGCCGGTCGGGACCGACGGAGAGGGCTGGTAGGGAACTATGGAAGAGCCGCGTCGCCTCGGCGGCCGGTACGAGCTGGGCCACGTGCTCGGCCGTGGTGGCATGGCGGAGGTCTACCTCGCCCATGACACGCGGCTCGGCCGCACGGTGGCGGTGAAGACGCTGCGCGCGGACCTCGCGCGCGACCCGTCCTTCCAGGCCCGGTTCCGCCGGGAGGCCCAGTCGGCCGCCTCGCTCAACCATCCCGCGATCGTCGCGGTCTACGACACGGGCGAGGACTACATCGACGGGGTCTCGATCCCGTACATCGTCATGGAGTACGTGGACGGCTCGACGCTGCGTGAGCTCCTCCACTCCGGTCGCAAGCTCCTGCCCGAGCGCGCGATGGAAATGACCATCGGCATCCTCCAGGGCCTGGAGTACGCGCACCGCAGCGGCATCGTGCACCGGGACATCAAGCCGGCGAACGTCATGCTGACGCGCAACGGCCAGGTCAAGGTCATGGACTTCGGCATCGCCCGCGCCATGGGCGACTCCGGCATGACCATGACCCAGACGGCCGCCGTGATCGGCACCGCCCAGTACCTCTCCCCGGAGCAGGCGAAGGGCGAGCAGGTCGACGCCCGCTCGGACCTCTACTCGACGGGCTGCCTGCTCTACGAGCTGCTGACGGTACGGCCGCCGTTCGTGGGCGACAGCCCGGTCGCGGTCGCCTACCAGCACGTCCGCGAGGAGCCCCAGCCCCCGTCGGTCTTCGACCCCGAGATCACGCCCGAGATGGACGCCATCGTCCTGAAGGCCCTGGTCAAGGACCCGAACTACCGGTACCAGTCGGCCGACGAGATGCGCGCCGACATCGAGGCGTGTCTGGACGGCCAGCCGGTCGCGGCCACCGCGGCGATGGGCTCCGTCGGCTACGGCGGCTACCCGGACGACATGCCGACCACGGCCCTGCGCTCCGACGCCGGCGCCACCACCATGCTCCCCCCGATGAACCCGGACGACGGCGGCTACGGCTACGACGAGCGCCCGGACCGCCGCCGCCAGCAGAAGAAGAGCAACACGTCCACGATCCTCCTCGTGGTCGCGGGCATCCTGGTGCTGGTGGGCTCGATCCTGATCGGGAAATGGGTGGTCAGCGGGGGCGGGGGCGGGAACGACACGGTCAGCACGCCGACGTTCGTCGGCCAGACCAAGGCGACGGCCACGCAGATGGCCGACAACGTCGGTCTGAAGCTGGCCTTCACCCAGAAGACCTGCGACGACCAGCCCAAGGGCAGCATCTGCGACCAGGACCCCAAGGCGGGGACCGACGTCAAGAAGGACTCCACGGTCAACCTGGTGGTCTCGACGGGCGCGCCGAAGGTGGTCGTACCGAGCGTCGTCGGTCAGAACATCGACGATGCCAAGACCACGCTCGAGGGCGACAAGTACAACTTCGTCGTCAAGACGAAGCAGCAGACCTCCGGTGAGGACCCGGGTACCGTCCTGGACCAGGATCCCGCCCTCGGCGCGGAGGTCCAGAAGGGCTCCACGATCACCCTCACCGTCGCCAAGGCCGAGGAGAAGTCCACGGTCCCCGACGTCACCGGGCAGACCTGCGACGCGGCCAAGGCACAGATGACGGCCAACAACCTGACCGGCAACTGCACCGAGGTGGAGACCGACGACTCCAGCCTGGTCGGCAAGGTCATCGCGACCGACCCGCAGAAGGGCACGCAGGTCGACAAGAACTCCTCGGTGAACATCCAGATCGGCAAGGCCAAGCAGCAGACGGCCGTGCCGACCGTGATCGGCCAGACCGTGAGCCAGGCCAAGCAGACCCTGCAGGCGGCCGGCTTCACGAACATCCAGTTCAACGGCGACTCCAGCGACAACGCCCTGGTCACCAACCAGGACCCGCAGGCCAACACCGGCGTCGACGACCCCGGCAACACGCAGATCACCCTCACCACGGTGAGCGTCGGCAACAACAACGGCGGGAACAACGGCGGTACCAACTTCTTCGGCGGTACCAGCGGCTGACGTTTCCCCTGTGACGACGGATGGGCCCCTGCCGGGGAGTTACCGGCAGGGGCCCATCCGCTTCTCCGGTTCGGTGGCCTCCAGGTGGCCTCGCTCAGCCGCGCAGTTCCTTCGGCGGTGTCCGGTTGCTGTCGACCTTGTCGACGCGGACCAGCTCGCCCCAGACCACGTAGCGGTAGCGGCTCGTGTAGACCGGGGTGCAGGTCGTCAGGGTGATGTAGTGGCCCGGCTTGGTCCTGCCGGACTCCTTGGGGACCTGGGAGAGGACCTTGACGTTGTACTTCGAGGTCTCGGGGAGGATGTCGTAGACCTTGTAGACGTACCAGTCGTCGCGGGTCTCGAAGACGACCGGGTCGCCGACCTTGATCTTGTCGATGTTGTGGAACTTGGCGCCGTGGCCGTCGCGGTGGGCGGCGACCGCGAAGTTGCCGGTCTTGCCGGTGGTGGGGAGCGTGGCCTTGACCGGGTCCGTGTAGTAGCCGGCCACGCCGTTGTTCAGGACGTCCGTCGAGGTGCCCTTCTCGACCAGGACCTCGCCGTTCTTCATCGACGGCACGTGCAGGAAGCCGATGCCGTTCTTCGTGTTCAGCGCGCCCGGGCCGGTGTCCTGCTGGGCCCAGGTGTCCCGGACCTTGTCGCCCTCCCGGTCGGCCTTGCGGTCCGCGACGACGTTCGTCCACCACAGCGAGTAGACGACGAACAGGCCGAGCACCAGGCCCGCCGTGATGAGAAGTTCGCCGAAGACGCTGACCGCCGTCGCGATCCGGCCGATCGGCCGCCGCCCCGGCCCGGACGCCGCGTCCGGTGCGTCGGTCTGCTCTTCGGTGTCGTCGGCGGTCGCTGCCACTGTTCCTCTGCCTCTGCCCTTACTCGACGAGCGCGTCCGGTTTGCCCTTGCTGCGCGGGCGTTCCTCGACCATCTTGCCCCACACGATCAACCGGTACTTGCTGGTGAACTCCGGCGTGCAGGTGGTGAGAGTGATGTAGCGGCCCGGTGTGGTGAAGCCCGAACCCTTCGGGATCGCATCCAGCACACTCACGTTGCTCGGCGCCGTCACCGGCAGCATCGACGTCACCTTGTACACGTAGTACTCGTCCTGCGTCTCGACCACCACCGAGTCGCCGGCCACCAGCTTGTTGATGTATCGGAACGGCTCACCGTGCGTGTTGCGGTGCGCGGCCAGGCCGAAGTTGCCGGTCTTGTCCTGCGGCATCGCGGTCTTGAGCGCACCCTCGCCGTAGTGCCCGACCATGCCCTTGTCGAGGACCTTCTTGTTGCTGACGCCCTCGGCGATCGGCGCCACCACGTCCAGCTTGGGAATGTGCAGGATGGCGAAGCCCTGCCCCGGCGCGAAGACGCCCGGCGCGCGCTTGCCGCTCGCCCAGTCCTGCTGGAGGCTGCTGGCCTCCTTGCCGGCCTGCGCGTGGGCGCGGACGTTCGTCCACCACAGCTGGTAGGTGACGAAGAGCAGCATCAGCACGCCGGTGGTGATGAACACCTCGCCTATCGCCCGGCTCGCCATGACCGCCGGGCTGGGCTTGCGCAACCGCTCCCGCCGCCGGGCCTCGACCCGGGAGAGCGGCCGGCCCGGCGCGGTGGTCTCCGGCGACGCCGACTCCTGAGGCGCTGCCTCCGGTGCGCCGCCGTGCCGGCCGCCGCGCCGCTTGGCGGCCTTTCTGCGGGCCGCGCGGCCACCTCCTGGGGTTCCGGTGCCGGAAGGGGCTGCTGTGCCCGCAGAGGCCGATACGGGCGGCGGATCGGGGATCCGCAGCGCGACGGTCTCCTCGTCGATCGGCGGAAGCGGTGCGAGGTACGCCGTCTCCCCGAGCGCGCTCGACGCCCCGTACGGCTGATCCCCGTACGAGGCACCGGTCTCGCGCTCGGGGCGCAGCGCGGTCACGCCGTGGCCCTGCCCACCACCGGGGCGAGCCCCACCGACCTCGCCACGGCCCCCTGGTCACCGCACTCCACCAGCCAGTTCGCCAGCATCCGGTGCCCGTGCTCGGTCAGCACCGACTCGGGGTGGAACTGCACACCCTCCACCGGGAGTTCACGGTGCCTGAGGCCCATGATGATCCCGTCGTGGGTACGGGCGGTCACCTCCAGCTCGGCCGGGACCGTCGCCGGCTCGGCCGCCAGGGAGTGGTAGCGGGTCGCGGTGAAGGGCGTCGGCAGGCCCGCGAAGACCCCCTTGCCGCCGTGCTCGACCAGCGAGGTCTTGCCGTGCAGCAGCTCGGGCGCCCGGTCCACCACACCGCCGTACGCCACCTGCATCGACTGCATGCCGAGGCAGACGCCGAAGACCGGGACACCGGTCGCGGCGCAGTGCCGGACCATGTCCACGCACACCCCGGCCTCCTCCGGCGTCCCGGGCCCGGGCGAGAGGAGGACACCGTCGAAGCCGTCCTGGGCGTGCGCCGTCGACACCTCGTCGTTGCGCAGCACCTCGCACTCGGCGCCCAGCTGGTACAGGTACTGGACCAGGTTGAAGACGAAGCTGTCGTAGTTGTCGACGACGAGAATCCGCGCGCTCACTGGTTGTCCACCGTCACATCGTTGAAGGGCAGCAGCGGTTCGGCCCAGGGGAAGACGTACTGGAAGAGGACGTAGACCACGGCCAGGACGAGCAGGAGTGAGATCAGCGCCCTCACCCATGCGTTCCCCGGCAGATGCCGCCAGATCCAGCCGTACATGCCGTCCCTTCCGTTCCACCACGGCACCAGAATCCCGCCGTACTGCACCAGACTAACGGCGCAGCGCCTTAGGTCTGCCTGACTCCACGGGCTGTGTGGAGTCCAAGTGCGCCCAGACGATCAGCCGATGGCTGTGCCCCCATTCCGGATCGCACGTGGTCAGCGTGAGATAGCGCCCCGGACGCGTATACCCCGACTTACGTGGCACAGGGTCGATCACTTCAACGTCCGTCGGAACTGTTTTGTAGGGGCCTTTGTCGATCCGATACGTGAACCAGGTCGTCCCGTCCGTCAGCACGATCGCATCGCCCTCGCGGAGCTTCGGGAAGTCGAGGAACGGATCGCCGTAGGTGCGCCGGTGGCCGGCGACCGCGAAGTTGCCCACCTGGCCCAGCTGCGCGGTCCGGGCGTAGTGCGCGAGGCCCTTCTTCAGCACGTCGGTGCCGGTGCCCTCCAGGACCGGCTTGTTCCACGTGAAACCGAACCGGGGGATGTACATGATCGCGAAGGGCTTGCCGTAGTGGTACGCGGCGGGCTTCGCGGGTGCGGCGGTCGCCTTCGCCGTCGGGTGCACCGCCGCCTTCGCCGACCACTGCCGCTGTAACTGGTCGATCTGGTCGTGCATCACGCTGTCGGCCTTCACGCCGGTCCAGAACAGCACGTACGCGACGAAGAGCACGATGAGCGTGCCGACGGTGATGCAGAGCTCGCTGACGGTCCTGACGATCACGCGCACCGGCGGCTCCAGAAAGTGACGAGCTGCTTACCCCACGGGCTTCGCGTAGTGCAGATCCACTGTGCCCGAGTAGCCCGGCAGAGTCACCGTCCCGTCCTCGGTCACTTTCCACCCGAGGCCGTACACGTTCACGTACACCATGTAGTTCTGGATGGCCTCGGAGTCCGCGAGCGCCTTCTGCATCTTCGCCGGGTCCCCGACCGCCTGGATCTTGTACGGCGGCGAGTAGACCCGGCCCTGGAGGATCAGCGTGTTGCCGACACACCGCACGGCACTGGTGGAGATCAGCCGCTGGTCCATGACCTTGATGCCGGTGGCGCCGCCCTGCCACAGGGCGTTCACCACGGCCTGCAGGTCCTGCTGGTGGATGACCAGGTAGTCGGGCTGGGGCTCGGGGTAGCCGGGGAGCTTGGCGGTGGCGTTCGGCGGAGCGTCGTTGAGGGTGACGGTGATCGCCTTGCCGGTGAGCTTCTGGGTGCCCGCGTCCTTCTCCAGACCGGTCAGCTTGTCGTCCTGGGCCTTGGTGGAGCCGTCGTCGCGCTTGGCGAGCTTCTCGTTCTCGTCGCGGGTGCTCGCGTTGGACTCGTCCAGCGCCTTGTTCTTGCGGCTGTGCTCCTGGATCAGGTCGGAGAGCTTGAGCAGGTTGTCGTCCGAACGGATGTCGGTGCCCTTGGCCGTGTTGAAGCTGGTGAAGAAGAGCAGACCGGCGAGGGCGAAGACGCCCACGGTGAGAATCCGCACCGGCCGGAAGCCGTTCTTGCGGGATGGGCCGGCACCCGTTGATCCGGTCCCCTGGGAGTCGGCAGAATTGCTCAACGTACCCTTATCTCCTTCGGCGCCACGGAAGCACTACGCTAACGGACGCCCGCGGGAGCGCTCAGTGTGCCCTTACTGTCCCCTTGTACGCTGCTCCGAGCCCGACCCAGTTACCTGCGCGGCCACGCAGCGCATCGACAGGAGAGACCCTCGTGCCGAAGTCACGTATCCGCAAGAAGGCCGACTACACGCCGCCCCCGGCGAAGCAGGCGACCGCCATCAAGCTCAACAGTCGCGCCTGGGTCGCGCCGGTGATGCTGGCCATGTTCCTCATCGGGCTGGCCTGGATCGTCGTCTTCTATGTGACCGACGGTTCGCTGCCGATCGACAGCCTCGACAACTGGAACATCGTCGTGGGCTTCGGCTTCATCGCGGCCGGCTTCGGCGTCTCCACGCAGTGGAAGTAACCCGGCCGACAGCTCTGCCCAGGGCTGTTCGCTGAGTTATCCACAGGCCTGAGCTGCTGTCCACACCCTCCTGGGGAAAAGACGACGATCTGTGGATAACCCGTTGGGCGTTGACGCCGGTACGACTACCACAACACCCAGCGCAAAACCACTCGCCCCCTCCCTGACCTGCGGCAACGCAGGTGAGTAGGAGGGGGCGCAGTTGTGCACGCACGTTGTGCACAAGATCGGCCACCGACTGTGGACAACGGTTCGGTATCGGTGCGGTGAGCCGCCGTGATCGGTGATCGCTGATGGGCCTCGGGCTCAGGCTCAGGTGAGCTGTGCGGTCCGGACGACGGTGATCACCACGGCCACGACCAGCACCAGTGCACAGGTGCCGTACTGGATCAGGTTCCGCCGCTCGCGCGGGGCGTGCACCATCGCGTAGCCGGTGATGACGCCGGCGACCAGACCGCCGATGTGGGCCTGCCAGGCGATGCCGCCGCTGAAGGTGAAGATGAGGTTGATCACCAGCAGGGCGATGATCGGCCGCATGTCGTAGTTGAGCCGGCGGATGAGGACCGCGGTCGCGCCGAAGAGGCCGAAGATCGCGCCGGAGGCGCCGAGCGAGGGCTGGTTCTGGGCGGCCAGCAGATAGGTGAGGGCGCTGCCGGCCAGGCCGGAGACGAAGTAGAGCGTGATGTAGCGGGCGCGGCCGAGGGCGGCCTCCAGGGGGCCGCCGATCCACCACAGGCTGAGCATGTTGAACACGATGTGCATGGGGCTCGAGCTGTCATGCAGGAACATCGCGGTCAGCATCCGGTAGTACTGGCCCTGGGCGATGCCCTCGACGTCGCCGTACTGCGGGAACCAGGCCTGGCCGATCAGGTCGAAGCGGTTGGTGAAGCTGTCCCCGACGGAGAGCTCGACCAGGAAGACGGCGATGTTGATGCCGATCAGGATCTTGGTGAGCAGCCGTGGGTCGGCGGTGACCGTGCCGCCGGCGAGGGTGCGGGGCCGGGACGCCGCCGGGGGCGGGCCGCTCTGGCCGGCGGTGGTGCCGTGGACGCATTCGGGGCACTGGAAGCCCACGGAGGCGCTGACCATGCACTCGGGGCAGATGGGGCGCTCGCAGCGGGTGCAGCGCACGCCCGTCTCCCGGTCCGGGTGCCGGTAGCACTTGGGCAGGCTGTGGGCGTCGCGCGCGCTGCCTGTCGCCTGGTCCTCCATGGGGTCCCCTCGCTCGTCGTGGGCAGTGTTCCGCCCCGCCCATCCTTACGGACGAGCGGGGCGTTTGGTTCCCTTCGGGTGCTTCGCTTTGGGACCGCTCAGCCGCCGCGCTTCTCGACGACGACCGTCTCGATGACGACGTCGTTCACCGGCCGCTTGTTGGGTCCGCTGACGGGGACGGCGGCGATGTTGTCCACGACCTTCTGGCCGGCCGGGTCGACGACCTCGCCGAAGATGGTGTGCTTGCGGTTGAGGTGCGGGGCGGGGTTGACCGTGATGAAGAACTGGGAGCCGTTGGTGCGGGGGCCGGCGTTGGCCATGGCGAGCAGGTAGGGGCGGTCGAAGCGCAGGTCGGGGTGGAACTCGTCCTCGAACTTGTAGCCGGGGCCGCCGATGCCGCTGCCGAGCGGGTCGCCGCCCTGGATCATGAAGCCGCTGATCACCCGGTGGAAGACCGTGCCGTCGTAGAGCGGATCGGTGGAGACGGTGCCGGTGGCGGGGTGGGTCCACTCACGCTCGCCCTGCGCCAGTTCGACGAAGTTCCTGACCGTCGTGGGCGCGTGGTTCGGGAAGAGCCGGACCTCGATGTCGCCGAGGCTGGTCTTCAGGGTGGCGTAGAGCTGCTCGGCCACGATCTGCCTTCCGTTGTGCTCGGATTCAGTGTCACGATCCTCGCACGGTACGGCGGGTCCGACGCCCGCCCGGAGTTTCCGGACCTGGATCCTCACGAATCACTTGCGGAACCCCTTCTGTCATGCGGGGGCGCGCGGCACCGATCCGTGGCATTGTCGTCGACAAGCCCCTCTTAGCTCTGGTTGCACCCGTATGCCCGTCCTCGCGCGCCACTCGGCCCGCGAACAGGCATGATCCGTAAAAGGGTGGAAAGTCGAAATACCGTACGCCACCGAGGAGGAGGAAACCCGTGACCCGCAAAGACAGCGTGCGCGCCGCGACCAGTTCGGCGAAGGACAGCGTGCGGCACGCCGCGGAAGCGGTGGCGCCCTATGCCGACACGGCCAAGGAGCGTGCCGCGTACTACGCGCAGGAGGCACGCGTACGGCTCGCGCCCGTGGTGTCGCAGGCCGCAGAGCAGGCTCGCGTCCAGTACGACGCCCGTCTCGTGCCGCGCTTGGAACAGGCCCTTACCCATGTACCGCCGAAGGTGGACCAGGCCGCGCACGACGCCGCGGACCTGACGCGCAAGGCGGCCCGGCAGGCCGCCGACTACTCGCGGCCGAGGATCGAGCAAGCCGTGGCGGCGGCCGGTCCGGTCCGCGAGGAGGCTGCCACGCGGGGTGCCGCCGCGCTGGCCGCGTTGCGCGGCAACGTCTCGGCCGAGGAGATCGAGAAGCTGGCGCACCGGAACCAGCGGCGCTCGTCGTGCGGCCGCGCGTTCAAGGCGTTCGCCGTGGTCGGCGTCCTGGCCGGCGCGGCTTTCGCCGCCTGGAAGTGGTGGGACAAGCAGGCCAACCCCGACTGGCTGGTCGAGCCGCCCGTCGCGACGGAGGTTCCGGATCCGGGCCGGCTCGGCTCGGTGGACGGCAGCTCGCCACTCGACCCCGAGGTGCAGGCCAAGGAGGCGGAGGAGCGGGGATCACGGTCCCGGGACGACAAGAACCGCTGAGCCCGGCGGACCGCACACCGTTTCACGTGAAACCAGACGCCTGACCGCGAGGGCGCGCACATCAACCTCTCTGGCCTGCGTTTACGCAGGCCAGAGAGGTTTTCTGAGGCCCAGGGGACATCCCGTGGCTGCCGTAACTCAGCACAGCTCGGCACTCAGCACAGCGCGACACTCAGTACAGCTAGACACTCAGTGCAGCGCGACGCGGTCGAGCAGCCCCGCGGCGGTGAAGGCGGAGGCGGTCACCAGCTCGGCCCGGCCCTCGGCGAAATGGGCCCAGCTGTCGAAGTGGACCGGGACGATCCGGCGCGCGCCGAGAATCCGGCGGCCTCGGCGGCCTGGGCGCTGTCGAGGGTGAGCACTCGACCACGCCCTGGGCGTCCTCGCGCGCCCCCAGCGCGCACCAAAAATGCCCCCTGAAACTGCGTTTCCGCAGATCAGAGGGCATTCGACGAGTGGAGCCTAGGGGAGTCGAACCCCTGACATCCGCCATGCAAAGACGGCGCTCTACCAACTGAGCTAAGGCCCCGTACGGGAAGCCACCGGCCAAGCGGTAGATCCGCAGGGTCGGTGCCGCAGACCAGAGTACCGGGTCACCCCCCTTACCTCGCAAAAAGATTGGGGGTCCCCGCAGATGACCACTCTCCGTAAGATGCTCGACGGGGTTCGCTGTAGCGAACCGTGGTTTTTTTGGGGAAGCGATGGGGAGACGCAATGGACGCCGCACAGCAGGAAGCCACCGCCAGAGCGCGGGAGCTGCAGCGGAACTGGTACGGAGAGCCGCTGGGGGCGCTCTTCCGTAAGCTCATCGACGACCTGGGGCTCAACCAGGCACGTCTCGCGGCGGTCCTCGGACTGTCCGCACCCATGCTGTCGCAGCTGATGAGCGGGCAGCGGGCGAAGATCGGCAACCCGGCCGTGGTCCAGCGGGTGCAGCTGCTCCAGGACCTCTCGGCTCAGGTCGCGGACGGCAGCGTGAGCGCGGCCGAGGCGACCGAGCGCATGGACGAGATCAAGAAGTCCCAGGGGGGCTCGGTGCTCAGCAACACCACGCAGACGACCAGCGGTTCGGGGGCGCCGACGGTCAAGCGCGTGGTGCGGGAAATCCAGTCGCTGCTGCGCTCGGTGGCCGCCGCCGGTGACATCATCGACGCGGCCGACACGCTCGCTCCGACCCACCCGGAACTCGCGGAGTTCCTCCGGGTCTACGGTGCCGGCCGCACGTCGGACGCGGTCACGCACTACCAGTCGCACCAGAGCTGAGCCACGGCCCGGCGCACCGGAGGGGGTCCGGTGAACCGGGCGGGGCCAGGCCCTGGCAGAGGGGGTCACGCGAGAGGGGTCGTATCGCTCATCCGGGGGAAGCAAGGGGGGTAACAGGCAGGGGGTGGCCGGGGGACCAGAGGGGGAGGGCTACGGGCAGTCATGGGTGAGGTCTTCGCGGGCCGGTACGAACTGGCCGACCCGATCGGTCATGGCGGAGTGGGCGCCGTCTGGCGCGCCTGGGACCACCGGCGGGGGCGCTATGTGGCGGCCAAGGTGCTCCAGCAGAGCGACGCCCACGCGCTCCTGCGCTTCGTGCGGGAGCAGGCACTGCGCATCGACCACCCCCATGTCCTGGCTCCGGCCAGCTGGGCCGCCGACGACGACAAGGTCCTCTTCACGATGGACCTGGTCGCCGGCGGCTCGCTGGTCCACCTGGTCGGGGACTACGGCCCCCTGCCACCGCTGTTCGTCTGCACCCTCCTCGACCAGCTGCTCTCCGGCCTCGCCGCGGTGCACGCCGAGGACGTGGTCCACCGGGACATCAAGCCCGCGAACATCCTGCTGGAAGCGACCGGCACCGCCCGTCCCCGGCTGCGCCTGTCCGACTTCGGCATCGCCATGCGGCTCGGCGAGGCCCGGCTGACCGAGACCAACCTCGTGGTCGGCACGCCGGGTTACATCGCTCCCGAGCAACTCCTGGGCGCCGAGCCCGACTTCACGGCCGATCTGTTCGCCGTCGGCCTGGTCGCCCTGTATCTCCTCGAAGGCGCCAAGCCCGACGCCAAGGCGCTCGTCCAGTACTTCGCCGAACACGGCACCCCGGGAGCGCCCAAGGGCATCCCGGATCCGCTCTGGCAGGTCGTCGCCAGCCTTCTCCAGCCGGATCCCCGCGCCCGCTTCCACACCGCCACCGGCGCCCGCAGGGCCCTCGCCCAGGCCAGGGAACTCCTCCCGGAGACGGACGCCCACGACGACTCGATCGAGATCTTCGACCAACTGGGGCCGCTGCCGAAGGGGTTCGGGCCCGGGGGGCCGGTACGGGTGCCTTCGGGGGGCGGCGCGGCACAGGGGGTGCCGGGGACTCCGGCAGGGCCTGGTGCCCCGGGAGCGGGGGCTCGGGCAGCCACTGCCGCGGCGGCGCGGGGAACGGCCGACGAGGCCTCCCCGGGCCGGGAGACGGCCGGGGAATCGGCCGGGGCGGCAGGGGTGGCCGGGGCGGGTACGGGTCGGGGTGCGGGTACCGGCTCGGAGGCGGCCGCAGGTGCGGGTACGGGTTCCGGCTCGGAGGCGGCCCCGGACGCAGGTACAGGTTTCCGCTCGGCGGCGGCCTCGGGCGCGGGTGCGGGTCCTGGCCCGGTCATGGCAGGCGGGTCGGGACGGGGTACGGCCGCGGTGGCAGCCCCGGACGGGGCAGGGAGCGGCGAAGGGGCCCCTGCGCCCGACGCCGGCCGGGCCGGCGGCACCGGCAGCACCAGCGGCGTCGCCGGACCGCCCTCGGCCCCCGTCTCCATGTCCGACACCGGCAGTTTCCGGCTTCCCCCGCCCCTGACACCGGTCACTCCGGCGCCCGCTGCCGCGCAGCCCGGGCCGACGCCGCCGTATCCGCCGTACGCCGGGCAGCAGCCGGTTCCGGTGCCGCAGACCGCCCCTGTCGCGCAGCCGCACACCCCGTGGCCGCCCGCGCAGCCACTCCCCCCGGCCCGGCCGGACACGGGCACGGACACCACCACGGCCACCTACACCGCGCGTGACCCGCAGGCCCCGCCGCCGTCGGTCCGCACCCACGGCCGGCGTCGGCGGCGGGCGCGCAGGACCGGCCCTCCGGCCAGAGCCGCCGTGCCCATCCTTCTCCTCGCGCTGGCCTGTTACGCCGTCGGTTTCTGGGCGTTGGCCCGGATCTGAGCACGCCGGGCGATCAGGGTCCACACGCCCAGGACGAGCAGCAGCGCCGTTCCCGTGCCGATGCCGCCGGCCGCGAGCGCCCGCATCGCCGTGCCGTCGCCGCCGGCCGCGGTCCCGAGGCTCCCCCGGTCCGAGGACGCGTCGAATACGCCCTTCGGGACCGGCGAACCGGCGTACGCGGGGCCGGAGTTCGGGGTGCCGTCGACGCGGACATGGAGCGTGACGCCGTACGGCCCCTTCCCGAAGGTGTCCGCGGTCTGCCCGGTGAGGTGGACGACGAGGTAGTAGGCGCCGGCGAAGCGGACGGAGCTCTCCGCGCCGGAGACGGCGTACCGGTTGGCGTACGCCACGGGTGGCAGGGGGTCTAGGGAGGACGACTTCTGGGTGCCGTCGTAGCCGAGGGAGACGTCGTCGACGTAGCCGCGGACCGGGTTGTAGAGGGAGAGGTTGAGCGCGGCGCTGACGTAGCCGTGGGCGGCGCCGCTGGTGCTGCCGAGGTCGACGGTGGCGTGCAGCTGCTGGCCCCAGTCGACCGGAACGGCGTAGTAGAGGGTCTGGCCGGGCGTGATGTCGGTCCGCCAGACGCCCTGGTCCAGGGTGCGGGCCGAGGCGAAGCCGGCGCCCGCGGTGCGGCGGCGGGGTTCTCCGGTGAGCGGCTCGGGCGACGCGGAGTTCCAGGTCTCGGGGGCGGTGGTGGCGCCGGCCCTGGCCAGGGCCGGTTCGGTGACGGGGGCGATCTCCAGGTCCCAGCTGCCCGGGGTGGTGGTCGTCGAGCCGGACACGAGCCGCTCGACGACCACGTAGTAGGTGCCGGCGTCCTGGCACAGCGTCTTGCCCGCGTCCCGGCGCCCCACCGCCGTGACCGGCCGGGGGCTGAGCCCGGCGCCGAAGCGGGCGCTGCTGTAGTCGCAGGCGGTGCCGTTGGCGTCCTCGATCGAGACCTGGATGCCGTCGCTGGCGGAGACGGTGGCGTCGGAGGGCGGAACGGCGGTGACGGGGACGTAGGCCGTGGTACCGGCGGCGAGTTCGAGACGGAAGTACAGCTCGCCCTTGTCCGGGAGGGTGCTGCGGTAGGTCGTACCGGGCTCCAGCGGTACGGCGTCCGTGCTGCCCGTCGCGCCGGTGACCGTGCGGTCGGCGGGGGCGAAGGCGTATCCGCCGCCGCCACCGCTCGCCGCGGCGGCGGAGGCCGGCAGCAGTGCCGTCAGTGCGAGGGCTGCCGTCGCACCGATGCCCCGCCATGCCGCCGCCGTACGCCACCGCCGTATCACGCGCGCCCCCAGCCGTCGTCGAGCCGGACCCGAAGTCCGGGACCGGTCGGGGCCCCATACTGCCCCGCGCGCCGTCGCGCCACCCGGGGATCCCCACGACCGTCCGAAACGCCCGCATCACACCCCGGCGGCCCGCCCCACCGCCCGGCCGCCGGCCGCCCGTCCGTCCACCCGCCGCCTGTCCGTCCGACACCTGCCGTCTGCCCGTTCGCGGGCCCGCCCGTCCGCCCCGGCAACGCAAAACCCCGACCGCTCGGGCGGCCGGGGTCTCAGTGTCGTCTGTTGTCGGTACTCACGAACCCGTGGGCACGGAGTCAGTCGCCTCCGTCCACAGATCCTGCTCGGCGCGATCCGCCTGGATCTGGCGGTACACGAGGAGCCCGCCGATGGCGGCCAGTGCGACCAGGAGAAGCTTCTTCACCGCGCGACCTCGTCTCTTCCTTGACGTAGGGGACCTCTGGCGCCCGACTATACACACCGACCGATATCGATCGGTGACCTGGCATCCGACCCCAACTCCGGTCCGCCACAAGGCGTTGCCCGAGGTCGAACCGCTCCGATCGGAGGGTGATCACACCCCCACGGACGGTTACTTTGCTCCCTCTCGACTCCTTTCACGGGCCTTTCTTGGGATTTTTCCCGCCTCATGCACCCATCCGTGTGGTGTTCATCAGAACATCGACGCGCCACAGTTCGACGTCCCCCACTTCGCGAGCCCCATACACATCATGAGGAAAGTACGCAAATCGCCCAACCCGAAAGTGAGGGGCCATGGCCCGGAACGCCAAGGTCATGAAGCTGTGGACCGCCATCGTCACCGCCTTCCTCGCGCTGTTCACGGCGCTCGGATTCGTCTCCGCCGCCACCGCCGCCGCGGTACCGCAGACCGAGACCCCGCGCAACAGCACCGGCGAGGACCACACCACGGACCGGGTGACGATCCCGGCACAGAGCCACTGGCTCTGGTCCCACGCCAGGTCCCTGCCGCCCACGATGAAGCAGCGCATCCGGGCCGAGGCCCACGGCAAGACCCCCAGCTGCCGCCAGCGCCCCCTGGACACCACCGAGTCCGAGAACCCGGCCGAGCCCCCCGCGGCACCGCTCGACTGCTGACCCCGACGGTACAGACGGCTCGGACGCAACGGCGCAAGGGCGACTTGCGTACGTACCAGCGCCTGCTGCGACAACAGACCCGCGACCAGGAGCTATCCGGCCGCGGGTCTCCGCACGTCCTTGGACGGAACTGTTCGACTCCTCAACTCCTCTTAAGGAGTCGTAGGCTGATCATGTGCCCAAGGCCTACGAGGAGATCGCCTGCGACCTCCGCCGCGCCATCCGGAACGGCGAGCTGAAGCCCGGTGCCCGGCTGCCCTCCGAGGCGGAGCTGGCCCGGCGGCACGGCCGTAGCGTGCCCACGATCCAGAACGCGCTGCGGCTGCTGAGCGCGGAGGGACTGATCGACAAGCGGCACGGCAGCGGCACCTTCGTGCGCCGCCCCCGCACCCGCGCGGTCCGCGACAACGAACGGCACCAGTGGGAGAAGGACCGCGCCCGGATGCCGGAGGCCACCCGGGCCGAGACCGGCGCGACCGAGCGCGAGACCGGCCTGGTCATCGGCGACCTGGTCTTCTTCGCCCGCTACCGCGAGCTGACCGCGCCCAGCGACCTCGCCGACGCGTTCGGGGTACCAGAGGGCACCGTGCTCCTCGAGCGCACCTACCGGACCCGGCACTCCGCCGAGACCGCCCCTTTCAGCCTGGTCACCTCCTACCTGGTCCGCGACGTGATCGCGGCCAACCCGGATCTCCTGGACGAGACCAACGAACCCTGGCCGGGCGGCACCCAGAACCAGCTCCACACCGTCGGCATCGAGGTCGACCGCGTCGAGGAGCGCTTCACCGCCCGCCCGCCGACGCCCGAGGAGGCCCGCGAGCTGGACCTGCCGGCCGGCACCTCGGTGATCCTGCTGCGCAAGACGTCGTACGACATCCACGACCGCATCGTGGACATCACCGCCGTCACCCTCCCCGGCGACCGCACCGAACTGCTCTTCACCACACACCTGGAAAGGTGGTGAGCGCTGCCGTGACCCGGCGCGTCACCGTCGTCACCGCGGTCCACGCGCCGTCGGCCCGCTTCCTGCCCGAGGCCTACGCGTCGCTGTGCGAGCAGCGACTGCCCGAGGGGTGGGAGTGGCAGTGGCTGATCCAGGAGGACGGGGGCGGAGACGGGGACGGGGAGGGTTCCGGCGAGGTCCGCGCCTACGTCCCCGACGACGCGCGGGTGTCGTTCCGGCGGGGCCGGGCCGGTGGTCCCGGGGTCGCGCGCACCCTCGCGCTGGCCCGGGCGGGGGGCGCGTACGTCAAGGTCCTCGACGCCGACGACCAGCTCACGCCGGGTGCGCTGGGCCGTGACCTGGCCGCGCTGGAGGGCCGCCCGGACATCGGCTGGGCCACCTCACGAGCCCTGGACCTGCTGCCGGACGGCTCCACGGCCGGTTTCCCGGGCGACCCCGAGGAGGGGCCGATCGAGCGCGGGACGGTGCTCGGCCACTGGACCGCGCACGACTTCCGCGCCCAGGTCCATCCGGCCACCCTCTTCGTCCGCCGCGAGCTGCTGCTCGCCCTCGGCGGCTGGATGGCACTGCCCGCCTCCGAGGACACCGGGCTGCTGCTCGCTCTCGACGCCGTGAGCCGGGGCTGGTTCTCGGCGGAGGCCGGGCTGCTCTACCGCAAATGGGAGGGCCAGGTCACCGGCCGTCCGGCACACACCGACCCGGTGGAACGGGAGGCCCGCATGGCGGTCGTGGCGGCCCGGGCACGGGCCCTGGCGGAGCTCGGCTGGCGGTACGGCTGACCGACCTGTCAGGCAGGGCCCAGCGTCGCCGCGTCCACGCGCGAGAACACCAGGTCGCTCTCCTCGGTGACCGGGCGGTCCCAGCGGACCGGGACCACGGGTTCGCCGTACAGGGCGCGGGGGTAGCTGTCGGCCGCATAGCTGTTGGCGAGCCGGTAGACGTGGTAGCCGGCGTCGGTCATGGTGCGCAGCAGGTCGTCCGCGGAGTCGCCCAGCTGGGCCATCCGGTCGGGGGTGACCTCGACGGTGATCTCGGCGTCCGGGCGCAGCTTCTCCAGCAGGGGGGCGAGCCCGCGCACCACCGCGCCCTCGGCGCCCTCCACGTCGATCTTGACGACCCGCGCGGTCTCGATCTCCTCCGGCCGGAGCAGTTCGGGCAGCGGCACGGCCTCGATGTCGAAGCTGGACTCGGCCGGGCCGTCCCACGGGACGATGCTGTTGGCGCCCATGTTGCGGGAGCTGGCGAGCACGAAGGTCAGGGTGCGGTGGGCGTCGGAGACGGCGGCGTTGACCGCGCGGATGTTCCGGCAGCCGTTGAGCGCGCTCTGCTGTTCGAGGCGACGGTGGAAGACGGGGGAGGCCTCGACGGCCACGACCCGGCCCTGCTCCCCGACCAGCCGGGAGGCGAGGACGCTGAAGACGCCGATGTTGGCGCCGACGTCGACGAAGCAGTCCCCGGGCGCCAGCCGGCCGCGCAGCCAGCGGGTCATGTGCGGTTCCCACACCCCGAAGAGGTAGAGGTAGCGCTGGATGAGGTCCTGGGTGTCGACCGCGAACCGGTCGCCCGAGAGGGTCTCGACGACGCGCCGCCGGGGGTGGTCGCGCAGATAGGGGTTGAGCGCGCGGGCCGCGAGGGTCTTGCCCCAGGGGCCCGGGAAGTCGCGGACGTAGCGGCGGCCGAGGGTGGCCAGGAGCTCGGCGAGCTCGGTGAACTCGGTGAGCTCGGTGCGCGAGGTACTGGAGGTGCGCGAGGTTCTGGAGGTACTGGAGGTGCGCGAGGTGCGCGGGTTGCGGGGGCTGCTCATCCGCTAGTCGGTGACCCTTCGGCCGTCGATCCGGATCGCCTGCGACGGGCAGCGCTCGGCGATGTCCCGGATCAGTTCGTCGTCGTCCCCGGACTCCTCCCGTCCGGGCAGGACGAAACCGTACCCGTCCTCGAACCCGAACACAGCGGGTGCCCGGAAGGCACACTCGCCCGACCCATAACAGACGTCGGCGTCGACGGAGACCTTCATGCCCGGTCCCCTGCCCACCGGGCGACCCGCTGAACCGGCTAGTCGAAGGGCAGCTGGAGCATCCGGATCGCGTTCCCGCGCAGCAGTTTGTAGGCCACCTCCGGGGCCAGTCCGCCGACGTGTTCCTGGGCCACCCGCTTGGTCTCCGGCCAGGTCGAGTCGACGTGCGGGTAGTCCGTCTCGAACGTCGCGTTGTCCACGCCGATCGTCTCGATCGCCTCGATGCCGTGCCGGTCGCGGAAGAAGCAGCAGAAGATCTGCCGGTAGTAGTACGTCGAGGGCGGCTCGGGGATCAGGTCCTTCACCCCGCCCCAGGCGCGGTGCTCCTCCCAGACGTCGTCGGCGCGCTCCAGCGCGTACGGGATCCAGCCCATCTGGCCCTCGCTGTACGCGAGTTTCAGCCGGGGGAACTTCACCAGGACCCCGGAGAAGAGGAAGTCCATCATCGAGGCCATGGCGTTGTTGAAGCTGAGCGAGGCCTGGACGGCGGGCGGGGCGTCCGGGGAGGCGGCCGGCATCTGGGAACTCGACCCGATGTGCATGTTGACCACCGTCCCGGTCTCCTCGCAGGCCGCGAAGAACGGGTCCCAGTAGCCGGAGTGGATGGACGGCAGGCCCAGATAGGTCGGGATCTCGCTGAAGGTGACCGCCCGGACGCCCCGCTCGGCGTTGCGCCGGATCTCGGCGACGGCCAGGTCGATGTCCCACAGCGGGATCAGGCACAGCGGGATCAGCCGGCCGCCGCTGTCCCCGCACCACTCCTCGACCATCCAGTCGTTGTAGGCCCGGACGCAGGCCAGCGCGACCTCCTTGTCCTTGGCCTCGGCGAAGGTCTGCCCGCAGAAGCGGGGGAAGGTCGGGAAGCAGAGGGAGGCCTCGACATGGTTCATGTCCATGTCCTCCAGGCGGGCCTTGGGATCCCAGCAGCCGCGCCGCATCTGCTCCCTGGTGATGCCGTCGAGCGTCATCTCGTCCCGGGAGAAGCCGACGGCGGCGATGATGCGCTTGTACGGGAAGAGCAGGCCCTCGTACTCCCACCAGTCGGTGATCTGGCCCTCGGGGTCGGTGGTGAACCGGTACTTGCCGCCGACGTAGGCGAGTTCGCCGATGCCGGCGGTGAAGGGCTTGGGCCCCTTGTCGCGGTACTTGCCCGGCAGCCACCGCTCGAAGAGGTGGGCGGGCTCGATCACGTGGTCGTCCACGCTGATCACCCTGGGCAGATCCTGGGTGCCGGTCGCGTTCTCTGCCATGCCTACCCCCTGCTGCCTGCGGAGTTCCGAATTTATCTGACGGTCCATCAGATAAGCCGTCGGCATTCAGGCTAGGCCCAGGAGCCTGCACCAGCAAGGGCCACCACACCCCGCACCCCCCTCCTGCCGGAACCTTCCGGAGTTCGTCCCGCTCTCCCTCTTGCGACGCACGCCGCCTTCCGCTGAACTGACGAACCGTCAGATGTATGGCTATGGGGATCCGGGGAGGGTGCGGGATGCGATCAGCCTTGCTGAGCGGTGCCGAATGGTTCGCGGTGCTCCGCATCGGGCTCGGTCTGTGGTGGCTGGAGAGCTGGCGGCACAAGGACAAGAAGCAGTGGTTCGGCGGCGGAGGCATCCGGTGGGCGGCCGGTGTCGCGGAGAAGCACCGCTGGCCGGTGGTCCGGCAGGGCTTCGACACCGTCGTCGCGCCGCGCCCCCGGCTGATGGCCTACGTCGTCGCGTACGCGGAGCTCGCCCTGGGCCTCGGCCTGGTCTCCGGCTTCCTCACACCGATCGCGCTGGCGGCCGGGTTCCTGCTCAACCTGATCTACCTGGTCCTCATGATCCACGACTGGGCGGAACAGGGACAGAACCTGATGATGGCCCTGATCTCCGTGGTCGGCCTGTTCGCCGTCAGCTGGCAGAGCTGGTCGGTGGACACGGCACTGGGCCTGTTCGGCTAGCCGATGCGCCCTCAGATCGGCGACGCAGTCGCCGATCTGAGGGCGCGGGGAACTGCGCGACCAGCCACGACGGGCCCGCAGCGACCCTCCGTCCCCATCACCCCCATCACCCCCATCACGGCACTCGTGGCACTCGTGGCACTCGTGGCGAGGAGGCACAGATGACGACCGACCCCTCGAAGTCCCCCTCGGACAGCCCCTCGGCGGACACCCTGAGAAAGCTGCACTCGGCCCGCGCCCACAGCGCCTACGAGCGCGCGGTCGCCGCCTGCCGCCACGCGGGGATCACCCCCGAAGCAGCGCAGACCGTGCCGACGAGCCCGGTGGGCCGGGCCGCGAACGCGCTCCGGCTGTCGGCCAGTTCGCTCGCCGCCCTGCCCGGCACCGCACCCGACCCGGCGGCCGACGCCCGCTGCGCCCGCAACGCCGCCGCGACCGCGGCGCTGGCCGCGCAGGTGGCGGCGCAAGCGGCCGGGCAGGTGCCCGGCTCCCCGGACGAGCACACCGAGATGGCGGCGGCCCTGCGCGCCGCCCTCACCGCATCCCAGGCGGCCGCGACGGCGGCCGGTGGCACGGCGGCGGGACAGGACGGGACCCTGAACGCGAAGGCCGACGACGCGGAGGAACGCGCGGTCGAGGCGGCACGCACGGCGGGCTGGATGTGATGATCCCGTGCCGTTCGGCACCGGGCCCACCCCCCGTGGGGGCCCGTGCCGAACGGCGCCGGTGGTGTCGGACCCCCCACAGGGAACGGATGCCGCGTTCAGCGCGGGAGCACCACG